>NZ_JADBRP010000002.1:0-516775 GCF_014930695.1 Enterobacter cloacae complex sp. P40C2 | reverse complement strand
CCATGTGAGAGTAGGGAACTGCCAGGCATCAATCAAGAAGAACCCCGTACCGTAAGGTGCGGGGTTTTTTGCTTTATGCTTTCCTCTCTTCCTGTGAAAGAGGCCTTCAGACCGCACCGTCCCCTCCTTGAAACTTTCTCACCTTTCGCTTGCAGACTCGACATTCCAGCCAAATGCATATTCTGTGTTATTAAATCTATTCGTATTTTCTTCTACGAATTATCTTAATTGATTTCAGATCAGGAGAATTATTCCTTTATAAAAACGTCATGAAATTAGGATTAATCATTACTCTTTGCGACATATAACTCCTGCCCTTCGCATCCCCGCGAATTAACAATGCGTATATATTCCACATCAAATGTATTGCTTTGTACTGAAATTTTGATTTGATAGCATTTCTATCAGTTCGAAGAAACGGTGGTAATTAAAAATATGGCGACCTTAAAGATTGCCATAACGTTTCCCGGACAAACAAGGAGTTAATTACAGTCGCGATATATATCGATCGCGGTATGCTGCCTCCTTATTTCTCAGGATATTAGTACAAACAGGATATTGTTATGAAACTGAATAAAATTGCTATGGCAGCGGCTTTTACCGCCGCTCTGGGATCGGTGTCTGTATTCGCTGACACGACGACAGGCCAAATTGAATTCCAGGGTGAGCTGGTGAACACCGCGTGCGGTCTGGCGCCAGGTTCAAGCCCGGTAAGCGTCGATTTTGGTCAGATTCCTGTTTCTGCGCTGGCTAACGGAGCACACGCCGGAAACGTACACCAGAATATCGAACTGCAACACTGCGATACTACCGTAGCGCAAACGGCTGAAGTGACATATACCCCAACCAGCGTAAACCCAACAGATGCCTCTCTGGCAGCCTTTACCTCGGGTACGGCGTCTGGTGCAGGCATTGGTTTGCGTGACAGCGCCAGTCAGGACGTGGTATGGGGTACGGCAACCACTCCTGTGCAGCTGGTCGATGGCGCTAACGCTATCCCGTTCGTGGCATACGTAAAAGCAGAAAGTACAAACGCGAATGTAACAGCGGGTTCCTTCCAGTCCACGGTTAATTTCGAGATTGCTTACCAGTAATTCGCACAACGTACAAAGTGCGGGAATATTTCCCGCACTTTTTAAAATTAGCATAATAAAAATCTGTTCGTAAAACTATTTTATTTCCGTATGTAGTGCATAACGCATTAAGACGAGAAGACATAAGCACTTATCAGTTTGCTTACGTATCGTAACTAACACAATAAAAATTCGCTGTGGAATACAGGACGTTTTTAATGGATTTGTTCAGGGCGGGGATGATGTCGGGAAAATTAAAAACTAATCTGACGATGATAGCTCTTCTGATCATGACCAGTTGCTATACCGCAATGGCCAGTGCAGAGGAACGTATTGAGTTTAATACCGATGTCCTGGACGCTGCGGACCGCACACATATCGATCTGTCGCGATTTGCGACAGCCAACTATGTCACACCGGGAGACTATCTGCTGGATATCCGTATTAACGGTCAGTCGGTAGGGCAAGAGAAAATTCGTTATGTCGAAGCGCCTGGAGAAAAACGTTCATTGCCGTGCATAAGCGGCGAGTTGCTGGACAAACTTGCGCTCAAGGAGGACGCGCGTTTACAGGCTACTCAGATCTACGAGAACTGCTATTCGCTACATCGTCTGCCAGGGGCGAAATTAAGCAACTATGCCGGCGTGCTTGATATTACCGTGCCGCAGGCATGGATGAAATATAACGATCCTGACTGGACGCCGCCTGAACGCTGGGATGAAGGTATTGCCGGTCTGATTTTTGATTACAGCCTGAACGGGCAGCTTACCCGTCAGTTAAACGAGCATGAAAGCTACAGTGCACTATCGGGGTACGGCCAGGCTGGAGCCAATGTGGGGGGCTGGCGGGTTCGGGGAGAATACCAGACCAGCTATTACAGCCAGGACCATCAATCCGATTTCGACTGGAATCAGATCTACGCTTATCGACCACTGCCGTTGATGGCGGCGAAACTGACGCTGGGTGAGATTTACCTGAACTCACAGGTTTTCGATACCTTACGTTTCACCGGGATCAATCTTGCGAGTGACGAGCGCATGTTGCCACCTGCTCTACAGGGCTATGCGCCTGAGATCCACGGTATTGCCCGCTCAAATGCCAAAGTGACTGTCAGCCAGAGTGGACGAGTGATTTATGAAACCACGGTGCCCGCTGGTCCATTCAATATTCAGGATTTACGCAGCTCGGTACGCGGAACGCTCGACGTACGCGTTGAGGAGCAGGATGGTTCTGTCTCCCTTTTCCAGGTGAACACTGCCAACATCCCGTATCTCACCCGTCCGGGCTACGTACGTTACAACCTCGCTGGCGGTACTCCGTCCCGTTACGACCACTCCCTGAAGGGGCCATCATTCCTCTCCGGCGATTTCTCCTGGGGGATCAGCAACGCCTGGTCGTTGTACGGAGGTTTGCAGTCTTCGGGCGAAGCCTACACGGCGACCTCGCTGGGTATTGGGCGCGATCTGAATGCTTTTGGGGCTATTTCCGTCGATGCCACCGAGTCATGGAGTCGCCAGCCTGACGGTAAACGCCTGAAAGGCACCTCATTCAAGCTCAGTTACGCAAAGACCTTTGATGAATACAACAGCTCAATCACTTTTGCGGGCTACCGTTTCTCGGAGGAAGACTTCCGTTCGATGGCACAGTACCTGGATGAGCGTTACGAAGGTTATGACCAAAGAGGACGTGAAAAAGAGCTCTATACCCTCACCGGAAGTAAAACATTTTGGGCAGGCGAAGCGGGCAAGGCAACAACCCTTTTTCTCACCTGGACTCATCAAAACTACTGGAATAAACGCAGCCAGGATCGCTACGGCCTGTCGGTGGGCCGCGCCTTCCGTATCGGTGATATCAGCGGTATTACCGCCAATCTCTCCGCTTACCGTACCGATTATCAGGGACGCCAGGATGACGCGATATCTTTCTCCCTCTCCGTGCCGATAGGCGATAACACGTGGGCGGGGCTGGATATCCAGACCACTAACGGTAAGAGCAGCCCGATGGCCTCATACACCGATAACAGCGACTTCAATAACCTGTGGCGGGTTCGCGCGGGTGCCAGCCAGAACGGCAACGCCAGCGTAGATGGCTATTACCTGCATCGTTCTCAGTTGGCTGAAATTAATACTAATGCCAGCTATCAGCAGAATGAGTTCATGGCGCTAAGCACCACATTGCGCGGCGGTTTTACGGCAACCCGCCATGGAGCGGCTATGCATAACAGCGGGGCAACGATGAATACGGCCCGCGTCATGGTCGATACCAACGGCATTAGCGGTGTGCCGCTTAACGGTGAAAAGTCTCGAACGAACCGCTTCGGTATCGCCGTAGTACCGGACGTGGTGAGCTACAACAGCTTTGATACACGTGTGGATGTCGATGCAATGGACAGCGATATCGAACCGGCAAAATCCATCAGCACGACCACTCTGACGGAAGGCGCCATTGGCTATCAGGCTTTCGGCATCGCGAAGGGGATGAAGATGATGGGTACGGTACGGCTTGCGGACAACAGCGTTCCGCCATTCGGAGCGGAAATTTACAACACCGATGGCGTTAGCGTCGCGATGGTGCTTGAGGACGGTAAGGCCTGGCTTTCCGGCGTCAATGCTAATGAAACCCTGAACGTTTTGTGGGGCGGCAAACAGCAATGCAAGGTCACAATCCCGCCGAGCATAAACAATGGCCATTCGGACACGTTATTGCCGTGCCGTAAAACCCTGTAGACATGTTATCTCACTGTAATAAAGGCCAAAAATGAGCAAGAAAAGACAGAATGGTTATCTGATGGCGGCGTGTGTTTTGAGTATGGTGGGAAGCTGCGCCCAGGCGGGAGTTTCTCTGGATCGGACTCGCCTTATTATTACGGAGAAAGATGCATCATCCAGTGCCAATCTTTCAAATACCAGTCCGGATATTCCTTTCCTCGCTCAGTCGTGGGTGGAGGATGAAAAGGGCAACAAGATCTCCTCGCCTCTGATTGTTTTACCGCCGTTACAGCGCATCAACGGGGGGCAAAAAGGGATCGCGCGCGTGACTAAAACGGCCGACATAGACAAATTGCCGAAGGATAGAGAGAGCCTTTTCTATCTCAATGTCAGGGAGATACCGCCTAAGCCGGAAAAGCCCAATACGCTACAGTTGGCTATGCAGTCACGCATTAAGCTGTTTTACCGTCCGGCGTCCGTGATCCCGAAGATGAAGGGAGATATCTGGCAGGATCAGGTGGTGTTTCATAAAAATGCCGGTCAGATGACAGCACAGAACCCAACGCCTTACTACGTCACAATCCTTAACCTGACCAAAGATGATGGGCAGAAGATCACGCAGTTTCCGGGGATTATGATTGCCCCCAGGTCGAGCCAGCAGTTTGCGATAACAGACCCAAACGTTAGCCAGTTTTCCATGATGTTTGTGAACGATTATGGCGGGCATCCGGCGCTGAAATATCGTTGCGATGGCAATACCTGTAAAGCGCTACCAGCGGCCCAGCAGGGTTAATCAGGAAGGAGCCTGAAGATGCAATATCCTTATCCTTATGCAGCCCTACTGGCGATGTGCACGCTTGGGACACCCGGGACGGCATGGTCCGAAGTGGACGGCGAGATTAAGGCGGTGAATGGCACCTACGAATATCTTATTAATATTAATAATCAGGATATTACCAACAATCAGGTCGGCGCTGTGGTTACGGATGAATTTGACCTGGCAGGGATGTTCCAGGGCCGGGCTTACTGCACGCAGCCTATGGTTAACCAGCCAGTGTATTACACATCGAAGGCGACGCTGACCCAATCTGGAATGACGACGGGTTATCTCAAGCTCAATGAGTATATGGACGTGAAAATTGAGATCTATATCGGCGGTAACCTGCAACAGTACAAAACCGTGCCGTTCGACAGTGTTTCAAACAACGTCAATCAGAACTACTGCAACCCGCCGAGCACCGTCCTGTCCAACCAGTTTGCGTCCGGCGCGAAGGGAAGGGTGACCTTTATGATCACCAGGCCCATTATCAACGGGGTGAATTTACAGGGCTCTGAAATTGCGACACTTTACGGTCGTCTGGGGCCTGGCGTGATGGGGCAAACCCCGCTGTCGCGCGTTACCATTGCCTCCGGCGTCGTCACCGTTCCAGATAAATGCATCGTCAATCAGGGTACGCCTATCGTCGTTGATTTCGGCAACATCCCTGGGACAGGTAGTCGCCTGAACGGTATCAATTACAGTCAGAACGTACCGATACACGTGAAATGCCAGGGCGGCAGTTTTTCTCAGGGAGCACTCAATATCAGGTTGGGGATCCAGCAGGCTAACCCGGCATTTGAAGACGGTAAGTACCTGAGTACGCAGGGAGCAACCGATCGTTCAGAGCTGGGTATTGCGCTGCGCGATACCCAGGGCAACCCCGTGGTGCCAAATACGTTCTATAACGTGCCGGGATTTTCCAACAACCAGGGCGACTGGAACCTCACTGCCGCTCCGGTGGCCAAAAGCGTCGCTTCATCGATCCCTGAAGGTGATTTTCACGCGTCTGCAACCGTTGTGGCTGAATTCCAGTAAGGAGGGAATATGCATCGCATGACAATTATCCTCGCCTGTTTGTTGACGGTAGTTTCAGTATTACCAGCCTGGGCAAAGGCCGAGTTGACCGGTGGCGATCTCAGCTTTAAAGGGGTGGTCATGGCTTATCCGTGCAGTATTGCACCAGAGTCAGAACGCGTGCAGGTCGATTTTGGTGAAATATCTACAAAATCGTTGTCTGGCAGCGGAAAAACGACGCCCGTACCCTTCACCATTCAATTGCAGGACTGTAATCCGAACGTGTTTGACGCGGTAACGGTAACTTTCAGTGGCGTCGCTAACGCAAACCTGGCGGATCGACTGGCAATCAACGCAACTCCCCCCGGGAATGCGGGAGGGGTTGGGATTGGTCTGCTGGAAGCCGATGAAACGCCCGTGCGTCTGAACGTTGCGACCCGTCCAACCCCTCTTAACGACACGCTAATACGGCTGAGCTTTCTGGCTTTTATTGAAGCCGAGCCGGATGCCTTAACAAATGGAACGATAACCGCAGGGCCATTTACCGCCACTGCCAATTATACATTGAACTATCAGTAGCGGCGTTAACAGGATAGTGACACATGAATCATCAGTATTTTCTTTACGATAAAAACATCTTTTATTCGCAAGGAATTAGAATACTTATTACCAGTTTACTTGCTGAAACGACGGAAGCTTTATATACCGTAACGGATGATTATGAACAGCTTATCACTCAGCTTCAGCGTCGGGTTAATGATGAGTGTTGCGCATGGATCCTCTGTGATGTGGATAGCCTGCCGCGAGAACGAATTCATACATTGCAAATAATGAAGGAATGCTATCAGCATGAAAATAAAAAAATGGTTATTTTATTGGGTAAGCACCATATGCCCATTTTCTTTGCACTTTATGCCATATTCCCAACCGCCCATTGGCTCTTAAAAAGCGAAAGTATGGAAAGCATAACGTTATATTTTAAGGAGCTTCTGCAACACAGGTGTCAGGGATATTGCTTCAGCCCCTCTCTGGTGAGCTATACGCGACGAAAACTCTTTAACCGGGACGTGGAACCTACGATTTCAGGAAATGAGTGGTGGTTAATAGAAGAGTTATTTAAAGGAAAGTCACTGTCGCAAATCTCCGGTGAGATTAATGTAGATGTCCGTCGCCTGAGTTATATCAAACGGCATCTAATGAAAAGATTGAATATCAGAAACAACATCGCCTTATTCTCAGCGTTCAGAGGCATGATGCCCTGATCCTGTGAAACATTTTCGGCAGAACGATTTGTCGAATTATCGGTGCAAATTATGGCACTTCAATTAAATCTGAGTAAGGAAATGAATATGAAAAAACTGACAGTAGTCGAAGCAGCTAACGTTGTAGGTGGAACCTGTAAAACCTGTGAAATCACCTATCAGAACGTCACGATCGGTGGCGTAACTTCCTGTAAGCAGATAACCACCTGTACGGATAAACACGGCTGTACCACCTCTATGCAGGATGCTGATTCCAGCAAATGTGGCGGCATCCCGAACCGTTATTAATCGACTCTGGCCTGGGGGATTCCGCCTCCAGGTTTCTTTACTTCTGACGAGAATATACTGGTGACTCAATTTACACGCGTTACGCTTATAGCCTACTCCTTGTTTTTGGTTATGGTTTCAGCGCTGATTACAGTGCTTTATTACCATATTTTTGTCTTTAGTTCTTTTGCAAAAGATGACTCGCAGACCCAGGCGTTTCAGGAAGTCAGCAGCGAACAACTAGCCAAAAGTCCAATAAAAGAACCCTACGGTATTATCGAAGTAATGTCTTATGGCTGCCATTATTGTGCGGCGAACGAAGACAATCTGACTGAATTTTCACGGGCTCTACCGCAGGGCAGCACATTTACCGCTATACATATCGCAGGTGATAATAATGGCCTTGCCGTCTGGGCGCCTGTTTTTGCCACGCTGGAAGCTATGGGGGTAGAAAAGACTGTTCGGGAGAGTGCATATAACGCCATTATCACGAAAAACATCGACCTCACCAATGAAAAAAATCTCGACGCCTGGCTGGTAAAAAATCACATCGATGTCAGTAAATTTAAAAAGCTGCGTTACAGCAAGGCGGTAAAAGATCGGCTCAACGAAATGACGGCTATTACCGAGCACTATAATATCAGCGCTACGCCGATGTTCATAATTAATAAACGCTATGTAGTTGCCCAGGATAGCGAGTTTCCGACATTTGCACAGCGTATGCTGAAATTGCTGAAAGAGGATAAATAATTTCGTGGTCAGAATTTTTATTCTCTGGAGCGTGTTCGGTTTTAAGAACAGCGCCGAAAGAATTGTCGACCTTCGGCACAGTCTTTCGCGGACCGCGTTATTTCTCCTGCGGAAAATGGTGCGCTACGGACCTCTTCCCGTACTGTTGGTCGTGGCGAAAGGGCTTTGTGCGTTGCGATTGACCGGACGTTTATTTCATCTTCGAAACGCGGTAGCAAACGAAAACTACCGCTGCCTGACGGGTCAAAACGGCCGGATAGACGTGGCCTGGATTGCGGTGCGTCGACGCCTTCTGGAAGAGGCTGCCACCTGGGGGCAAAACGCGGGACTACTTCAGCAAATCCGTGAGTGTACGGCGGAACTGGAAGCGGTGGTTGCACCGCTGCACCAGCAAAAAACGCCCTGTATTCTGGCTCCGCTTCATACGGTTTCGGACGTATTAGCCGCTATCGTCGGTGCCAGCGTTACGCCAGGAAAGGCCTGCGCGTTGGTCTCCTCCAGTGCAGAACTGTATAACGCGCGCGCCCGTGCCCTGGGCGGGATTGCGCTTTCCTACTGCTCTATCCATCAGGAGAACAACGCGCTTGCCAGTAGCCTGATGGCGCATATCACTGAAGTCGCCACCGGGCAGCAGAATATGATTATTTTTCCTGATATTTCCCCAGATTACACCCTGCAGGCTGAAGGGAGTCTGGCGGCGAAACTGCCGTGTCGTTTATTCGGACGCAGCGCGAAGCTGCACAGCGGCGTTGTGCGCCTTGCTGGTGCTGTTGCGGCTCAGGTGGTGTTTTACCACCTGAGTTATGACAACAGGCTGCGCATCCACATTCATCCTCCGGTGAGCAGTCTAAACGTTGCTGGTGTTCTGCCCAGGGTTATCGAATCAACCCTGCGTGAACATCCGCAGGAATGGCTTTTGTGGCACAGCCATTCTCTCTACTTTATTAATCATTAACGATAAACATGACAACCACGATCCCGAATCTGATTTTTCAGGAAGAGACTAACGAGTGCGGGCTGGCATGCGTGGCGATGCTGGCACAAACGCAAGGACAAACGGTTTCTCTGGAAACGCTGCGCGATATTTTTCCGGCATCCGATCACGGCACCTCGCTGGACGCGTTGATGAACATTCTGACACGTCTCGGTATCACGACGACGCCGGTATTATTCGAACACGATGAGCTGAGCGATCTGCCGCTGCCCGCTATTTTACATTATGGCGCGAACCATTATGTCCTGCTCGCATGGCGAAAAGGTAGCCATGTCTGTGTAATGAATCCAGCGATAGGCGAACAGTGGCTGCCTTTCGCTGCGCTTAAGCAGGAGATCAGCGGCTACGCGCTGATCGTTGATCGCGGCCAGGAGCAGACGGCCGAGCCCCATCTTGCGTTACCCACAAAAACGCGAAGCGTGCCGGGGGCGATGAGCCTTCAGGAGACGGCGCAGGTGTCGGGCATTTATCGGCTGATGATATTGACCTTCCTCGTATCGTTGACGCTGTTTCTGATGCCAACGATGGTGAGTGGCGCCATCAACCAGGCGTTCTCAAGCGTAGAAAACAGCGCCTTTCCGTACGGGTGGTTTATGCTGGCGTTTGTGGCGGCTTCCCTGATGGCGCTGGGCGTGCGAGTGCTCAGCGAGCGTTATATCAAACGCTTTGTACTGCTTAACAGCGGCGCTGGGTTTTCTCGTTTGCTTCAGAACCCGCTTCGTTTTTTTGAAAGACGTGCTCCGGGGGAGATCTTCAGCCGTTTCACTGCCTGGCAGATGGGCCTGCTACAAAAAATTGAGCTGGATAACGGGCTGCGTTCCGACTGGGTGATCGGCGCGATCGCCCTGGCAATCATGTTCTGGATTGCCCCTGTACTGGCGGCGATCTCCGCTATCGGTGTCACGGTGATGGGGATCATCAGCGTCTGGGCCGTGATCCGCGACCGCTGGTATACCCAGCAGCTCCAGTTGAAAAGCGCCGCGTTGAATGACTTTTTCATGGAGACCATACAGGGCATCCTGACCGTAAAAACCGCCGCGCTGGAAAGCCAGCGTCAGGGGCAGTTTGCCGCCTTGAGCCGCGATTTATACGCGTGTCTGCAGCGTCAGAAAGTTTATCAGCAGGTAAAAGAAGGGCTGTATCAGCTTAGCGGAAGCCTGGAAATGGTGGCGTTTATGCTGGTGGTGCTGCCGATGGTCCACAGCAAACAGATCTCCCTTGGCGATTTTTTTGCCTACAGCTTTCTGCGGCAAATCTTCACCTCATATGTGACGCGGATCTTCTACGCCATCATTCAGAAATCGCAATTACACGTGATCGACACCCGTGCTCATGCCCTGTTTGCGCCACGTGAAGAGGAGGCCCGCTCGTCTCTGGCGCTACAGCGACCTGCAGAAAGGGCACCGGATTTGGCTTTCAGGGGATGGTGTTACGGCTACGATCCCGCGAACCCCCTCCTGTCATCCATCTCATTTTCGTTAGGGGCAGGTGAACACATCGCGATCGTGGGCGGGTCCGGCGCGGGCAAAAGCACCTTATTGCGGCTGATTGCCGGGCTGTTAACTCCGCAGGCGGGCGAATGTTATGCCGCAGGAACTGCACTCCCGGCTGCACAGCTGGCGCACTATGTTTTCCTGCAAAGCCAGGAGGACATTCTGTTTAATACCTCGGTGCGTGAAAACATCACATTATTCGACACGCGCTACCGGACACGCGATCGTGCACGGATTGAAGCCCTGCTTGATTCCCTTGCGCTGGGTGACGTGGTGCGTGCATTACCGGGGGGGATTGACGCCCTGATCCGCGAAAGTCACGCGGCGCTTTCGCTCGGCCAGCGCCAGCGTCTGTTGCTGGCGCGCGCAATGTACAGTACACGCCCGGTTTTATTGCTCGATGAACCGACCGCCAATCTTGACGATGATACCGCCGCAGTTGTGATGGCGACGATCCACGCGCATTGCCGGAAAAGCGGAAAATCGCTGATCGTGGTCTCCCATAGCGAGCAGGTTCTGACGAACTTTCAGAGGATTTATCAGCTGGCCGCAGGCAAGCTCAGCCTGAGGGAGAGCCGTGATGAAGCCTGATTATCGTTGGGTTGTGCTGAGCTGCATTCTGGTGCTTGCCGTTGCGTCAACAGCAGCCTGGCTGACGATGGACACAACCTCACCGCACGACGCTTTACCGCTGGAAACGATCGGCACCGGCGATATTAAAAAGGTCGTGCTGGTGACGGGGATCCTGAAACCGGCGGTACAGGTTAACGTCGGTGCTCAGGTCAACGGCCAGTTGCGTAAGCTGTACGTTCGCCAGGGAGAAAAGGTAAAAAAAGGCCAACTGCTGGCGGAAATTGATCCGACTTTGCAGGAGTCTGATTTGAAAAACGCACGGGCTCAGCTGGCCAGTGCCAGAGCGCAAAAACTGTCGGCGCAGGCCACGCTGCTGCGTTACCGTCAGGAACGCGACCGCCAGCGGATGATGCTTCGCGACGGCTCGGGGGTGCGCAGCGAGCTTGAGCAGGCCAACGCGCAATATGCTGTGCAGGTGCAGCAGGTCGAGGTGAGCGACGCGCAGATTGCTCAGGCTGAAATGGCGGTGAAAGCAGCGCAGGCCAACCTGAGCTATACCCGCATCGTCGCTCCTGTCGACGGTGAAGTGTTGGGCATCGTGACCCGGGAGGGGCAGACTATTGTCTCTTCGCAAACCGCGCCGACCATTCTGGTACTGGCGAACCTCGATACGATGCAGGTACAAACGCGCATCTCAGAGGCCGACGTACAAAAAATACGCCCCGGCCAGCCGCTAAGTTTCTATGTAATAGCTAATCCGGAAAAACGCTACGTCGGCATCATGGGTTTTGTACAGCCTGCACCACAGGAGACGCTGGACGGCTCCGGTGAGCGAGGCGCTGGAGGGAACCAGCAGGCGATGGCGGTCTACTACACCGGGACATTTGAAGTGCCTAACGTCGGGCGCGAACTTAAAACGTCCATGACGGCACAGGTATTTATCCAGATTGCCGAGGCCAGAAATGCTCTGCGCGTTCCGGTTGCCGCGCTAGGTCAGGCGCTGGATGCCGGGCGTTACACCGTTACCATCCTTGAAAACGGATTACCGCAACCCCGCGCGGTCCGCATTGGTATCAACGATCGGCAGTATGCAGAAGTGCTGGACGGATTACAGGCGGGCGATCGGGTCGTGCTGGCGCAGAATAAGGTGAGGGGATAGCGGATGGAGCCGATTATCGTGCTACGGCGGGTCTGCCGTACCTTTCATGCAGGAACGCAAACGCTGGCGGCGTTGAACAATATTTCACTGACCATCTATCCCGGGGAGATGGTAGCGATCGTGGGGGCGTCCGGCTCGGGAAAGTCCACGCTGATGAATATTATTGGTTGCCTGGACAGGCCTTCCTCGGGCGAGGTACTGATAAACGGCACGCCGGTACATAACGCTGACAGCCTTCATCTGGCCGACCTGCGCAGTCGCTATCTGGGATTCATTTTCCAGCGGTACCACCTGATGCCCTATCTGACGGCGGAAGAAAATATTGCTATCCCTGCGCTGTATACCGCCATGCCTGAACAGGAACGTCACGCACGCACGCACAGACTTGCGCGTCAGCTTGGGCTGGAAGACCGGCTACAGCACCGTCCTGCCCAGCTTTCCGGTGGTCAGCAGCAGCGAGTGAGCGTTTGCCGGGCGCTGATTAACGGCGCGCATGTCATCCTGGCGGATGAACCTACCGGTGCGCTCGACAGCCTCAGCGGCAAGGCGCTAATGGAGGTATTCCACCAACTGCACAGGGCAGGGCATACGGTGATTATCGTTACCCACGATCGCGACGTCGCCCGGCAGGCACAGCGCACTATCGAGATCGGAGACGGACGACTTATCAGCGACGTCCAGCACACCGCTGCTCATGCGTCTGTTCCGTTGCCGGAGCAGGATAACGGGCGCGCGTCGTTACATCGTCGCCTTCACGAATCTGTCCGCATGGCCTGGCGTTCGTTGCTCGGGCACCGGTTGCGTGCGTTTCTCTCTATGCTGGGGATCATCATCGGTATTGCGTCAGTTGTGTCATCAATGGCGGCAGGCGAAGGCGCCCGGCAGGCGATCATGAATGAGATCGGCAAGCTGGGAAACACAACGCTGGAGATCCGACCCGGCACCGGATGGGGCAACACGCGCCCGGACATGGCGCGCGCGCTGTCGCTGGACGACGTGCGCAGCCTGCAGGCTCTTCCCTGGATTATGGGCGTTTCGCCGGTCATCAGCACCACCATGCTGGCCGTTCGCAAGGGCTTAGACTCCTCAATGTTGCTGTCCGGCGTTTCGCAGGACTTTTTCACCCTGCAAGGTCTGCGGTTTGTGCAGGGTAGCGGTTTTACCGCGCGCGATGTTGCTGAAGGTGAACCGGTTCTGATCCTCGATGAAACCGGTCGCGATACGCTGTTTCCCGGTGGAGAAGATCCGCTCAACGAGATCGTGCAGATTGCCGGTGCGCCATGGCGGGTGATCGGTGTTGCATCTCGCCCCGGACCAAAAGTGGTGGGTGGGTTTATGGCCGCATGGGTACCTCATACTGCCTTGCAGCAGCGGCTTACGGGTGAAAAACCGCTGGAATCCCTGGTTCTGCGTTTTCAGCCGCCTCTGGACCCGCATGAGGCGGCACGGCGTGTGGAACATCATCTGCTGCGTGAGCATGGGCGCAAAGATTTCTTTGTTCAGACTGACGATCGGCTGGCGAACGCCATGCAGAAAACCTCTGACTCTATGTCGCTGCTGATAACCGCGATTGCGGCAATCTCCCTGCTGGTGGGCGGCGTCGGGGTGATGAATATCATGCTGGTGTCGGTGACGGAACGGACACACGAGATTGGGATCCGCTTGTCTGTTGGTGCACGCCCCTCAGACATCCTCAACCAGTTTCTGATTGAGGCAGTGATGATTTGCGCCCTTGGAGGCCTGGCAGGGGTTTTCGGATCGTGGTTAGTTGGGCTGCTTTTCGCCTGTGTGACCGACGCGTTCCCAATGGTTTTTACTCTTTTCCCGGTGCTGTTGGCCTGCGGCTTCTCCGCATTGATCGGCCTGACGTTTGGCTATTTTCCGGCGCGCAGCGCGGCCCGCCTCAATCCCACCGAGGCGCTGGCCCGAGAATGAAAAGTCTTCTGATGCTATCGATGCTGTTACTTCTGACGGGATGTGGTGCATTAACCCGCAGCGACTTCCAGCGCCCGCTGCTGTCGTTGCCCACCCAGTGGCCTGCGGCAATGGATAAGAATGCTGAAAGCCGCTGGCGTTTTGACGATCCCCGATTAGCGCGGGTGATTGAACAGGTGCTGGTAAGCAATAACGATCTGGCTGCGGCGGCGATCGCGTTGCAGCAGGCGCGCGTAACGGCGGGGCTCACCCACACTAACATGACGCCTGCCGTCACGATTAGCGGCGCGGCCAGTAACGTCAAAAATGTACGTAGCGGGGGGGCGTCTCAGGAGAGCTACAGCAGCGGTATTTCCATCGCCTGGGAGCTGGATCTGTGGGGAAAACTGGCGCGTATTCGTGAGCAAAGCGAGTGGCAGGCGTTGGCGAGCGAGCAGGATTATCATGCAACGGTGCTTTCTACCATCAGCACCACCGCTCAGCTTTACTGGCGGATCGCCCTCTATAACCAGCAGATCCGTAATCAGCGTGCCGGTCTGGCAATCTCGCAGCAGACCGTTGAGCAGGTCGTATCATGGTTCAACGCAGGGAAGGTCGGTCAGCTTGATGTACTGCAATCCCGACAGGCGCTGCTGACGCGGCAGAATCAATTACGCCTCCTGAACCAGCAGCGGCAGAACGCCCGCAATGCGCTGGCGCTGTTGCTCAACAGACCGGCAGAACAGCACGCGGATGAAGCGACCGTGCTGGATGTGAATCAGCAGGTTCCAGTTGCACAACATACCCCGCTGCGGGTGATTGCCCGCCGGCCTGATATTCAGGCTGCTGAGTCCCGCCTGCGAGCAGCACTGGCAGGCTATGACGCGGCGCGATTGCAGTTCTATCCCGCGCTTTCTCTTGATGCTTCCCTGAATGCCGGAAGTCAGATCTTTAGCCAGTGGTTCCACGATCCTATACGCACAACGGGCACCGCGCTGACGCTGCCCTTTATTCAGTGGAATACCCGACAGCTCACCATCACGCAGGCAGATTTAGCAATAAAACAGGCAGCCATCGCTTTTCGCGCTACCGCCTACAGCGCACTCGCCGAAGTGGACGATGCCATGGAAAACCGATCGAGCGCTGAGGAACAACGCGTTCGGCTTCACCAGTCGCTGACCCTCAGCGAGCGGCGTTTATCCCTGACGCAAAGCCGTTATCGCGCAGGGGCGGTGGATTTTCAGACGCTGTTAAACGCGCAGGACGATCGGCTGAACCTGGAGAATGCCCTTGCGCAGGCTCAATACGACTACCTCTACGCCACGCTGCAGCTCTGGCTGGCACAGGGAGGCGACACGCAATACAGGATGATAAGACATGAAGCGAAATGATGGATATAAGCGGGTGGTGGTGACCGGGTATGGTGCGGTCACCCCACTTGGCGCCACGGCAGATGAGAGCTGGCAGGCAATCATGCGTTATCGCCTGGGCTATCGCTATGTCGATAACTCGGCGCGGAATATTAAAACCTACTTTCTGGGGCTGGTGGACAACGAACCGAGCCTGAGCGGCGTTCCTGCCGTGGTACGGCGTCGGCTGCCACGCTTTGCCCGGCTTACGCTCGGTGCGGCTCGTCAGGCCATGGCAATGGCCTTTGGCGGTGAGCCACCGCAGGAATTCTACAGCCCTTTAGACTGCGGCGCGATCATGGGCACCGGTTGGGGAGGGCTGGACGAAAGCTACCATGCACAGAGTGAGTTTGCGACAAGAGGGCTCGCCTCTCCGTTTACCTGTTTTTATTCCATGCCAAGCGTTACCACCGCTGCCTGTAGTCAATTTTGGGGGCTAAATGGCTATCAGAATACGGTAGTCGCTGCCTGTGCGACGGGAACTATTGCTATTGGTGAAGCGTATGAAGTGATCCGCAGCGGCAGGGCGCAGATGATGCTTGCAGGGGCCGGAGAATCTCTGACAAGCCACTGTGCGATCTGGAACATTGACGTGCTGGGGGCGCTGAGTAAAGAGGCGTCAGATCCTCAACGTGCCAGTTGCCCGTTCAGCGCCCATCGTAGCGGATTCGTATTGTCTGAAGGCGCGGCGGTGCTGTGCCTTGAGGAGCGTGAGGGGGCGATTGCGCGCGGAGCGACGATTTTGGGCGAAGTCACCGGTTACGCCAATTTCTCAGATGCCTGGGATTTTACGTCTCCCGCGGAGGATTGCCTCGCTCGCGAGCACACCATCACCTGTGTACTGCAACAGGCGGGACTACAGCCTGAGCAGCTGGACTATATCAACGCGCACGGCACCTCGACTCCCCTCAATGATATCAATGAAACGCAGTCGCTGAAAATGGCGCTGGGCGATGCGGCCTGGTCTATCCCGGTTTCCAGCACCAAATCGTACACCGGGCACTTAATTTCTGCCGCAGGTACGTTTGAGAGCATCGTCTGCTTACAGGCTATCGGCCACGGTATCATTCCCGCGACGACCAACTATCAGCAGGCGGATGAACGCTGCGATCTGGATTACGTCATTGAAGGCCATCGTGCCGGTAACATCCGCAGAACGCTGAACCTGAGCTTTGGTTTTGGTGGCGCAAACGCGGCACTGATTCTGGAGAAGCACGCATGAGGACGCTGTGTTACAGCCAGCTGGATGCGCGTCAGTGGGCTGCGTTTTCGGGAGATTATAATCCTGTGCATTTTGATAAAGCGTGGGTGAAAGCGCGTGGCGGAAATCAGCTCAGCGTACATGGTATGCGTGCCGCGCTGGATGTGAAACGGTTTATCAGCCCTATGGCCACCAGCGCCCCCTTTCTCAAGTGTACCGTACGTTTTCGCCGACCGCTGTGGCGCGATACCGCCTACCTGATGATGCGCGACGTGAATAAGCGTGATGCTGCTTTTGTGCGCGATCTTTCTGCAAAAGAGCATTACCTCTCGTGCCAAATCGCGCCGGTAAATCTCTTTGCCATTGAACACGAAAAAAGCCAGCGGGAGCTGGGTGCATCGACAATTGTTGCTCTGCATCAGACCTTTTTACCCCTGTTACCCGATGCCCGGCAGTGGCATTTTCTTGATGCGCTGCTGTTTCGTCACCTTCTTCAGGATAGCGCGCTGCTGCGTCAGCAGGCCATCGCGGCCATCCTGCCGGTCTGCCACTCGCTGGATATGCTGTTTTCCCGATTTCACGTAGTACAGACCCATCAGGAGGTTATCTTCGACTCTCATCTGCTGGAACCCTGGTCTACGGAGCCATTTTCAGAAAGCCTGGAAATTGAAACGCTGCCCGCCGTGGTGGTCGGCGACCTGGTAAATGGCGCAGCGGTGAGAATCGCTGCGCGTACGCATTATCAACAACGCTACATTAGCAGTGCCGTGACGCTAAAAATCGGCGCCCTGACAAAAGGAAAATAACATGAGCCAATATGAAACCATCTACGACAGCATCGCTGAAATGCTCTGCGATGCGAAAGATCTGGCACCGGAAGCCCTCACGCCTGAGACGACGCTGGCTGAACTGGAACCAGATAGCCTGGACTATGTGGAGTTGATGGTGCTGGCGAAACGTGAGTTTAACGTAACGCTCACTGCTGACATGTTTATGACAAAACCACCCGTCACGCTTCGCGACCTGAGCATGCTGATTGCACAGGAAATGGCAGGCTAAGATGGAGAAGAAATGGATGTTGATCACCGGAGGCAGCCGGGGAATTGGTCAGAGCCTGGTGAACCACCTGTTGCCTGAGTGGAATATCGTCTTCACCGGTCGAAATATGGCCGGCATTGACCGCACGCTGCAATACGCGCGCAGCCGCAGTACGTCAAACTGGGTTAAAGGCTACCGCTGCGATGGAAGTGACGAAGCTGGAGTCGAGAAGTTAGCGACGTCATTGCTCAGTGAGTTCGGCGCGCCCTCTGCAATTATTCACAACGCCGGAATGACCATTGATGCGCTGCATATTCACCAGAAAGCACGCGACTGGCATGAGGTGCTGGAAAACAATCTTGTTGCTGTCGTGAACTGGAATCGGATCCTGCTGCCAGCGATGATGATGCAGGGAAGTGGTGCAATCGTCTTTATGTCGTCCGTGACGGCCATAAAGGGCAACAGTGGGCAGACGGCCTATGCGGCCAGTAAGGCGGCAATGATCGGCCTCACGCGTTCACTGGCGCGGGAAGTAGGGCGCTTTGGCATTCGGGTTAACTGTCTGGCTCCAGGCCTGATTGATGGTGAAATGGTTCAGGCTATTCCTGAAACACGGCTGAAAGCCATGCGGCAGAATATTCCCTTGCGGCGTCTGGGACGAACGCAGGACGTAGCGCGTGCCGTAGCTTTTCTGATCGGAGAAGGAAGCAGTTACCTCACCGGGCAGACGCTGGTACTGGACGGTGGGTTATCCGCCTGAGGAACAACAACCGCGAGAAGAGGCTTCTCGCGGTTCATGGCTGGCTAAGCTGGTTAATGCGTTGCACCAGAGCGCGTCGTTCCTTAACGGACTCCTGAAAGATCTGCAATAAAACCGCACTGTGTTGCTGCACTATGCCTGCCAGCTCTGGCGCGATTTCCGCCGTTTCCCCGACGCGCGCTTTAAACTCCGATGATAACGTAACCCCCTGCAACAGTGACGCCAGCCAGATGCTGGCTTTCATAATCATCACTTCCTGCGGACAGCCAGATTTAGCAACAACGGTTTTTTGAATCTGACACCAGCGCGCAATGTCTCTTATAGCTTCAATGGAACAGAGCTCATTCCAGACGGCACTCCCCCCGTCGGCATGCGCCGTTGCATCGCACTGTGCCAGAGAAGCAAGGTTATGCAGCAATCCACCTGTTTCAATTTTCAGACATTGTTCCGGTGGGATACCCATTTTTTTTGCGAGGTATCCCGAGATTCGTCCGGCCACCAGAGAGTGCTGGACGCCATGATGGCTGAAGCCGTCAATTATAAATGCCAGCATCCCGGCAATATCGCGGAAATTATGTAACGAAACGGAGTCATTATTTATACGAGGGATATCCTGAATATAGTCATGAAATTCTGTTGATTCAATTATTCGCCAAAAAAACGCGCTGTTTGTCATTCGACGGAATGCTCGGATATAGTCTGGTTTAAACAGGGTATCTTCTCCACTGGAAATAATGTCTATGATTTCATCTTTGGCCGTGATTATATCGCTGGTACGGTATTGAGCAATTAATACGTCCAGTCGATCAGCCAGAAAGATGATATGGCTTTCTTTTGGCGTTTTTGCACCATTAACACTCGCGCCTTTGCCATTTTCCCAGGGAATATGATGATAACGGACAATGGTCTTAAGGGGGGCCAGCAGCGGCACGGTCGCCAGCAGTTCCGCGCCCACAGCAGCATGGTTATTGAATTCATTATCGTAATAGCTTATGGGCTGCAGTCGTGATTCCTCGTTAAGCCCGCCGATATCATGAAGCAGGGCTGCGAGCAGGGTCTTCCGACATTGCGCAGACGTTAACTGCGATTCACGGGCAAGATGCCAGGCAATATATGCCGTTCGGACATGATGCAAGTTGAGTCGAGGATTGATCATATCTATTATTTTTGAGATGCAACCCAGTAATTCTATTAGGTTTATATTCATGATATTAAGAAAATTAATTTACGCTGCGCTTCGTTAAAGAAAACCACACGAATTATTTTCGTTTGCAACCATACTGCGGAAATGTGTGGTTACCAAAGAGTATTGTATTATTATTAAGTTTGTTAAGATAAATGAGCTTCCCGTCAGGGCCTTTGCCAAACAGCAGGTTTATGGCAATCTTATCGTCGACGTTATCTGTATTGTCACGCTGAATGTTAATATGCGTTATCTTATACAGGTGCGCTTTAGTATTATAAGCTTTATAGCTAATCTTAAGCGTGCGAGAGATTAGATATTTTTTGTTATTGTGTGAAAGAAGACCATCAATGTTGATAAGGATAACGTCGTCTGTCATGTTAAAAAAAATGAGTCCTTCTGCACGGATGTTATCTTCGTTGATGCTTTGCAAGACAGAAAACTGAGATTCGCACGAGAAAGCCGTAGGCCTGGTAAGAGCGTAAACCATGCCGATCAGGGCCAGACCGACGATGACTATAAGGAAAAGGAGGCGTTTAGACATTGTTTTTTTCTCTGTAATAAAAACTTACGCAACTGTCTTTATTACACTCGATGAGCAGCAGTTGCATAATATTACCCAGGGTTCCTTTTACCTGTTTCTTGTAGACGTACAGCTCCTTTGGATGCGAGCAGTCGAACTTTTGGGAGGTAAAGTCAAAACTACTTTGCACCTCGCGCAGTGACAGGGCAGGAGACATGAAAATGATGCATTGATCCTCAATCATTTTTTGAACGTCAGTGTCTGATTTGAAGGCCACCGGCTTGATTAAGAGAAGAATAAAAGCAAAGGCCAGAATAGCTATTCTGCCTGCCCGCTGAAAAATGGATAAATGCGGCGTTCTGAGTGTCGGTTTGGGTATCTTTTCCTCAAGAAAGGGGGGGCGATACTCGCGATCGTTGTGGATAATGGCATCGTCCGCAATCTTAAAACCAATACGAGGAACTGTGGTAATGATCTCTTTCTCAACGCCTAGATCGCTGAGGTTTCGGCGTAACGTTGAGATATATTGATTCAGATTACTGTTTGACGCTCTGGCACCATATTTATCAAATACGGACTGGAAAATTTCATTTCGCGAAAGGATATCGCCCTGGTGATTGAGTAATTCAGCCAGCAGACGTGTCGAGGTTTGGGATAATTCAACGCTATCCCCGGTCAGTAAGTTAAGGAGGGATGCCTCCTCCGTATCAAAAGTGATGAATCCCTCAATATCGAACCTCATGTCGATCCTCTCCCTTAGCCTTACTTTCCCCTAACATACCGACTCAATTTGATAAAACATTATGAATGTCAGATAAAAATCCTGTTTTTGCGCTCATCTGAAGCTAATGTTGCTGATTGACTCAGGGGGATACATACTGCTAACTCCTTCAAAACCAAGGAGTCGACGATGAAACTCCCACAGTGTTCATACAACCCGGGTGCAGTACATCCAGGTTACAACGCACCTCATGACAATCTGCAAATGTTAGCGGCGGAAATGGGAATAAGTGGTCTGGCGATGATCAGAGGGCCCGAACAAATATTGATACTCAATTTATTAAAAGACCATAGCACGCGCGGCTTGTCGACCAGAGAACTTGCCGATCTGTGCGGTATTTCAATTTATAAAGTGAGACACTTGCTGCTTCCGCTTGAAAAATATGGTCAGGTTATGCGGGATAAAATGCAAAAGCATCATCGGTGGTTTTTGTCAAAGGAGACCACATAAATTATGTCGGTATTCTAACAAGGGGTATTTTCATTTGCAACATAGTACGGGAAGTCAAATAGATAAGCTAAAGGAGTTGATAAATACTAATTATAATCTCGCAAAGTCTTAAGAAAATTCCCAATAAAGTTTTAATGTTCCTGCATAATGGCAATTATGTTTTATTCTCTTCGTTTAAGCTTGCCCTCATGCCCGATGTATAGTGTACACGGGCAACTATTTTGGCGTTACCATAGTGCATGACTGAAATTAGACGTGCCGTTGTAAGGAAACAGGGAAAGAGGCGAGATTTAGCTGGAACAGAAAAGCAAAAACCCAGCCATAGGCTGGGTTCTTTGAATAGTGGTGCCCGGACTCGGAATCGAACCAAGGACACGGGGATTTTCAATCCCCTGCTCTACCGACTGAGCTATCCGGGCAACGGAGCGCATTAAACCGCAATCACGTGAGATCGTCAATACTAATTCAGAAAAAGCGGTTTAACTGCTCAACTTTACGGCAATGTGCTGGCTTCTGGGGACGCTTACGTTAACGCCCCGCCCGCACGACACTGAGCAAACCGCAGGATATCTTCCGCCAGACGGTGCGCCGTATCCACGTCCGCCTGACTACGGTTCACCAGCATACGGCTCAGGCAACCTTCCAGGACCAGCTCCATCTGCTTCGCCACCATTGCCGGGTCATCCACTTCAAGCGTGGTCAGCAGCTCGTGCGTGAACTCATACGCAGCTCGTTTTTGCCGATCGGCCAGCTGATGAACAGGGTGTCCAGGATCGGGAAAGTAGGTGCAGGCGGCGATAAACAGGCAGCCGGGATAGCGGTTGTTGCTTACACACTCCGTCAGCGCGGTATAGCGCGCCAGCAGCTTTTGCTCTGTGCTCAGCTCTTCGTTCAACAATAGCTGCCTGCGCCAGATATCTACCTGCTGGCTGAGATAGCGCAGGGCATCGTAAAGCAGCGCCTCTTTATCCGGCCAGAAGCGCTTAAGTTCATCCAGAGGGTAATCGATACGGTCGGCGACCATCTCAAGCGTGGTGCTGGCGATCCCTTGAATCTCAAGTAATTGCAGGGCTTGTCCCAGTACGTCTTCGCGTTGCACGGTTATCTCCTCCGCTATTCCCAACGGTTTGTCCCGTCTAAAGTGTTGTTTACGGTTGGCGATTGCGCAAATGCGCGCTGAAAGCCGTTGCGTCCATAAACCCGGTTACGCGCTGCGCTGGCTGCTCATTTCCCTCTGCATCGAAGAAAAGGATGGTAGGCAGGCCGAGCACGTTAAGCTGCTTCAGCAGGGCTTTATCCTGCGCGCTGTTGGCGGTTACGTTTGCCTGAAGCAGAACTGTGTCGTTCAGGGCGCGTTGTACCTGCGGATCGCTGAAGGTGTATTTTTCAAACTCCTTGCAGGCCACGCACCAGTCGGCATAGAGGTCGAGCATGACCGGTTTACCTTTCGCCTGTGCCAGTGCGTGGTTGAGGTCATCCACGTTTTTAACCGGGGTGAAATTCAGATGCGCCTGCGCCTGGGCACTCGGGGTGCCGAACGCCCAGTCCTGCAAAGGACGAACGCTTACCAGCGCGGCGGCCAGCAGAAGAATTTGCACCAGACGCATCCACGGTTTTTTCGCCCCGAGGCTGACGATGAACGCCCAGCTGAAGAAGGCCACGCCAAGCATCGCCCACAGGCGAATGCCCCAGGCGTCACCGATGATACGCTCCAGCAGGAACACCGGCAGCGCCAGAATGACAAAACCGAATGCAGTTTTCACCGTCTCCATCCACGGGCCGCTCTTCGGCAGCAGGCGATTGCCAAACACCGTCACCAGAATCAGCGGCAGGCCCATGCCCAGCGCGTAGAGGTACAGCGTTCCGCCGCCGAGCCACATGTTGCCGCTCTGCGCAATGTACAGCAGGATGGCGCTCAGCGGCGCGGTGGTGCAGGGAGAACAAATCAGCCCTGCGATAGCCCCCATGGCGAATACCCCGCCCGCAGAGCCGCCCTGCTGGTGATTGCTCATCAGCGTCAGGCGGGTTTGCAGGGAAGAGGGCAGCTGCAGGGTGAACAGACCAAACATCGACAGCGCCAGCAGGACAAATACCGCTGACAGCCCAATAAGCACATAAGGATGCTGAAGCGCAGCCTGGAACTGCAATCCGGCAGCGGCGACCACCAGGCCAAGCGCCGTATAGGTTAATGCCATGCCCTGCACGTAGATAAAGGCCAAAAGCAGCGCGCGGGCGGTGGAAAGACGTTGTCTGCCGCCCAGCACGATGCCAGAGATAAGCGGGTACATCGGCAGCACGCAGGGGGTAAAGGCGATGCCAATGCCAATCAGTAAGGCCCAAAGCGCTGAGAACGGAAGGTCTGTATTGCCTTCGCTCCTCTCGCCGGAGGGGGGCGGAGAAACGGCGACAGCCGCTTTCACTTCGCTGAGCGGTACGACCTTCGTTTCCGGCGGATAGCAGAATCCGGCGTCGGCACAGCCCTGATAGGTCACCGTCAGCGTAGCGCCTTTATCCGCCTGGTTCACCGTGACGGGTACGCTTAAGCGCTGACGATAGATTTCGCTTTTACCGTAGAACTCGTCCTCGTGCCACTCGCCCGCGGGCATCTGCAATGCACCGACGTTAGCCTTTGCCGGCGTGATGCTGACCTGCTTGCGGTAGAGGTAGTACCCCTCTTTTACCTGCCAGGTGAGGCTGAGCTCGTGCTGGTTCTGCTGGAAGTCAAAAACGAACGCCTGGTCGGCAGGAATAAAGTTCGAACGGCCGGGCGCGTCAAACAACCCGGCAAAAACTGACGTGCTGCACAGCAGCAGGATCAGCGTAAGGAAGCGTTGAGCCATGAGAGATAGTCGTTATCGCCGTGGACCACTGGCAGCACCAGCAGTTCCGGGGTTTGGTATGGATGATGAGACTTGAGGCAGTCGAGGAGCGCCTGCTGATTTGTCAGATTGGTTTTAAGCAACATCTGGACTTCATACTCCTGCTCCAGCTTGCCTTCCCAGTAATAAAGGGAGGTAGCGCCGGGAAGCAGCGTGACGCAGGCAGCCAGTTTTTCGGCCAACGCTTTGGCGGCGAGATCCTGGGCAGAAGCTTCATCAGGGGCGGTACACAGTACAACAACAGCATCAGGCGTGTTCACAAGCTGACCTCCTCATCACGAAAGTCTTCACTATATCACGCAAGGCGTCTGGTCATTAATGAAACGGGCCGCAGAGCGGCCCAATTTTAACTATTTTTACAACGGCTAACCGTTTACAGCACAATGCCGCCGATGATAAAGCCGAGGACCACGCAAAGCGTAATCGCCACCACGCCCGGGATAAGGAACGCGTGGTTAAACACGTATTTACCGATACGGGTTGAGCCGGTGTCATCCATCTCAACCGCGGCGAGCAGGGTTGGATAGGTGGGCAGAACGAACAGGGCGGAAACGGCCGCGAAAGAGGCAATCGCCGTCAGCGGCGTAACGCCCAGCATCAGTGCCGCAGGCATCAGCGCTTTGGTGGTCGCCGCCTGGGAGTACAGCAGCGTCGCGGCAAAGAACAGCACCACCGCCAGCAGCCACGGATAGTTGTGCAGCAGGTCGCCTGCCACGGTCTGGATATCGCTGATGTGCGCTTTTACGAAGGTGTCACCAAGCCACGCCACGCCCAGTACGCACACGCAGGCGCTCATACCGGATTTGAAGGTGCTGGCGTTCAGCACTTCGCTGGTGTCGATTTTGCAGGTGATGCTAATCAGCGTTGCGATGGTCAGCATGAACACGACAATCGCTTCGTTACGCGGCAGAACCGGGTTCTGAATGAGGCCTACCGTGTCGCTGATGGCGGTCGCGTAGAACATGACGGCGACGATACCAATCAGGAACAGCAGTACGGAGCGTTTTGCTTGCGGCTTCAGCCTGAAGACCTGGCTACCGCGCAGGCTCACTTCGCCTTTTGCCAGACGCTCCTGGTAAACCGGATCGTCTTTCAGCTCGGCACCGAGGAAGTTGCACAGCACGGCGGTGATCATTACCGCAATCAGCGTCACCGGAATGCAAATTGCCAGCAGCGTCAGGTAGCTCACGCCCATCGGCTCAAGAATACCCGCGAAGAAGACCACGGCCGCGGAAATAGGCGACGCGGTGATTGCAATCTGGGATGCCACCACGGCAATAGAAAGCGGGCGGGATGGGCGAATACCCTGCTCTTTCGCCACTTCGGTGATCACCGGCAGCGTGGAGAAGGCGGTGTGGCCAGTACCGGCGAGAATGGTCATAAACCAGGTCACCAGCGGGGCAAGGAAGGTAATGTATTTAGGATGGCGACGCAGCATACGCTCCGCCAGACTCACCAGGTAGTCCATACCGCCAGCGACCTGCATGGCCGCGATAGCGGCAATAACCGCCATGATGATTTCGATAACGTCAAACGGGATGGCGCCGGGTTTAATCTGAAAGATAAGGGTAAGTACGAGCACACCGAGACCGCCGGCAAAACCGATGCCGATACCCCCGAGTCTTGCTCCCAAATAAATCGCCAACAGGACGATGACGAGTTCTGCTCCAAACATAAAGACCTGCCTTGCTCATTAACAAGTTGATATTGAATTGTTGTGTTTTGGTAACGCCCATAAAGAAAAAAGGCACGTCACAAGTGACGTGCCTTTCGGAAGCTTAGCCTGAACGGTTACTGTTCGCTTTCATCGGTATATCGTTTCGCTTTATACGCCGGGTGCATCAGGTTCTGGGCGGAGAAGATATCGTCCAGTTCGGCTTCGGTCAACAATCCTCGCTCGAGAACGACCTCACGCACGCTCTTACCGGTTTCGGCACAAATCTTCCCGACGATGTCGCCGTTGTGGTGGCCGATGAACGGGTTGAGGTAAGTGACGATCCCGATTGAGTTGTACACGTAGCCTTCGCACACCTCTTTATTGGCGGTGATGCCGTTGATGCATTTTTCCAGCAGGTTGTAGCAGGCGTTAGTCAGGATATGAATGGATTCAAACATCGCCTGGCCAATCACCGGCTCCATAACGTTCAGCTGCAGCTGACCGGCTTCAGAAGCCATGGTGACGGTGGTGTCGTTACCAATAACCTTGAAGCAAACCTGGTTCACCACTTCTGGCACCACCGGGTTCACCTTGGCTGGCATAATGGAAGAACCCGCCTGCAGCTCTGGCAGGTTGATTTCGTTCAGGCCAGCGCGCGGGCCGGAGGAGAGCAGGCGCAGGTCGTTACAGATTTTGGACAGCTTAACCGCCAGACGCTTCAGCGCGCTGTGCACCATCACGTAGGCGCCGCAGTCGGAGGTAGCTTCAATCAGGTCTTCGGCAGGCACCACCGGCAGGTTAGACACTTCCGCCAGCTTCTGTACCGCCAGCTGCTGATAGCCATCCGGCGTGTTCAGGCGTGTACCGATGGCGGTTGCGCCCAGGTTCACTTCCAGCAGCAGTTCGGACGTGCGCAGCAGGTTTTTGGTCTCTTCGTTCAGCAGCACGTTAAACGCGTGGAACTCCTGGCCGAGGGTCATTGGCACCGCGTCCTGAAGCTGGGTACGACCCATTTTCAGAATGTCCTGGAACTCAACGGCTTTACGCTGGAAGCCATCGCCCAGCTGGTTAATCGCGTCCACCAGTTTCACCACAGAGGCATACACCGCGATGCGGAAGCCGGTTGGGTAGGCGTCGTTGGTGGACTGACATTTGTTAACGTGGTCGTTCGGGTTCAGGTACTGGTATTCACCTTTCTGATGGCCCATCAGTTCCAGGCCGATGTTTGCCAGTACTTCGTTGGTGTTCATGTTGACGGAGGTACCCGCGCCGCCCTGATAGACGTCAACCGGGAACTGATCCATGCACTTGCCGTTGTTCAGCACTTCATCGCACGCGGCGATAATCGCATTTGCAGCGCTTTTAGGAATGGTTTGCAGCTCTTTGTTCGCCAGAGCCGCGGCTTTTTTTACCATCACCATGCCACGCACAAATTCAGGGATGTCGCTGATTTTGCTGTTGCTGATGTAGAAGTTTTCAATCGCTCTCAGAGTATGAACACCATAATAGGCATCCGCTGGAACTTCCCTGGTACCCAACAAGTCTTCTTCGATACGAATGTTGTTTAACATGTGAACCTTCTTTTCAAGCTGCCGATGGATTGTACTAAACACACAGTATATATGTGGTTTTGAATATTTTCTGACCGACGATTATTCCCTCAATCGGCCCGATGTTCGAGATCATATGCTGATGATAGCGAATTGCCGTAAGCTGGATCACTTATTATCGACCCGATTCCATGATAATTATTAATCTGTGAAATGGGTCACCGCTTTAATATTTCCAAAAAAAATATCCGTGCAAACCGATTGAATTTTGGCTAACCGTCTCCATCTCTTACCTACGCGCTTCGCGAACACATTCAGACAGGGGCCCGAAGGCACCTGCCACACAGGAGATGCCAGTGCGCTGGATACCATTTATTGCTTTCTTTCTCTATGTTTACATTGAGATTTCGATTTTCATCCAGGTTGCCCACGTGCTGGGCGTCCTGCTGACGCTGATTCTGGTGATCTTCACCTCCGTCATCGGCATGTCGCTGGTGCGTAATCAGGGTTTCAAAAATTTCCTGTTAATGCAGCAGAAGATGGCCGCAGGCGAAAGCCCGGCAGCCGAAATGATCAAAAGCGTGTCGCTGATTATTGCTGGCCTGCTGCTGATCCTGCCGGGGTTCTTCACCGACTTCCTCGGCCTGCTGTTGCTGCTGCCGCCGGTGCAGAAGCACCTGACTCTGAAGCTGCTGCCGCATCTGCGATTCAGCCGTATGCCGGGCGGTGGGTTCAGTACCGGGCCGGGAGATACCTTTGAAGGGGAATACCAGCGCAAGGACGACCAGCGTGACCGCTTAGATCACAAGGACGATCGTTAAGGAATGTTAAGCCCGGTAAGCGTTGCGCCACCGGGCTTTATTTCACAGACTGCTCCGCTTCGGTAAGAACGCCCACAGCCCCGCCAGCACGACGATAGCGTACACGCTCTTCCAGCCCACCATCGCCAGTAGCACCAGACACAGCGCAAACCCGACGGCCGCCAGCGCCTTATAGCGTCCCTTCAGCAGCCGACAGCCCGCCAGCATGCACAGCAGGTAGATCATGATGAAAATACCGTTGGCGTAAACAATCAGCGCGTCAAGGTTGATGTCGAGTAGATAAATGCCCAGGGAACTCACCGCGCAGCAGCCCAGTACGGTATTCAGCGCATTTATCGGAAGCTGCCGTGCAGAAAGGCGAGCCAGGCGGCTATCCGGTTTATAAAGTGCCTGAGACCACACCAGCCGGGCGAAGCTCTGAATATAAATATTGAGGCTGGCAAAGCAGGCGAGATAGCCGATTACGCAGGCCACCCACAACGCTTTTACGCCAAACAGCTGCACCACGATGCCCGGCAGCGACGCGGCGGCGGCTTTATCGTCGCCGAACGCGTTGAAGTGCAGCACCAGTACCGTACAGGCCCAATACACGGTGCCCGCCAGCAGCAGGCCAATCATCAGGGCGCGCGGAAAATCACGCTCGGGCTGTTTAAATTCGGATGCCAGGTGAGCGAACGCCTCAAGGCCGACGAAACACCAGAACATGACGGATAACGCAGCAAATAGCTGCGGACGATCGATATCGTTCACCGCGGGGAAAGGAATATCCGCCAGGGTAATGTCGCCCGCAAGCCAGATGGCGACGATCAGCGCGACGATTAACACCGCGACCAGCGTTTGCAGATTGGCGCTTGAGCTGGCCCCGCGTGAGCCGACCCACCAGATAATCGCCAGCGTACCCAGTTCAGCCAGCAGCAGCTGGTGGTCGTGCCAGCCAAACAGCGCCTGTCCAAAGCCGGTCGCGATATGCAGGGCCGCCGGAAGGCCGACGGGGATCACCGACAGAAACAGCCAGCCGGTCACGCGCTCCAGCCGCGGACCAAACGCCATACCGACAAAATGCGCTACGCCGCCCGCGCTCGGGAAGTGCCGGCCGAGGATGGCAAACACGATTGCCACCGGGAATACCAGCACGATAAGCACCGGCCACGCCCACAGGCTGTTATTTCCTGCTACCAGCGCCGCCAGGGCGGGAACCGCAAATACGCCCGTACCTAACAATGACGTTGAGAGTAGGCCAATGCCCTGCGCCAGCCCCAACTCCTGCCTGAGTCCACTCATTTACCTCGTCCTGCCACCGTCAAAAGAGAGTCGATGGTAACACTTTCGCAAATTTTTTTTCGGCTACCCCTTGAAGGGGTAAAAAGCTATCCCCATCTCTCAGGGCACTAGCCGGAAAACCGCATGCGGACCGGCGTCATCCATAACTGATAATGACTTTCTCAAAGGAGAGCTATCAATGAGTATTCGTCCGTTACATGATCGTGTGATCGTCAAACGTAAAGAAGTTGAAACCAAGTCTGCTGGCGGTATCGTTCTGACCGGTTCTGCAGCAGCAAAATCAACGCGTGGCGAAATCATCGCTGTCGGTAAGGGCCGCATCCTGGAAAACGGAACTGTGCAGCCGCTGGACGTTAAAGTTGGTGACATCGTCATTTTCAACGATGGCTACGGCGTGAAATCCGAGAAGATCGACAATGAAGAAGTGTTGATCATGTCCGAGAGCGACATTCTGGCAATTGTTGAAGCGTAATTAACGCACGAAACTGTACGAATTTGAGGAAATAAGAACATGGCAGCTAAAGACGTAAAATTCGGTAACGACGCTCGTGTAAAAATGCTCCGCGGCGTAAACGTACTGGCAGACGCAGTGAAAGTCACCCTGGGCCCGAAAGGCCGTAACGTAGTGCTGGATAAATCCTTCGGTGCGCCAACCATCACCAAAGATGGTGTTTCTGTTGCACGTGAAATCGAGCTGGAAGACAAGTTCGAAAACATGGGTGCGCAGATGGTGAAAGAAGTTGCCTCTAAAGCGAACGATGCAGCAGGTGACGGTACCACCACCGCGACCGTACTGGCGCAGGCGATCATCACCGAAGGCCTGAAGGCTGTTGCTGCGGGCATGAACCCAATGGATCTGAAACGTGGTATCGACAAAGCTGTCGCGTCCGCTGTTGAAGAACTGAAAGCGCTGTCCGTACCGTGCTCTGACTCTAAAGCTATTGCTCAGGTTGGTACCATCTCCGCTAACTCCGACGAAACCGTAGGTAAACTGATCGCTGAAGCGATGGATAAAGTCGGTAAAGAAGGCGTTATCACCGTTGAAGACGGTACCGGTCTGGAAGACGAACTGGACGTGGTTGAAGGTATGCAGTTCGACCGCGGTTACCTGTCCCCATACTTCATCAACAAGCCAGAAACTGGCGCCGTTGAGCTGGAAAGCCCGTTCATCCTGCTGGCTGACAAGAAAATCTCCAACATCCGCGAAATGCTGCCAGTACTGGAAGCCGTTGCGAAAGCAGGCAAGCCGCTGGTTATCATCGCTGAAGATGTTGAAGGCGAAGCGCTGGCAACGCTGGTGGTCAACACCATGCGCGGCATCGTGAAAGTGGCTGCGGTTAAAGCACCTGGCTTCGGCGACCGTCGTAAAGCGATGCTGCAGGATATCGCTACCCTGACCGGTGGTACCGTGATCTCTGAAGAGATCGGTATGGAGCTGGAAAAAGCGACCCTGGAAGACCTGGGCCAGGCGAAACGCGTTGTGATCAACAAAGACACCACCACCATCATCGACGGTGTGGGTGAAGAAGCCGCTATTCAGGGCCGCGTTGGTCAGATCCGTAAGCAGATCGAAGAAGCAACTTCCGATTACGACCGTGAAAAACTGCAGGAGCGCGTGGCGAAACTGGCAGGCGGCGTTGCGGTAATCAAAGTGGGTGCTGCAACCGAAGTTGAAATGAAAGAGAAGAAAGCTCGCGTTGACGATGCCCTGCACGCGACCCGTGCTGCGGTAGAAGAAGGCGTGGTTGCTGGTGGTGGTGTCGCGCTGGTGCGTGTAGCCGCTAAACTGGCTGGCCTGACCGCTCAGAACGAAGACCAGAACGTGGGTATCAAAGTTGCGCTGCGCGCGATGGAAGCTCCTCTGCGTCAGATCGTATCCAACGCCGGTGAAGAGCCGTCTGTGGTAGCGAACAACGTGAAGGCGGGTGAAGGTAACTACGGTTACAACGCTGCAACGGAAGAATACGGCAACATGATCGACTTCGGTATCCTGGATCCAACTAAAGTTACCCGTTCTGCTCTGCAGTACGCGGCATCTGTAGCTGGCCTGATGATCACTACCGAGTGCATGGTAACCGACCTGCCTAAAGGCGACGCGCCTGACTTAGGTGCTGCTGGCGGTATGGGCGGCATGGGTGGTATGGGCGGCATGATGTAATCATGTTGTTCTGAACCTCTCAGAACGAACCCCGGGCAGCGATGCCCGGGGTTTTTTATTGCCCGTCGAGCCGTTACTCAAACAAGATGTGCATTGCGGAGAAGAGGTGATTCCGTCGCACCACTAAAAACGATCGGGGGCTAAAACACGATATCCCAAAGGTTATTATCAGAATTCATTTAAGATGTCGGAGGAGTGCCGGGCGGAATCTGGCTCGCAGAAATGCTCAGCATTTTTCTTTTGGTCATCTTTTTAGTATAAGGTTTACACGCGGACAACTACTGTCCAGCTTATTGAAAACGAGGAATAACATGCGCATAAAAGTCTGTGCAGGGATTGTAGGTGCAGCATTGCTGCTGGCGGGTTGTAGCACCAGCAATGAGCTGACGGCAGCGGGCCAGAGCGTTCGCTTTGTGGAAGATAAGCCGGGCAGCGAGTGCCAGCTGTTAGGCACCGCCACCGGCGAGCAAAGCAACTGGATGTCGGGACAGCACGGCGAAGAGGGCGGCTCTATGCGCGGTGCGGCCAACGCCCTGCGTAATCAGGCTGCGGCAATGGGCGGTAACGTGATTTACGGCGTAAGCAGCCCGACGCAGGGGATGCTGTCCAGCTTTGTGCCGACCGCCAGCCAGATGAACGGCCAGGTCTATAAGTGCCCGAACTGATAGCCTTTTCCCTCTCCCCGCAGGGAGAGGGTTAGGTAAGCTAACGTTGCCGAAGCTGCAAATCCAGCGGCGTCTTGCTCGGCTCTCCGCCAATCTCGCGTGCCAGCTTCGGCACCATATAACCTGAAACCAGCGTTAACAGCTCGCGCATAATCTGTCGGGCCTCGTCATCCGTCACCATGAAGTGTGCCGCACCCTGTACGCGATCCAGAACGTGCAGGTAATACGGCATCACGCCCGCATCAAATAAGGCATTGCTGAGATCGGCCAGCACGCGGGCGCTGTCGTTTACGCCTCGCAGCAGTACGCTCTGGTTGAGCAGCGTGACGCCCGCCTTACGCAGACGCGCCATCGATGCACGAAAGTCTGCGTCAATTTCATTCGCATGGTTGATATGGTTCACCAGCAGCACCTGCAAACGGGACTGTTCGAGGCGCGTGACCAGCGCGTCGGTAATACGCGCCGGGATCACGATCGGCAGACGGCTGTGAATGCGCAGACGCTTAACGTGCGGAACGGACTCAAGCTGAGTCAGCAGCCAGTCCAGCTCATGATCTTTAGCCATCAGCGGATCGCCGCCGGAGAAGATGATCTCATCCAGCTCCGGGTGCGCCGCGATGTAGTCCAGCGCCACCTGCCAGTTGCGCTTGTTGCCCTGATTTTCGGCATATGGGAAGTGACGACGGAAGCAATAGCGACAATTTACCGCGCAGCCGCCCTTTACCAGCAGCAGGGCACGGTTGCGGTATTTATGCAGCAACCCCGGTACCACACTGTTCTGCTCTTCCAGAGGATCGGTGCTGTATCCTGGTGCCGTAATAAACTCGTCCTGAGAGGTAAGCGTTTGTTTAAGCAATGGATCGTCAGGATTCCCTTTTTCCATGCGGGCAACAAACGCGCGGGGAACGCGCAGGGCGAAAAGGCGCTTCGCCTCACGGCCTGCACGCAACGTTTCATGCTGTTCGAGGTCTAAAAGACGCAGCAATTCATCAGGACTGGTGATTACATCGGCAAGTTGCGATAACCAATCTTCTCTGGACGGGGTGTTTAGGGTTACAATATGCGCCATTTTGTGGCTTAGCTACCAGTTAACAAATTTAGAGGGCCTTATGGCAACGTACTATAGCAACGATTTTCGTGCTGGTCTTAAAATCATGATGGACGGCGAACCGTACGCGGTTGAAGCCAGCGAATTCGTTAAACCAGGTAAAGGCCAGGCATTTGCGCGCGTTAAGCTGCGCCGCCTGCTGACCGGTACCCGTGTTGAGAAAACCTTCAAATCTACTGACTCCGCTGAAGGCGCTGATGTTGTCGATATGAACCTGACTTACCTGTACAACGACGGTGAGTTCTGGCACTTCATGAACAACGAAACCTTCGAGCAGCTGTCTGCTGACGCGAAAGCGATTGGCGACAACGCCAAATGGCTGCTGGATCAGGCTGAGTGCATCGTGACCCTGTGGAACGGTCAGCCTATCGCCGTTACGCCTCCGAACTTCGTTGAGCTGGAAATCGTTGAAACCGATCCAGGCCTGAAAGGTGATACCGCAGGTACCGGCGGCAAGCCAGCAACGCTGTCCACCGGCGCTGTGGTAAAAGTGCCGCTGTTCGTTCAGATTGGTGAAGTGATCAAAGTGGATACCCGCTCCGGCGAATACGTATCCCGCGTGAAGTAATTTACGTCATGATATAAGGCGCAGCGCCCGCTGCGCCTGATTTTGCAGGCAGGGAAGATGAAACGCACCGTTAAAATTCTGCTTCTGTTAGCGCTCTCCGGCGCCATTCTCTCCGGTTGCAACACCGCGCGTGGCGTGGGTGAAGATATCCAGGATCTCGGCCATATCATTTCCCATGCGGCCAGCTAATTCCGTCTAATTTTCCTAAAAATTCTTCCTTTTCCGTCAAACGACAAGATCTTGTCTATTCTTAAGTTGCTATACACAAAATAACTTTGGCTATAAAAGGAAGATATTATGGTTAAGAAAACAATTGCAGCGATCTTTTCTGTTCTGGTGCTTTCTTCGGTACTGACTGCATGTAACACCACCCGTGGCGTAGGGGAAGATATCTCCGACGGTGGTAACGCTATTTCTGGTGCAGCAACGAAAGCTCAGAACTAATGAAAGCGACGGTACGGCGCCTGGTTTCACCGTACCGTCAATTCTCCGCTTCCTGTAGCGATAAAAACGGGGAATAGCGCGTATCCATATGCAGCTTCATGCGGATGTTGCGTTTGTACGTATATACCGTCTTACCGTTAATACGTAAATTGCTGGCAATCTTCTGGTTGCTTGCGCCATCCATCCACAACGTCAGCACTCTTTCTTCCTGACGCGTCAGCAGCGGTGCCGCAACTTTTGGTATTTCCGCAGTGGCGCATGACGTCAGGGCGTCATTGATAACCGTCGCTAATCCTTCCAGATCGGTATGCTTCGACAGCGAAGACCATACCGGGTAATGCGCAAGATAATCCGTCATTTCCTGCTCCTGCCCCGACTGCAGCAGTATAAAAGGCAGCGTTTCGCTGGCAATCAGCAGGGAAGAGAGCTGCTGGAAGTGGTGCATATCCTGCCGAAAGCTATATAAATCGGCGATCACCAGCGAAGGCTTCCATTGCAAAATATGCTCTCTGGCAAGAAAGAGATTATTTAACCCGGTTACGACGAATTGACCCGGAAACAGGCCGGAATGATTGAGCCATGCTTCAAATCCCGTGCGGGTGAAGTGACAACGGTCAACCAAAAGAATTTTGAACATAAAATATTCGCAGTCGGCTAGTGGTTTGGCTTCCTGCCATCAGAAAGCCTAACATCATAGAGAAGTCGGATGAGTTATAAATGCCGGAACTACGTGCCTTACAGAGGCTATTTCTTGCCTTAACGCGTTCAGCAGAAAAGGATTGAAAAAAAATTTCACGCTAACCAAAATAAGAGGCTCAATCTCTGCCTTGCGGGACGACCCGTAAGCGCATCGCTCATCGGGGACGGCCCCAACTTGTCGTTAAGTTAAGGAGCCTGTTATGTCCTGGATCGTTCTTGTTATTGCCGGTTTACTCGAAGTGGTATGGGCTATTGGCCTGAAATACACCCACGGTTTTACCCGCCTGACGCCCAGCGTTATTACCATTGCCGCGATGATTGTCAGTATCGTCATGCTTTCATGGTCGATGCGCACCCTGCCCGTAGGGACGGCTTACGCTGTCTGGACGGGAATTGGCGCGGTAGGCGCTGCCATTACCGGTATTCTGCTGCTGGGGGAATCCGCGAGCCTGGCGCGTATTGCCAGCCTCGCATTGATTGTCGCGGGTATCATTGGGTTAAAACTCAGCACGCACTAATGCGGCTGTTTCACCCAGATTAATTTCGTCACATCAAACCCTTGCCGGGTCGCAACGTCCAGCATCTGCTGCTTCATTTCCGCAGAGATCGCTGGCGTGCGGGAGAGGATCCACAGGTAGTTGCGATCCGGCCCACAGATCAGCGCGTGGCGGTACTCTCTGTCCAGCGCAATGACGTTATACCCGCCGTAGAACGGGCCGAAGAAGGAGACCTTCAGCGCGGCGCGGTTCGACGCGCCGGTGAAATAGGCCTGGCCAACCGACTGCTGCCACATCTGCCGATCCGGGTTATAGCCGCGATTAACGACCTGGATCCCGCCGTCATCCATCGCGCTGTAGGTGGCCGTGACTTTCTCTAAACCGCGTTCAAATTGATGATCCATACGGGCGATTTCATACCACGTACCGAGGAAGCGCTGTGCGTCGAAGTTGCTAACCACCGTAACGCCGGGCGGGGGAGTGGGGGAACTGCAGGCCACAGCTAAAAATGCGGCCGTCACGACGGCAATAACGGGCAGAATGCGCATAAGAATTTCCTTACCGTTTTTTGTTAAGTGTAGATGACGGCAGGAAAATGTGGATGTGGCCGGGTAGGGTGAAGCCGCTACCCGGCAGTGTTTTACTTCAGCGCGCTCAAAATACGATAACCCGCGTCAACGCGCGCCGGGTTGGGGTAACTTTTATTCGCCAGCATCACGATGCCGATCTGTTTTTCCGGAATAAAGGCCACGTAGCTGCCGAACCCGCCAGTCGATCCGGTTTTGTGCACCCAGGAGGCTTTTACAGGCGGTGCCGGAGGAACCACCTCGACCGCCGGCAAGGCGGCCAGCGCCACCTTGCCGTCACTCCCCTCGACCACCGTTTTGGCCTCCACCGGCCAGTTGAGCATCTCCCAGCCCAGACCCTGGTACATTGAACCTACCCGCCAGTAGCGCGACTGTGCCAGCGCGATGCCCTGCTTAAGTGAGGCGTCAGCGACCTTCTCCGGTGCCATGTTTGCCATCACCCAGCCTGCCATATCCTGCACGTTGGTTTTGACGCCATAGGCTTCCGCGTCCAGCATTCCCGGCGAAACGTGAACGGCTTTACCATCACGGTAGCCCCAGGCGTAATTTTTCTCTTCCGCTTCTGGAACGTTAATCCAGGTGTGATGCAGCGCCAGCGGTTTAAATACCCGCTCGGTCATTGCCTGCTCGTAACGCATGCCGGAAGGTTTAACCGCCAGCGCCCCGAACAGGCCGATGCTGGCGTTTGCATAAAGACGCGTTGTGCCCGGCTTCCACTGCGGCTGCCACCGTTGACAGAAGCGCAGCAGGGAGGCGTTATCCGTCACCTCATCCGGTACCTGTAGCGGCAAACCGCCAGCGGTGTAGGTCGCCAGATCCAGCAACCGAATGCCCTGCCACTGCTTGCCTGTCAGCTCAGGCCAGTATTTGGTCACCGGATCGCCCAGCGAAATTTCACCGCGAGCGACAGCATTTCCACCCAATACCCCGGTGAAGGTTTTACTTATAGAGCCCAGCTCGAACAGAGTATCTGGGGTGACGGGTTTGTTGGCCGCGACGTCGGCTTTGCCGAAGGTGTAGTAGTGCGGTTTACCCTGATAAATAACGGCCACCGCCATGCCGGGAATGGACTGGGCTTTCATCAGCGGCGTAATCGTATCCGCGACCACCTGCGCCAGCTGCTTATCCGACACCGGCGCGGCCAGAGCAGAGCAAGAAACGCCGAGCAGCAGGGCGCAGCAAAGGGATTTTTTCATCATCAGTAATCTACCGTAATAGCGAGTCAAGGGGATGTCCGGGCCCGTCAGACAGGCGTAGTCTGTTGGATTTGACTGTATCTGACAAACGGTTAAATTTAGCATTAGCTGTTAATTTTTCTAACGGATGAGGCGATGACCCGAAGCTATCTCCCCCTTAATTCGCTTCGAGCCTTTGAAGCGGCCGCAAGGCATCTCAGCTTTACGCATGCGGCCATTGAGCTGAACGTGACGCACTCGGCCATTAGCCAGCATGTGAAAGCGCTGGAGCAGCATCTGAACTGTCAGCTGTTTGTCCGCGTTTCGCGCGGGCTAATGCTGACCACCGAGGGCGAGAACCTGCTGCCGGTGCTGAATGATTCGTTTGACCGTATAGCCGGAATGCTGGATCGCTTTGCTAACCATCGCGCGCAGGAGAAGCTGAAAATCGGCGTGGTGGGCACGTTCGCGACCGGCGTTTTATTCTCCCGTCTGGATGATTTTCGCCGCAGCTATCCGCACATCGATCTTCAGCTTTCTACCCATAACAACCGCGTCGATCCGGCTGCCGAAGGGCTTGATTACACCATCCGCTACGGTGGAGGGGCGTGGCACGGCACCGAGGCCGAGTTTCTTTGCCATGCGCCGCTCGCGCCGCTGTGCACGCCGGATATCGCCGCCGATCTGCACAGTCCGTCCGATATCCTCAGGTTTACGCTGCTGCGCTCCTACCGACGCGACGAGTGGAGCGCGTGGATGCAGGCAGCAGGAGAACTCCCGCCTTCACCAACGCATCGTGTGATGGTGTTCGATTCGTCAGTCACGATGCTGGAAGCGGCGCAGGCGGGCGTGGGCATAGCCATCGCGCCCGTCGATATGTTTACCCATCTGTTAGCCAGCGAGCGCATTGTGCAGCCGTTTGCGACGCAGATCGATCTCGGGAGCTACTGGCTGACCAGACTGCAGTCGCGGGCGGAAACCCCTGCCATGCGTGAATTTGCCGGGTGGCTGGTGGAGAAGATGAAAAAATAAAAGGCCCACCGGATGGCGGGCCTGTTCACCTAGATAGTGACCACGGCAATCAGCGTGACCACCGTCAGAATGGTCGCCAGACCGTAGAAGACCCATTTACCGCTCGGTACATGGATTTTCAGATCGTGCATCGCATGGTGGATACGGTGCAGGCCGCACCACAACGGCAGAACGATCGTCAGGAAGATGAATGCGCGGCCAATAAAGCTGCTCGCAAAGGCCATCACGCGCTCGTAGCTCAGCGCGTCGCCCGGGAACAGCCCCAGCGGCAGCATAATCCCGACCAGCAGGATGATGACCGGGGCAATAATGGCGCTCCACATGCCGCCTGCGCCAAACAGGCCCCAGAAGACCGGCTCGTCTGAACGTTTTGGATTTGGATTGATCACAATAGTCTCCTTACCAGAACAGTGCGACAAAAAGAATGACTACAGAGACCACTGCCGTCACTCCCCAGAGCCCTTTAATGACCGGCTCTGGTCCCATTTTCTCGCCTTTTACAATAATGTTCGCGGCTTTTGGCGCCAGTTCAAACCAGGTTTTGGTATGAAGCAGCGCGGCTGCGAGCACAATCAGGTTCAGAACAACGATGATTGGGTTTTGCAGGAAGCCCACAAAGCTCGCCCAGGCTTCCGGGCCGTGCTTGAGGGCAAAAACGCCGTACATCAGTTCGAGGCTGAACCAGACCGCAGGAACTGCCGTGCCTTCACGCAGCATATAGAAGCGATAAAACGGCAGTTTTTTCCACCAGGTGGACGGCATCGGCCGCACGTAGGCTTTGCGTTTAGTCGTCATCATGCACTCCTTAGCGTGGTTTCAGGGTAGCGATAAGAAAGTCTTTCGAGCTTTCCACCTTACCCTGCTGAATGGCGGCGGCCGGGTCGACGTGCTTCGGACAGACTTCGGAGCAGTAGCCCACAAAAGTACAGCTCCAGACGCCGTTCTGGCTGTTAAGCTGCGCCATACGTTCTTTTTTACCGTTGTCGCGGCTATCCTCGTTGTAGCGGTGAGCCAGCGTGATCGCCGCCGGGCCAATGAACTCAGGGTTCAGGCCAAACTGCGGACAGGCGGCGTAGCACAGGCCGCAGTTAATGCAGCCGGAGAACTGATGGTATTTCGCCATCTGGGCAGGCGTTTGGGTGTTGGGGCCCTGATCCGGCGTGCGCGGGTTGCCGATAATGTACGGTTTAATCGCTTCCAGACTTTCGATAAAGTGGGTCATATCAACCACCAGATCGCGCTCGATCGGGAAGTTGCCCAGCGCTTCAACCTTGATGCCTTTGGTGTAATCACGCAGGAAGGTTTTGCACGCCAGCTTCGGCACCTTGTTGACCATCATGCCGCAGGAGCCGCAGATTGCCATGCGGCAGGACCAGCGGTAGCTCAGGTCTGGCGCCAGGTTATCTTTGATATAGCCGAGCGCATCCAGCAGGGAGGTTTGCTCGTCGTAAGGGACTTCATAGAAAGCGCTGTGCGGCGCGGTGTCCACTTCCGGATTGTAGCGCACCACTTCAACTTTCAGTTTTTGCATCTCAGCCATTCGCCTTCTCCTTTTTATCGGCGGCTTCTGCTTCTGCACCGTACACGCGTTTCGCTGGTGGCAGCGTGGTGATTTTCACGTCGCTGTAGCCCAGACGGGTGGTGCCATCCGCATCGCGCCAGGCGAGAGTGTGTTTAAGGAAATTAACGTCGTCACGTTCTGTGCAGCCTTCATCCAGGCGCTGGTGCGCACCGCGCGACTCTTTACGAGCCAGGGCTGAATGGGCCATACACTCCGCGACGTTCAGGCCGTGGCCCAGCTCAATGGTGTAGAGCAGGTCGGTGTTGAAGACGCTGGAGGTGTCGGTGATGCGCACGCGCTTGAAGCGCTCCTGCAGTTCCGCCAGCTTGTCGACGGTTTTCTGCATCAGCTCTGGCGTACGGTAGATCCCGCAGCCCTCCTCCATTGAGAGACCCATTTCGTCGCGGATCTTCGACCAGTTTTCGTTGCCTTCCTGGTTTACCAGGCCTTTCAGACGCTTCTCGACGTCTGCGGCCTGCGCATCCAGCGCCGCGCCGTTTGCTTCGCCTGCGGTTGCGGCACGCTCCATCGCGCGCTCGCCCGCCATGCGGCCAAAGACCACCAGCTCAGCCAGCGAGTTAGACCCAAGACGGTTTGCGCCGTGCAGGCCGACGGAGGAACATTCGCCCACCGCAAACAGCCCTTTGATGCGGGTCTCGCACTGCTGATCGGTTTCAATACCGCCCATGGTGTAGTGCGCGGTTGGACGAACCGGAATCGGCTCTTTCACCGGGTCGACACCCACGTAGGCCTTCGCCAGCTCGCAGATGAACGGCAGACGTTCCAGCAGCTTCTTCTCGCCCAGGTGACGCAGGTCGAGATGCACCACGTCGCCGCGCGGCGTGGAGATGGTGTTGCCTTTGCGCCACTCGTGCCAGAAGGCCTGAGAGACTTTATCGCGCGGGCCAAGCTCCATGTATTTGTTTTTCGGCTCGCCGAGCGGGGTTTCCGGCCCCATGCCGTAATCCTGCAAATAGCGATAGCCGTTTTTATTGACCAGAATACCGCCTTCGCCGCGGCAGCCTTCCGTCATCAGAATGCCGGAGCCGGGCAGGCCGGTTGGGTGATACTGCACGAACTCCATATCGCGCAGCGGCACGCCGTGGCTGAGCGCCATGCCCATACCGTCTCCGGTCACGATGCCGCCGTTGGTGTTGTAGCGATAAACGCGGCCCGCGCCGCCGGTCGCCATGACTACCGCGCTGGCGCGGATCTGGACCAGCGTGCCTTCCATCATGTTCATCGCCACCAGGCCACGCGCCTGGCCGTCGTCCACCAGAATGTCGAGAACGAAGTGTTCGTCGAAGCGCTGAATTTGTGGGAACTGGAGGGACGTCTGGAACAGGGTATGCAGCATGTGGAAGCCGGTTTTATCGGCGGCAAACCAGGTGCGTTCGATCTTCATTCCACCGAAGCGGCGGACGTTGACGCTGCCGTCCGGACGTCGGCTCCACGGGCAACCCCACTGTTCAAGCTGGGTCATTTCCGTTGGGCAATGGTGTACGAAGTAATCAACGACATCCTGTTCGCAAAGCCAGTCGCCCCCTGCAACCGTGTCGTGGAAATGGTATTCGAAGCTGTCATGATCCTGCGCGACGGCGGCGGACCCTCCTTCTGCGGCCACCGTATGGCTGCGCATCGGGTAGACTTTTGAAATCAGTGCGATTTTAGCGTTCGGATTGGCTTGTGCTGCTGCGATTGCAGCGCGTAATCCAGCCCCGCCAGCGCCTATTACGGCAAGATCGGCTTGAAAAGTTTGCACGACATTCCTCCAGATTTTTGTTTTCCCGCAACGCGATGAGCTAAAGGTCGTTCACCTGCCCGAACGGGCGGTTGCGGAAGCGATTCCACTGCTCCTTTATGGGTAAAACAGTATAACCGCGTAGATGGAAGGGAAATTTGACGTGTTCGATTTTTTTGCTGTTCTGTGCGGTGATTTATCATCGTGATTAATGAATTTCGTCACAGTATTTTTCTGCGTAATGAAAAGGGACTTTTACTGCGCAAAATTTGTCTCTGCTCCGGCTTGCGAGTAGACTTCGTGCCCTTGTATGAAATCGGAGAAAATACTCATGAGCGAAACGGCCACCTGGCAGCCGAGCGCATCCATTCCAAACCTGTTAAAGCGCGCGGCAATTATGGCGGAGATCCGCCGCTTCTTTGCCGACCGCGGAGTCCTGGAGGTGGAAACGCCGTGCATGAGTCAGGCGACGGTCACGGATATTCATCTGGTCCCGTTTGAAACCCGTTTTGTTGGCCCTGGCCACTCTCAGGGCATGAATCTGTATCTGATGACCAGCCCGGAATACCATATGAAGCGTCTGCTGGCGGCCGGGTGTGGCCCGGTGTATCAGCTGTGCCGTAGCTTCCGTAATGAAGAGATGGGCCGCCACCACAATCCGGAATTTACCATGCTGGAGTGGTACCGCCCGCACTACGACATGTATCGCCTGATGAACGAAGTCGACGATCTGCTGCAGCAGGTGCTGGATTGCGCGGAAGCCGAGACGCTCTCCTATCAGCAGGCCTTCCAGCGCCATCTGGAAATCGATCCGCTATCGGCCGATAAAACCCAGCTGCGTGAGGCGGCGGCAAAGCTGGATCTGAGCAACGTGGCGGATACCGAAGAGGACCGCGACACGCTGCTGCAGCTGCTGTTCACCTTTGGCGTTGAACCCCAGATTGGCAAAGATCGCCCGACGTTTGTTTATCACTTCCCGGCCAGCCAGGCCTCGCTGGCGCAGATCAGCACCGAAGATCACCGCGTGGCGGAGCGCTTTGAGGTGTATTACAAAGGCATCGAGCTGGCGAACGGTTTCCACGAGCTGACCGACGCGCGTGAACAGCAGCAGCGTTTTGAGCAGGATAACCGCAAGCGCAACGCGCGCGGCCTGCCGCAGCAGCCGATTGATACCAACCTGCTGGAAGCGCTTAAGGCCGGTCTGCCGGACTGCTCCGGCGTGGCGCTGGGCGTGGATCGTCTGGTCATGCTGGCGCTTGGCGCGGAACAGCTGGGCGACGTGATCGCGTTTACGGTCGATCGCGCTTAAAGATTAGCCGGGTGGCGCTGTCGCTTACCCGGCCTGTTTCAGACGGCAATTTCCCTTTCCATCTCCGCAAACAACATTAAAAACTGCCACATTCTCTGTACACGGGTCTTTTTCTTAATTTGACTCGTATAGCCACAATATTTGTCTGGTCATCTGCTACCATCCGCGCAGTTTACTTCCTTACCGGATGGCTATATGTCCCACTCGCTTAAAAAGATGACCCTTACCGGGCTCATCCTGATGATTTTTACCTCAGTGTTTGGCTTTGCCAACAGCCCGTCGGCTTTCTATCTGATGGGCTACAGCGCGACGCCGTTTTATATCGTTTCTGCCCTGTTCTTCTTTATCCCGTTTGCGCTGATGATGGCGGAGATGGGCTCGGCTTACCGAAAAGAGGAGGGCGGCATTTATTCGTGGATGAACAACAGCGTCGGCCCCCGTTACGCGTTTATCGGTACGTTCATGTGGTTTTCATCCTACGTCGTCTGGATGGTCAGCACGGCGGCTAAGGTCTGGGTGCCGTTCTCCACGTTTCTCTTCGGTGCGGATAAAACCCAGGTCTGGTCTCTGGCGGGGCTGAGCTCCACGCAGGTGGTCGGTATTCTGGCGGTGTGCTGGATGGTGGTGGTTACGCTGGTCGCCTCGAAAGGCATCAACAAAATTGCCCGTATCACCGCGGTGGGTGGAATTTCAGTGATGTGTCTGAACCTTGTGCTGCTGCTGGCCAGTATCGCCATCCTGTGCCTGAACGGGGGGCATTTCGCGCAGGAGGTGAATTTCGTTTCATCACCTAATCCGGGCTATCAGTCCGGGCTGGCCATGCTCTCCTTTGTGGTATTTGCCATCTTCGCTTACGGGGGGATTGAAGCCGTAGGCGGGCTGGTCGACAAAACAGAGAACCCGGAAAAGAACTTCGCCAGAGGCATTATCTTTGCCGCCATCGTCATTTCCATTGGCTACTCGCTGGCGATTTTCCTCTGGGGCGTCAGCACCAGCTGGCAGCAGGTGTTGAGCAACAACACCACCAACCTCGGCAACATCACCTACGTTCTGATGAAAAGCCTGGGGATGACGCTGGGTAACGCCATGAACCTGACGCCGGAAGTCTCGGCCACCCTGGGGATCTGGTTTGCGCGTATCACCGGCTTGTCGATGTTCCTGGCCTATACCGGCGCGTTCTTTACGCTGATCTACTCCCCGCTGAAGGCAATCGTTCAGGGTACGCCAAAGGCGCTGTGGCCTGATCGTATAACGCAGCTAAATACTGCCGGTATGCCCGCAAACGCCATGTGGATGCAGTGCCTGCTGGTGTGCGTGTTTATTTTGCTGGTGTCGTTTGGCGGGGATACCGCGTCGGCGTTCTACAACAAGCTAACCCTGATGGCGAACGTGTCGATGACGCTTCCGTACCTGTTCCTGACGCTGGCGTTTCCCTTCTTCAAGGCGAAGCAGGGGCTGGAGCGACCGTTTGTGATCTTCAAAACCCGCACGGCAACGCTGCTGGCGACTACCGTTGTGGTGCTTGTCGTGGCGTTTGCCAACATCTTTACCGTTATTCAGCCAGTGGCAGAGGCCGGTGACTGGAGCAGCGCGCTGTGGATGGTCGGCGGTCCGATCTTCTTCTCGCTGCTGGCAATGGGAATTTATGAGAATTACCGCCGTCGCCCGACGGCCTGCGTAGCAGACGTCGCGCAGTAGGCTAAAACCCCCTCCCGACGGGGAGGGGGAAAAGATTACAGACTGCCGGCCGGGCGCGAACGCGCCGCAGACGTTAACGTTCGTCCCGTTTTGCGTCCGTCCAGCGTTTCCAGACGCATCTGGAACGGCGGGAACGGCATATCAATACCGTGCTCGCGGAAGCCTGCCAGGATCAGCTGGTGGATCTCATGGCGCAGCGGCATACGGTGCCCCATCTCCGCGGCGTAGATACGCAGCTCGAAAATCTGGATCCCCTGCTGCAAATCCACCAGGAAGACTTCCGGTGGCGGGTTGTCGATCACCAGAGAACAGCGTTCCGCAGCGGTATAGAGGATCTGGGTTACCTCTTCGCTGTTGGCATCCGACGGTGCCGGTACGGTCAGCACCACGCGCGTGACGGAGTCAGACAGCGACCAGTTGATAAACTGCTCGGTGATGAACGCCTTGTTCGGCACGATGATCTCTTTCCGGTCCCAGTCGCTGATGGTGGTTGCGCGGGTGTTGATCTTGGTAACGCTGCCGGTTAAATCGCGAATAGTCACCGTATCGCCAATGCGAATCGGCTTTTCAAACAGAATGATCAGGCCGGAGACGAAGTTGGCAAAGATCTCCTGCAAACCGAAGCCGAGGCCCACGGTCAGGGCGGCGACCAGCCATTGCAGCTTTGACCATTCGATCCCAATCATCGAGAAGCCAACCAGCCCACCAAACAGCATGATTAAGTATTTGGTGATGGTGGTGATCGCATAGCCCGTGCCGGGGGTTAAATCCAGATGCTGCAACAGCGCCAGCTCCAGCAGGGCCGGGAAGTTACGTATCAGCTGCGTGGTGATGATCAGCACCAGAATCGCAATCAACACGGCGCCTAAGGTGATTGGCTCAAGGCTTTCCACTCCCTGCACCGTAGAGGTTACATCCCATAAAGAGATGTTCTCCAGGAAGCCAAACGCGGAGTGGATTTCCGACCACAGGAAGATAACCGACAGCAGGGCGACCAGCATGAGAATGGAGCGCACCAGCCGCAGAGACTGGGTGCTGATGGCATCCAGATCCAGCTCGACTTCATCTGCGTCCGTCGCCCCCTCGGTACTGTTAACGTGGTTCGGCTCTTCTTCGCCGCGCGCGCGCTGGGCCAGGATTTCCGCACGACGGTGTTTGGCACGGTCAAAGGCCAGCCGACGCCGCTGGATCAGCATGCCGCGGCGGATAACGTGGTACACCACCAGCAGCAGGAACCAGATCGCAACCGACGTTTCCAGACGGGCGAGCAGCGCCTGCGCCGTGGCAAGGTAACCGACGGCCGCCGCCAGCATCGCCGCCAGCGGCGCGCCGAGCAGCAGGTTCCACAGCAGACGGTTAAACATGTTATCGCCAGTGCCGGACTTATCGAGATAGAGCGGGATCCCGGCGCGCTTCAGGCTGAGCGTCACCACCGCTAGCGCCCCGCAGATCAGCATAAAGCACAGGCGCCCCAGCGATCCGGAGAACTCCCGGTCATTGAGGTTATCGAACATGATCAGCGCCATAATCAGCGGCACAATCAGCCCGATACTCATCAGGTAGTAGCGCATCGCCCGCGCAACGCGGTTTCGCGGCCAGCCAAAGTGGGCGATAAACAGACCGTTTGGCCGCGCGAACGTGGCGCAAATCATCACGACCCACAGCAGCGGCACGGTGGCGGTCACGCCATCACCAATCGCGACGGCGAGCGGGTAAGGCCAGGCTTCGCGCAGGCCGTATCCAAGCGTCATCCATAGCACCGGCAGCGGAGACGCAACCAGAATCGACCAGAACACCGTGCGCAGCGTCAGCCAGAAGTGGTCCTGGGTCACTTTCCCCACCCGGGCGCTGGAGCGCTCAAGGAAACGGGTGAAGTGGCGACGGGAATATATGCTGAAGCCCACCAGAATCAATGCCCCCAGCAGCGGGAAGATGGTTTCCTTGCTGGTAATCATCATCACGCTGGCGAGGCCCAGCTGGCTAAAGGTGTCGAGCGAAATGAGGCGGCGCAGATCCTGCACGATTTCAATCGGCCAGGCGAAGGTCATCGGCCGCACGTCAGACGTCCAGAAGAGATAACGGTGCGTCGCCTCGTTCACCTCTTTCAGCGCGTCCTCCAGCTGGCTATTGGAAACTTTCAGCTTTGTCAGCTCCAGGATCAGCGTATCGCCACCCTGTAGCAGAGAGTTCAGCAGCTCACGCTGGGTGCGCAGCTGCGCTTCCAGAATACGGCTCTGCTCGCCGGTGAGCGGCTTTCCGTCGGCCTGACGGATCTGGCGGATTTGCGGCTGCTTGTTGAGAAGATCTTCATAGTGCAGGCGCTGAACGCGCAGCTGCGCCATTTCGGTATCAAGCTGCTGCGGTTTCGGCATCTCCGGCAGGCGAGCAACCTGGGCGCGTAACGCCTCGCCCAGCAGGTTCGACGCGCCAAGCCACTGGGACTGCTCGCGCAGCGTGTTGAGCGCCTGACGAACCTGGAGCGTCTGATTGGTGGCCTGACGCTGCTGCGACGCGACCAAATCCATACGCTGCGCCTGCTGATTCAGCGCGGCGGAAAGCTCGCGGTTAACCTTAAACTGATCGACGATGCCGGCGGGCAGGTTTGCGCTGTTTTCGGCCAGCAGCTCGGTGCTCTCCAGCGCACGTTCAGCTTCACGCTGACGCTGGCTGTTGAGGTGATTTCTGAGGGCCTGGAGATACGCGTCAAGCTGCTCGCTCTGCTTTTGCGCCAGCTCGGAGCGCATACGCGACAGCTCCTGGCGGTTATTAGCGGAAAGCTGCGCCAGCTCAAGCTCATCGACCAGCGCTTTGAGTCTGGCGGATTCCGCCTGTAGCCCAAGATTTTGCGCCTGGTTTTGCGGCGTGCTGCCTGTCTGCGCCCCGAGACGGCGTTCCACCTCGTTCAGCTGACGGCGGGCATCGGTCTGCTGCTGCGGAAGCTGGCTGAGCGAGTCGGCAATTTCACGCGCCCGCTCCTGCTCCTGCTGCGCCTGGCGGCTTTTTTCCAGAAGCTGGCTGCTGACCTGGAGGATCTCCTGGTTCAGCGCCTCGGAGGTCATGCCTGCCGGGACTTCGCGTGGCTCATCGCGCAGGTTAGTTAACTGCGAACGCAGGGTCTGTGAGAGTTTAGGGAAATTGTCGATAACCTGCTGATACTGCTGCGCGCGCTCGAGGGAGCCTTTCCGCTCCTCAAGCGCGTTCAGTGCAGACTGGAGCGACTCAACGGCCTCCGGCTGAGCGGGTTTCGCCGCCTTTGCCTGCTCCAGCTCCTGGGCTATCTGTTTGGCGTCGGGGGCCGTCGCTGCGTACGCCCCCATGCTGAGGCACCAGGCCATCAGTAATACGATAATCGGGCGCACGTCAGCGATCCTTCTGTTGTTAGCCTTCGTCTTTTTTGTCGTCAACCAGCGGGCTGGCGTCGTGTTCGGCTTTGATCTCTTCTTCAGACAGCGGCGCAGGCTCTGCATCCGGCGTCACGAAGGTTTCGGTAGAGATTGCCAGAGGCTGGCCGAGTTTGGTCACTGACAGGCTCTTAAGCTCATCAACCAGGTTAACTTTGCCCGGTGCGAACAGGTTAATCACCGTTGAGCCCAGCTTGAAGCGGCCCATCTCCTGGCCTTTCAGCAGGGCAACGGAGCCTTCTGCTTCACCGGCAGGCCACGTCCAGCGCTTGATCACGCCTTCGCGCGGCGGGGTGATGGTGCCAGCCCAGACGGTTTCGATGCTGCCTACAATGGTCGCACCCACCAGAATCTGCGCCATTGGGCCAAATTCAGTATCGAACAGGCAGATGACGCGCTCGTTACGGGCAAACAGGTTAGGGACGTTTTGCGCCGTCAGGTGGTTTACGGAGAACAGATCGCCCGGCACGTAGATCATTTCGCGCAGGATACCGTTACACGGCATATGAACGCGGTGATAGTCGCGCGGGGAGAGATAGGTGGTGGCGAACGTACCGTTGCGGAACAGGTCCGCCATCAGGTAGTTCCCGGCCAGCAGCGCTTCGAGGCTGTAGTTATGGCCTTTCGCCTGCAAAATTTTGTCGTCTTCAATTTTACCAAGCTGGCTGATCACCCCATCCGCAGGCATGACCAGCACGTTAGGGTCGGTATTCAGCGGGCGCACTTCGTCGCGCAGTGGGCGCACGAAAAATTCGTTAAACGTGCGGTAGCTGGCCGTATCCGGCTTCTGCGCTTCCTTCATGTCGACCTTGTAGTATTTCACAAACAGATCGATGACCAGTTTGGTCAGCCAGCCCGCTCGTTTGCTCGCGCCCCAGCCCGCCAGGCGAGTGAGCCACAGTTTCGGCAGAATGTATTGAAGCGAAAGTTTAAATGAGTTTAACAAGGTAGCCTCCAGGCCATTGTTTTGTCGTTCCTGATCCGGCAGCGCGCCGCCGGAACCTGAAAAAAGGGGGACGATTTTAGCGACGCTTAGCTTAGTTGTCAGTTATCAGAATCAGAAAAGTTTTTACGCGTTTTTACCTGGTCCATGCTTTCGAGAATACGGTGGTAATTTTCGAAACGGGTTTCCGCAATTTCACCGTTCTCTACCGCTTCGCGGATTGCGCAGCCCGGATCGTTGTCATGTTTACAGTCGCGATATTTGCAAGCGCCTAAATAGTCATGGAATTCGACAAATCCGTTGAAGATTTGTTCCGGCTCAAGATGCCAGAGACCAAATTCACGCACGCCCGGAGAGTCAATCACGTCGCCGCCGTGCGGGAAGTGGTAGAGGCGTGAGGCGGTGGTCGTATGCTGGCCGAGGCCGGAGACGTCCGACACATCGTTAGTGAGGATCTCCTGCTGAAGGCCAAGCAGGTTGTTAAGCAGGCTCGATTTACCTACGCCGGATTGCCCTGCAAAGATGCTGATTCGGTCCGTCAGCGCATCTTCCAGCGGCTTCAGGCCATCTTTGGTGCGGCTGGAAACCATCAGTACGCGATAACCGATATGGCGGTAGATATCCATCTGCTCATTCACAAAGGCCATGGCCTCGTCATCCAGCAGATCGATTTTATTCAGGACGATAAGCGGCTCAACCTGCAAGGTTTCGCAGGCCACCAGGTAACGGTCGATAATATTCAGCGAAAGCTCGGGCAAAATCGCCGAAACGATCACAATCTGGTTGATATTGGCGGCAATCGGCTTCACGCCGTCATAGAAATCGGGGCGGGTAAGGACCGACGTGCGTTCATGTACGGCCTCAACAATGCCTTTAACCGTTACCCCTTCCGCTGCCGCTTTGCCTGGACGCCAGACCACGCGGTCACCGGTAACCAGTGAACGGATGGTGCGACGGATATTGCAGCGGTGGATGTTCCCGTCGGCGGATTCGACATCGGCGTGCATACCGAAGCGGCTAATCACAACGCCTTCTGTCGCTTCGCCAAACAGGTTGTCGTCGTAATCGGGCTTCTCCGTAGTGGTTTTAAGACGGCGCTGGTGATTGGCGTTCACGCGGCGCTGCTGCCCTTTGGAGAGTTTATTTTTACTCAATCGCGCTGGCTCCTGGTCGCCCGTAGCGGGCAAAACCTCTATGATACACTCTAATTAATACTAGTTAACCTGCTACTGCCGGTTATGCGAGAAGGGTGGAAAATAACATGAGCGCGGACGAAAATAACCTGATTTGGATCGATCTGGAGATGACCGGGCTGGATCCCGAGCGCGATCGCATTATTGAGATCGCCACGCTGGTCACCGATGCTAACCTCAATATTCTGGCGGAAGGCCCAACTATTGCGGTGCACCAGTCTGATGACCAGCTTGCGCTGATGGATGAGTGGAACGTGCGAACCCATACCGGCAGCGGGCTGGTGGAGCGCGTGAAGGCCAGCACCATGGGCGACCGCGAAGCGGAGCTGGCGACGCTTGAATTTCTGAAGCAGTGGGTGCCCGCAGGAAAATCGCCTATCTGCGGCAACAGCATTGGCCAGGATCGTCGTTTCCTGTTTAAGTACATGCCGGAGCTGGAGTCCTACTTCCACTACCGCTATCTGGACGTGAGCACCCTGAAAGAGCTGGCCCGCCGCTGGAAACCGGAAATTCTCGACGGCTTCAAAAAGCAGGGGACGCACCAGGCAATGGACGACATCCGCGAGTCTGTGGCGGAGCTGGCGTACTATCGCGAAAACTTTATTAAGCTGTGATTTTGCGATCCGGCGCCTTGCGCGGCCGGGTTTTTGTCGTTAAATTGTTCAGCTTGCCGATTAAATAAGCACTTGAACTTAATTTCGAAAAAATCGCTTTGAGGGGGGTTGCAGCTAAACGGATTTCTCGTATAATGCGCCTCCCGTAACGACAGAGAATTACACGTTACGACAGCAACAAAAGCAGTACAGATTTGCGGGAATAGCTCAGTTGGTAGAGCACGACCTTGCCAAGGTCGGGGTCGCGAGTTCGAGTCTCGTTTCCCGCTCCAAATTTTTACTTCTTATCAAAATCATCCACAGCGAGTTTCGTCGTTGGGGACATTTTTCGTTGTATTTGAAATACTCTTGTAAACAGAGTTATCCACAGAAAAGTCGCTAAACCAGAACCGTTCAAAAAGTTAGCAGGGTGAATGAAATTCTCCTAATTGCATGAATTATATTGATAAAATTTCATGTCAAAATGTTATTGAGATCACTTGACCTGTTTGCTAAGCCTGATGGCGCCTGAGTTCCTATTTTTATTCACAGGCTGTGAATATATCACGCATCCCGCGGAAGCCCTTTTTCAATGACCCTGACCAGACGCTGTTTTTTCGGTAACTGCACCTCGACCACGCAGGCATTTCGCTTCTCGATTTGCTGCGCAATCGCCCATTCTATGTGTTCATCGAGAAGTGGGTGCTCACCTCTTCGGCTTTCGAGCGCCTGAATATTCGCTTCATCCCACGGGGCATTGCCCAGCGCGACGGCCACATTTCGCAGCCAGCGCAGATGGCCGATACGACGAATGGCGGAACCTTCCGTCACTTTCAGGAACCAGGCTTCGGTCCAGGCAAACAGCTCGATTAACGGCGGGGCATGTAACGCCTTGCGCGGGCTAAAATCTTCTTCGTCCGTCAGCTGTGAATAGCGGTTCCACGGACAGATCAGCTGGCAGTCATCACAGCCGTAGATGCGGTTGCCGATAAGCGGGCGGAATTCCTCCGGAATAGCCCCTTCCAGTTCGATCGTGAGGTAGGAGATACAGCGACGCGCATCAACGGTATACGGCTCAACGATAGCGCCCGTTGGGCAGATGGTCATACAGGCCACGCAGCGCCCACAGCCTTCTTCCACCGGGCCGTCTACCGGCAGCGGTAAATCAATCAGCAGCTCGCCCAGGAAAAAGAACGAGCCCGCGTCGCGGCTTAAGATAAGTGAGTGCTTACCTGTCCAGCCAAGCCCGGCTTTTTCAGCGATTGGACGTTCCAGAATAGGCGCAGAATCAACAAAGGGTCTAAAATTCAGCGAAACACAGTGCTGCTGAATGGTTTCCCCGAGCTTTTTTAGGCGGTTGCGCAGAAGCTTATGGTAATCACGCCCCAGAGCGTAACGGCTGACGTAGCCCAGAGAGGGATTTTTTAGCGTACGCGCAAAGGCCGCACTGGCGGGAAGATAGTTCATGCGTACGCTAATGACGCGTAACGTACCCGGCAAAAGCTCGTGAGGGCGGGCACGCATCATGCCGTGACGCGCCATCCACTCCATTTCGCCGTGATATTGTTTATCCAGCCATGCCTGTAGCTTAGGCTCGCTGGCAGAGAGATCGGTGTCGGTGATACCGACCTTCTGGAAGCCCAGTTCAGCACCCCACTGTTTTATTTTTTGCGCTAATTCATTGAGATCGAGGGGCTGTGACATGACGGACCATACTGTGAAGAAAAACCCCGCAAGTATACCACATTCCATCTGGCATGCGGATGACCTCCGACGCGCCGAAAAAGAGGCCGCAGACAGCCTGGGCATCACCCTTTATGAGCTGATGCAGCGCGCGGGCGAGGCGGCGTTCAACGTTGCGCGCATGGCCTACCCGGATGCGTCGCATTACCTGATATTGTGCGGGCACGGCAATAACGGTGGCGACGGCTATGTCGTGGCTCGTCTGGCGGTGGCGGCGGGGCTGCGCGTCACCCTGCTGGCGCTGGAGAGTGATAAACCGCTGCCGGAAGAAGCCGGTACGGCGAGAGAAGCCTGGCTGAATGCCGGGGGCATTATTCACGCGCCTGATATCGCCTGGCCCGATGACGTGGACGTGATTGTTGATGGGCTGCTGGGAACGGGACTGATGCGCGCCCCTCGCGATAACGTCGCCGCCCTGATTGCGCGCGCCAACGCGCATCCCGCTCCGGCGATTGCGCTGGATATTCCCTCCGGCCTGATGGCGCAAACCGGCGCGACGCCGGGAGCGGCGATCGAGGCCGCGCATACCGTGACCTTTATCGCCCTGAAGCCGGGCCTGCTTACCGGCAAGGCGCGGGACGTGGTGGGTATCCTGCACCACAACGCGCTGGGGCTGGAAAACTGGCTGGCGGGGCAGGAAACCCAGCTTTCCCGCTTTGATGCCTCTCAGCTTGCACGGTGGCTGCCGCCGCGCCGGCCCACGTCCCATAAGGGCGACCATGGTCGGCTGGTGATTATTGGTGGCGATAGCGGTACCGCAGGCGCGATTCGCATGGCCGGAGAAGCGGCCCTGCGCAGCGGTGCCGGTTTAGTGCGCGTGCTCACCCGCAGCGAAAACATTGCGCCGATCGTTACCGCGCGTCCGGAACTGATGGTCCACGAGCTTACCCCGCAGTCGCTGGAGGAGAGCCTCGAATGGGCGGATGTGGTGGTAATTGGCCCCGGGCTCGGGCAACAAAGCTGGGGTAAACAGGCCCTGCAAAAAGTCGAGAACTTTCGTAAACCGATGCTGTGGGACGCCGACGCGCTTAACCTTCTGGCAATAAATCCGGATAAGCGTCACAATCGCATTCTGACGCCACACCCCGGCGAAGCCGCGCGGCTGCTTAACTGTAGCGTGGCAGAAATTGAAAGCGATCGCTTACTTTCTGCCCAACGTCTGGTAAAACGTTACGGAGGTGTTGCCGTTTTGAAAGGGGCGGGAACCGTCATCGCCAGCGATGACGCCGTGGGCATTATTGATGCCGGTAATGCAGGCATGGCGAGCGGCGGCATGGGCGATGTGCTCTCCGGCATCATTGGCGCATTGCTCGGACAGAAACTTCCCCTTTATGATGCAGCCTGTGCTGGCTGCGTGGCCCACGGTGCGGCGGCTGACGGGCTGGCTGCCCGTTATGGCACGCGCGGTATGCTGGCCACCGATCTTTTTTGCACGCTGCGGCGTGTTGTTAACCCGGATGTGATTGACGTAGAAAATGACTAATCGAGCGATTCCTTTACCTGATGAACAAGCCACTTTAGATCTCGGCAAGCGCGTGGCGCAGGCCTGTCAGGGGGCGACCGTCATTTATCTGTATGGCGATTTAGGCGCGGGTAAAACAACCTTCAGCCGCGGTTTTTTGCAGGCGTTAGGCCATAACGGGAACGTAAAAAGCCCGACCTACACGCTGGTAGAACCGTACACGCTTGAAAATATCATGGTGTACCACTTTGATTTATATCGTCTTGCGGACCCGGAGGAGCTGGAATTTATGGGGATCCGCGATTACTTTGCCAACGACGCCATCTGCCTGGTGGAGTGGCCGCAACAAGGTGCGGGTGTGCTGCCTGACCCGGATGTCGAAATTCACTTAGATTACCAGGCACAAGGGCGTGAGGCGCGCATCAGTGCGGTTTCCTCATCAGGCTGTTCCTTACTGGCGCGTTTAGCCGGTTGAGCGTAGGGATAACGGGATGATTAATCGCGTTAAAAGTTGGGTGTTGGCTGCCACGGTACTGCTGTGCGCGCAGGCCGGGGCGGCAAGCCTCTCGGATATTCAGGTGTCGAATGGCGATAGCCAGGCCCGCATTACGTTCAGCTTTATGGGCGATCCTGAATATGCTTTTTCACAAATCGACAGCCGCAGCGTGGCGCTCGATATTAAACAGTCCGGGGTGATCCAGGGGCTGCCGCTTCAGTTCAGCGGTAATAATCTGGTGAAAAGCATCCGTTCGGGTACTCCGAAGGATGCCCAGTCTCTGCGCCTGGTGGTTGACCTCACCGAAAAAGGCAAAACGAAGGCGGTTAAGCAGCAAAACGGCGCGAATTATACGGTGGTCTTCACCATCAATGCCGACGTGCCGCCACCACCGCCTGCACCCGTTGTGGCAAAGCGCGTAGAGGCACCGGTGTATACCTCACGACCGTCTGAGCCTGCCCGTAATCCGTTTAAATCACAAAATGACCGTCTTACCGCCGTGACCAGCAGCAACACGGTGACGCGTCCGGCGGTCAGCGCGCGACGTACGCCAGCTAGCGGCGATAAGGTGATTATCGCCATTGACGCCGGACACGGCGGGCAAGATCCCGGCGCGATTGGCCCGGGCGGCACGCGTGAGAAAAATGTCACCATTGCCATTGCCCGCAAGCTGCGCGCGCTTCTGAATGACGATCCGATGTTTAAAGGCGTGTTAACCCGCGACGGGGACTACTTTATCTCCGTGATGGGACGCTCGGACGTGGCGCGCAAACAGAACGCCAACTTCCTGGTATCAATTCATGCGGACGCAGCGCCGAACCGTAGCGCCACCGGTGCGTCCGTGTGGGTGCTGTCCAACCGTCGCGCCAACAGCGAAATGGCCAACTGGCTTGAAGAGCATGAGAAGCAGTCGGAACTGTTAGGCGGGGCAGGCGATGTGCTGGCAAACAGCCAGGCCGATCCGTATCTCAGCCAGGCAGTGCTGGATTTACAGTTCGGTCATTCTCAGCGCGTCGGGTATGATGTCGCCACTAACGTACTCAATCAGCTGCAAAGCGTTGGATCGCTGCACAAGCGTCGCCCGGAGCATGCGAGCCTCGGCGTGCTGCGCTCGCCGGATATTCCGTCGATTCTGGTAGAGACCGGCTTTATCAGCAATCACGGTGAAGAGCGTCTACTGGGAAGCGACAGCTATCAGCAGCAAATTGCCGAAGCGATTTATAACGGCCTGCGTAAATACTTTGAGGCGCATCCGCTTCAGTCTGCACCACAGGGCGGTGCAGCCCAGACGGCCAGTGCAGCGCTGCCGGGTGAGATGACCGCGACTAATTAAGGAGAATTCATGCCGATTCAGGTTCTACCGCCGCAGCTCGCGAACCAAATCGCCGCCGGTGAGGTGGTGGAACGCCCTGCGTCGGTAGTGAAAGAGCTGGTGGAAAACAGCCTCGATGCGGGGGCAACCCGCATTGATATCGATATTGAACGCGGGGGCGCAAAGCTCATCCGCATTCGCGACAACGGCTGCGGCATTAAAAAAGACGAGCTGGCGCTGGCGCTGGCGCGTCATGCCACCAGCAAAATTGCCTCACTGGACGATCTGGAAGCGATTATCAGCCTGGGGTTTCGCGGCGAAGCGCTAGCCAGTATCAGCTCCGTTTCCCGCCTGACCCTTACTTCCCGCACGGCGGAACAGCAGGAAGCCTGGCAGGCCTACGCCGAAGGGCGCGATATGGACGTCACGGTCAAGCCAGCGGCGCATCCGGTAGGCACCACGCTGGAGGTGCTGGATCTCTTCTACAACACGCCCGCTCGCCGCAAGTTTATGCGAACCGAAAAGACCGAATTCGGACATATCGACGAGATCATCCGCCGCATCGCGCTGGCGCGTTTTGACGTCACCATTAACCTCAGCCATAACGGTAAGGTGATGCGCCAGTATCGCGCGGTGGCGGAAGGCGGGCAAAAGGAGCGTCGGCTGGGGGCCATCTGCGGCACGCCGTTCCTGGAAAAAGCGCTGGCTATTGAGTGGCAGCATGGCGATCTGGCCCTGCGCGGCTGGGTTGCCGATCCGAACGCGAGCAGCGCCGCCTTTGCTGAGATCCAGTATTGCTACGTTAACGGCCGCATGATGCGTGACCGCCTGATTAACCACGCTATTCGCCAGGCCTGCGAGGATAAGCTCGGCGCCGATCAGCAGCCCGCCTTTGTGCTCTATCTGGAAATTGACCCGCATCAGGTTGACGTTAACGTGCATCCAGCCAAGCATGAGGTGCGTTTCCACCAGTCGCGTCTGGTGCATGATTTTATCTATCAGGGCGTGGCCGCTGTATTGCAGCAGCAGGCCACGCCAGAGCTGCCGCTGGCAAAGGAACAACCCGAGCCGCGTCCGCTTCCGGAAAACCGCGTGGCGGCCGGACGGAATCACTTTGCCGAACCGGCGGCGGTGCGCGAGCCGTCTGCGCCGCGCTTAGCCTCGACGGGTAACGCTCCGCGACCGACCGGGGCGAACTATCCCAACGCCCAGCCGGGCTATCAAAAGCAGCAGGGAGCGCTGTACCGCAAACTGCTGGATACGCCGTCGGTAGAGCATAAAGAGCACATCACGGTTTCAACACCCTCTCTGGATGGGCATAGCCAGAGTTTTGGCCGGGTGCTGACCATCGTCGCGCCTGACGTGGCCCTGCTTGAACGCGAGGGTAAGCTAATGTTGCTGGCCCTTACCGTGGCGGAGCGCTGGCTCAAGCAGGCGCAGCTAACGCCCGGCGTGAATGCTGCCTGCGCGCAGCCGCTGCTGATCCCCGTTCGCCTGAAAATATCCCCGGAAGAAACAAGGGTTTTGCAGCAGGTACAGGCGCAGCTGGCCGAAATGGGCATCGAAATCGTACTGGACGCGCAGCATGTGACAATTCGCGCAGTGCCTTTACCCTTACGCCAACAAAATTTACAAAACTTGATTCCTGAACTGATAGGCTACCTGGCGCAGCAAACGACGTTTGATGCCGCCGATACCGCGCAGTGGATCGCCCGCCGTCTGGCCAGCGAACATTCGCCGTGGAGTATGGCGCAGGCGATTACCGTGCTGGCGGAGGTGGAACGTCTCTGCCCGCAGCTGGTGAAAGCGCCGCCAGGGGGTTTGTTACAACCTGTTGATTTACAAAAGGCGATGACCGCCCTGAAACATGAATGATGTAAGTAAGGCGAGCCTGCCAAAGGCAATTTTTTTAATGGGCCCAACGGCCTCCGGCAAAACGGCGTTAGCCATTGAGCTACGTAAAGTTTTGCCAGTAGAGTTGATTAGCGTCGATTCTGCCCTCATTTACCGAGGGATGGACATCGGCACGGCGAAGCCCGGCGCAGAGGAACTGCGTGCGGCACCGCACCGTTTGCTGGATATTCTCGACCCGGCGCAGGCTTATTCCGCGGCAGATTTTCGCCGCGATGCGTTAGCCGAGATGGCCGAGATTACCGCCGCGGGACGTATACCGCTGTTGGTTGGCGGAACCATGCTCTACTTTAAGGCGCTGCTGGAGGGGTTATCGCCTCTGCCATCGGCAGATCCTGAAGTGAGGGCAAAGATTGAGCAGCAGGCGGCAGAGCAGGGTTGGGACGTTTTGCACAAGCAACTGGAAGAGATTGATCCGGTTGCCGCAGCGCGGATCCATCCAAACGATCCGCAAAGGCTTTCCCGGGCACTGGAAGTTTTTTTCATTTCGGGTAAAACTTTAACGGAACTGACGCAAACGTCAGGAGACGCTCTGCCGTATCAGGTGCATCAGTTCGCCATCGCCCCGGCGAGCCGTGAACTGCTCCATCAACGAATTGAGCAGCGTTTTCATCAGATGTTGGCTTCAGATTTTGAAGCAGAAGTGCGGGCGCTTTTTGCCCGTGGAGATTTGCATACGGACATGCCTTCCGTTCGTTGTGTGGGATACCGCCAGATGTGGTCGTATCTTGAAGGCGAGATTTCATACGATGAAATGGTTTATAGAGGTGTTTGCGCCACGAGACAGTTAGCGAAGCGCCAGATCACCTGGTTGCGCGGTTGGGAGGGAGTTCACTGGTTAGACAGCGAAAAACCGCAACAGGCGTTAAACGAAGTGATTGAGGTTATTGGTGATATCGCTCACTGAATGTGTACAATTGAGGCGTATCGTGCGCAATTTTTCAGAATCGCAAGGTTCTAAGTACAAAACAAGCATATAAGGAAAAGATAGAATGGCTAAGGGGCAATCTTTACAAGATCCGTTCCTGAACGCATTGCGTCGGGAACGTGTTCCAGTTTCTATTTATTTGGTGAATGGTATTAAGCTGCAAGGTCAGATTGAGTCTTTCGATCAGTTCGTGATCCTGTTAAAAAACACGGTCAGTCAGATGGTCTATAAGCACGCTATTTCTACTGTTGTTCCGTCCCGTCCGGTATCTCATCACAGCAATAACGCTGGCGGCGGCACTGGTAGTAACTACCATCATGGCAGCAACGCGCAGGGTTCTTCTTCTCCTGCGCAGGACAGCGACGAGACCGAATAAGGTTTCGTACTGTTATCCACACGGGGAGCCAGGGATCCTGCGTTCCCCGCTGATCTTTTTAGAGAGGTTTACGCTTGTTTGACCGTTATGACGCCGGTGAGCAGGCGGTGCTGGTACACATCTATTTTTCGCAAGACAAAGATATGGAAGATCTCCAGGAGTTTGAATCTCTGGTCTCTTCCGCCGGTGTCGAAGCAATGCAGGTGATTACCGGTAGCCGTAAAGCGCCGCACCCGAAGTATTTTGTTGGTGAAGGTAAAGCAGTAGAAATTGCGGATGCCGTAAAAGCAACCGGCGCATCCGTTGTGCTGTTTGATCATGCGCTGTCTCCGGCTCAGGAACGTAACCTGGAAGCTCTCTGCGAATGCCGTGTTATCGATCGCACGGGATTGATCTTAGATATTTTTGCTCAGCGTGCGCGTACCCACGAGGGTAAGCTGCAGGTTGAGCTGGCGCAGCTGCGCCATCTGGCGACGCGTCTGGTGCGTGGCTGGACACACCTTGAAAGACAAAAAGGCGGGATTGGTTTGCGCGGCCCGGGTGAAACCCAGCTCGAAACCGACCGCCGTTTGCTGCGTGGCCGTATTACCCAGATCCTTTCACGTCTGGAACGTGTAGAGAAACAGCGCGAGCAGGGGCGTCGTGCGCGAACCAAAGCGGACATCCCGACGGTGTCGCTGGTGGGCTATACCAACGCCGGTAAATCCACCCTGTTTAACCAGATAACCGAGGCCCGGGTTTATGCAGCAGACCAGCTGTTTGCGACCCTGGACCCCACGCTGCGCCGGATTGACGTAGCTGACGTCGGTGAAACGGTGCTGGCGGATACCGTAGGGTTTATCCGCCATCTGCCGCACGATCTCGTCGCGGCGTTTAAAGCGACGTTGCAGGAGACGCGTCAGGCAACCCTGCTGCTGCACGTGATTGATGCAGCAGACGTACGCGTGCAGGAAAACATCGACGCGGTGAATGTGGTGCTCGAAGAGATCGACGCCCACGACATTCCCACGCTGTTGGTAATGAACAAGATCGATATGCTGGACGATTTCGAACCGCGTATCGACCGAGATGAAGAGAACAAACCGATTCGGGTCTGGCTGTCTGCGCAGTCCGGGATTGGTGTGCCACTGCTTTTCCAGGCTTTGACAGAACGTCTTTCCGGTGAGGTAGCTCAGCACACGCTGCGACTGCCGCCACAGGAAGGCAGGCTGCGCAGCCGGTTTTATCAGCTTCAGGCGATAGAAAAAGAGTGGATGGAGGATGACGGCAGCGTGGGGATGCAGGTGCGTATGCCGATCGTTGACTGGCGTCGCCTCTGTAAACAAGAACCTGCGCTGGCGGACTATATCGTCTGATCAGAAAGGGGAAGCCTGAATAATTCGCCCTTGCATAACAAATATGGAGCATATACATGGCGTGGAATCAGCCCGGTAATAACGGACAAGACCGCGACCCGTGGGGAAGCAGCAATAATCAAGGCGGCAACTCTGGGGGAAATGGCAACAAAGGTGGTCGCGAGCAGGGGCCACCGGATCTGGATGATATCTTCCGCAAACTGAGCAAAAAGCTTGGTGGCCTCGGCGGAGGAAAAGGTTCTGGCTCGGGTGGGAATTCCACTCAGAGTTCGCGCCCGCCTATGGGTGGCCGCGTAGTCGGCATTGTGGCCGCTGCGGTGGTAATCATCTGGGCAGCCAGCGGGTTCTACACCATTAAAGAAGCAGAGCGCGGCGTGGTAACCCGTTTCGGTAAGTTCAGCCATCTGGTTGAGCCGGGCCTGAACTGGAAGCCGACCTTCATTGACAACGTGACCGCGGTAAACGTGGAGTCCGTTCGCGAACTGGCAGCTTCCGGCGTGATGCTGACGTCTGACGAAAACGTGGTGCGCGTTGAGATGAACGTGCAGTACCGCGTGACGGATCCTGAGCGTTATCTGTTTAGCGTGACCAGTGCGGATGACAGCCTGCGTCAGGCGACCGACAGCGCCCTGCGTGGCGTGATCGGTAAATACACCATGGACCGTATCCTGACCGAAGGTCGTACCGTTATTCGTAGCGATACCCAGCGCGAGCTGGAAGAGACCATCCGTCCATACAACATGGGTATCACCCTGCTGGACGTCAACTTCCAGGCTGCTCGTCCGCCGGAAGAGGTGAAGGCCGCGTTTGACGATGCGATTGCTGCGCGTGAAAACGAACAGCAGTACATCCGTGAAGCGGAAGCGTACACCAACGAAGTTCAGCCGCGTGCTAACGGTCAGGCGCAGCGTATTCTGGAAGAGGCGCGTGCGTATAAGACCCAGACCATCCTGGAAGCGCAGGGTGAAGTGGCTCGCTTCGCGCGTATCCTGCCGGAATATAAAGCGGCTCCGGAAATCACCCGCGAGCGTCTTTATATCGAGACCATGGAAAAAGTGCTGAGCCACACCCGCAAAGTGCTGGTTAACGACAGCAAGGGCGGAAACCTGATGGTTCTGCCGCTGGATCAGATGCTGAAAGGCGGTTCTGCGCCAGCCGCGAAAGATAACAGCGGTGCGAACAACCTGCTGCGTCTGCCGCCAGCCTCGTCTGGCAGCGCCAGCGCGAACACAACGCCTTCTTCGAACGATGGTGACATTATGGACCAACGCCGTGCTAACGCGCAGCGTAACGACTACCAGCGTCAGGGGGAATAAGGATGCGTAAGTCAGTTATTGCGATCGTCGTCATCGTACTTGTCGTGCTTTATACCTCGATCTTTGTGGTGAAAGAGGGCGAGCGTGGGATCAAGTTCCAGTTCAGCAGCGTCGTGCGTGACGGCGACAAGCGTCCGGTGATTTACGAGCCGGGCCTGCACTTCAAGGTGCCTTTCATTCAGTCTGTTAAAACGCTCGACGCGCGTATCCAGACCATGGATAACCAGGCCGACCGTTTTGTGACTAAAGAGAAGAAAGACCTGATCGTTGATTCCTATATTAAATGGCGTATCAGCGATTTCAGCCGCTACTTCCTGGCAACAGGCGGCGGCGACGTTTCTCAGGCGGAAGTGCTGCTAAAGCGTAAGTTCTCTGACCGTCTGCGTTCCGAGATTGGTCGTCTGGATGTGAAAGACATCGTGACCGACTCCCGTGGCCGACTGACGCTGGAAGTGCGCGATGCGCTGAACTCCGGTACCGCGGGCACGGAAGACGAAGTGGAAACGCCAGCAGCGGATGATGCGATTGCTAAAGCGGCTGAACGCGTTCAGGCTGAAACCAACGGTAAAGTGCCGGTGATCAACCCGAACAGTATGGCGGCGCTGGGTATTGAAGTGGTCGACGTGCGTATCAAGCAGATCAACCTGCCGGCGGAAGTGTCTGAGGCTATTTACAACCGTATGCGCGCCGAGCGTGAGGCGGTAGCCCGTCGTCACCGTTCACAGGGTCAGGAAGAAGCGGAAAAACTGCGCGCGGCAGCGGACTATGAAGTGACCAAGACGCTGGCGGAATCTGAGCGTCAGGGCCGTATCCTGCGCGGTGAAGGTGATGCCGAAGCGGCGAAACTGTTTGCTGATGCATTCAGCCAGGATCCTGACTTCTACGCCTTTATCCGTAGCCTGCGAGCTTATGAGAATAGCTTCAAGAGCAACCAGGATGTGATGGTGCTCAGCCCGGACAGCGATTTCTTCCGTTATATGAAGACGCCATCCAACGCAACGCGATAAACTCAGTCTCGTTTGAGTATTCAAACCACCGCTTCGTCAGGAGCGGTGGTTTTCTTTTATAAGGATGAAAAATGAATTCAACGATCTGGCTCGCTCTGGCCTTGGTTCTGGTGCTGGAAGGTCTCGGCCCGATGCTTTATCCCCGCGCGTGGCGTCGAATGATCGCAACAATGAGCCAGCTGCCGGACAATATTTTGCGTCGTTTCGGCGGCGGTCTTGTGGTTGCCGGTATCGTTATCTACTACATGTTGAGGAAAACGATTGGCTGATCAAAAACTAACCGTAACTGGCATATTTTAGGGTCAAAAAGTGCTGTATATCTGAAAAAGCGATGGTAGAATCCATTTTTAAGCAAACGGTGATTTTGAAAAAAATGGGTAACAACGTCGTCGTACTGGGCACCCAATGGGGTGACGAAGGTAAAGGGAAGATTGTCGATCTTCTGACTGAACGGGCTAAATATGTTGTACGCTACCAGGGCGGTCACAACGCAGGCCATACTCTCGTAATCAACGGTGAAAAAACCGTCCTCCATCTTATTCCATCAGGCATTCTTCGCGAAAACGTCACCAGCATCATCGGTAACGGCGTTGTGCTGTCTCCAGCTGCGCTGATGAAAGAGATGAAAGGTCTGGAAGACCGTGGTATCCCTGTTCGTGAGCGTCTGCTGCTCTCCGAAGCCTGCCCGCTGATCCTGGATTATCACGTGGCGCTGGACGTTGCGCGTGAAAAGGCGCGTGGCGCGAAAGCTATCGGCACCACCGGTCGTGGTATCGGTCCGGCTTACGAAGATAAAGTTGCACGCCGCGGTCTGCGCGTGGGCGATCTGTTCGACAAAGCCACCTTCGCTGAAAAACTGAAAGAAGTGATGGAATATCACAACTTCCAGCTGGTGAACTTTTACAAAGCTGACGCTGTTGACTACCAGAAAGTGCTGGATGACGTCATGGCGATCGCAGACATTCTGACCGGTATGGTTGTTGATGTGTCCGATCTGCTGGACCAGGCGCGTAAGCGTGGCGATTTCGTCATGTTTGAAGGTGCGCAGGGTACGCTGCTGGACATCGACCACGGTACCTATCCGTACGTAACCTCCTCTAACACCACCGCCGGTGGCGTGGCAACCGGCTCCGGCCTGGGCCCACGTTATGTGGATTACGTTCTGGGTATCATCAAAGCTTACTCCACTCGCGTGGGTGCAGGTCCATTCCCGACCGAACTGTTTGATGAAACCGGCGAGTTCCTGTGCAAGCAGGGTAACGAATTTGGCGCGACCACCGGTCGTCGTCGTCGTACCGGCTGGCTGGACGCCGTTGCCGTGCGTCGCGCAGTGCAGATCAACTCCCTGTCTGGCTTCTGCCTGACCAAGCTGGACGTGCTGGACGGCCTGAAAGAAGTGAAAATCTGCGTAGGCTACCGTATGCCGGATGGCCGTGAAGTGACTACCACTCCGCTGGCTGCTGACGACTGGGAAGGCATCGAGCCAATCTACGAAACCATGCCGGGCTGGTCTGAGACCACCTTCGGCGTGAAAGAGCGTAGTGGCCTGCCAAAAGCCGCGCTGGATTACATTAAGCGTATTGAAGAACTGACCGAAGTGCCGATCGATATTATTTCCACCGGCCCGGATCGTACTGAAACGATGATCCTGCGCGATCCGTTCGACGCATAATGATGGTTTCGCCCGGCGGCGCTGCGCCTGCCGGGCCTGAAAAAACTATCTCAGGCCGGATATGCAACGCGCATCCGGCTTTTTCGTTCTCCTTCCCCCTTTCAGTTCAAATAAATTAGCCGCTACCTATCTGGCTGGTTTATCATCATTAATGAATATCTCTGCGGTTTAACCGCGTTTTCCCTTTTTCCTGAGGTTGATGTGCAGTTAACAAGTTTCACCGATTACGGCTTACGCGCGCTGATTTACATGGCGTCGTTACCCGATGGGAAGATGACCAGTATCTCTGAAGTCACAGAGGTGTATGGTGTATCCCGTAATCATATGGTCAAAATAATCAATCAACTTAGTCGTGCCGGATACGTTGCTGCCGTCCGCGGGAAGAATGGAGGGATCCGTCTCGGTAAACCGGCACAGAGTATTCGTATCGGCGATGTGGTACGTGAGCTGGAGCCGCTATCTCTGGTGAACTGTAGCAGCGAGTTCTGCCACATTACGCCCGCCTGTCGCCTGAAACAGGCGCTTTCAAAGGCCGTGCAAAGTTTTCTCAAGGAACTGGATAACTACACGCTGGCCGATTTGGTTGAAGAGAATCAACCGCTTTATAAATTATTGCTGGTGGAATGAAGAAAATTTCCACCGGAGCTGACAACGGAGGAACCGACATGTCACAAGATCCTTTCCAGGAACGCGAAGCAGAAAAATACGCGAATCCTATCCCCAGCCGCGAGTTCATCATTGAACACTTAACAAAACGCGAAAAACCCGCCAATCGTGAAGAACTTGCCGCTGAATTAAACATTGAAGGTGAAGAGCAAATTGAAGCCCTTCGCCGCCGCCTGCGCGCCATGGAGCGCGACGGGCAGCTGGTCTTTACCCGTCGCCAGTGCTACGCGCTGCCGGAACGCCTCGACCTGCTGAAAGGCACCGTTATTGGTCACCGCGATGGCTTTGGCTTCCTGCGTGTGGAAGGCCGTAAGGACGATCTGTACCTCTCATCCGAACAGATGAAAATGTGTATCCACGGCGACCAGATCCTGGCGCAGCCGCTGGGTGCAGACCGTAAGGGCCGCCGTGAAGCGCGCGTGGTCCGCGTGCTGGTGCCGAAAACCAGTCAGATTGTGGGCCGCTACTTTACCGATGCGGGCGTAGGCTTTGTTGTGCCGGACGACAGCCGTCTGAGCTTCGACATCCTGATCCCGCCTGAAGAGGTGATGGGCGCGCGTATGGGCTTTGTGGTGGTGGTTGAACTTACCCAGCGGCCGACCCGCCGTACCAAAGCGGTAGGTAAAATCGTCGAAGTGCTGGGCGATAACATGGGCACCGGCATGGCCGTTGATATGGCGCTGCGCACCCATGAAATTCCGTACGTCTGGCCGAAAGCGGTTGAAGACCAGATCGAAAACCTGCGTGAAGAAGTGCCGGAAGAGTCCAAAGCAGGCCGCGTGGATTTACGCGATCTGCCGCTGGTCACCATTGATGGTGAAGACGCCCGCGACTTTGATGACGCCGTGTACTGCGAGAAAAAACGCGGTGGCGGCTGGCGCCTGTGGGTAGCCATCGCTGACGTGAGCTATTACGTTCGCCCGCATACGCCGCTGGATAATGAAGCGCGCAGCCGCGGCACGTCGGTTTACTTCCCGTCTCAGGTTGTGCCGATGCTGCCGGAAGTGCTTTCCAACGGTCTGTGTTCCCTGAACCCGCAGGTTGATCGCCTGTGTATGGTTTGTGAAATGACCATCTCCAGCAAGGGACGCCTGACCGGATACAAGTTCTACGAAGCGGTCATGAGTTCCCATGCGCGCCTGACCTACACCAAGGTCTGGCATATGCTGCAGGGCGACCGTGACCTGCGCGAACAGTACGCGCCGCTGGTCAAACATATTGAAGAGCTGCATAACCTGTACAAAACGCTGGATCAGGCGCGCGAAGAGCGCGGTGGGATCTCGTTTGAGAGCGAAGAGGCGAAGTTTATCTTCAATGCCGAGCGTCGCATCGAGCGTATCGAACAGACCCAGCGTAACGATGCCCACAAGCTGATTGAAGAGTGTATGATCCTGGCGAACATCTCGGCGGCACGTTTCGTTGAGAAAGCCAAAGAGCCTGCGCTGTTCCGTATTCACGATAAGCCGACCACGGAAGCCGTTACCTCGTTCCGCTCCGTACTGGCCGAGCTCGGTCTGGAACTGCCGGGCGGTAATAAGCCTGAGCCACGCGATTACGCCGAGCTGCTGGAGTCCATCAGCGATCGTCCTGACGCGGAAATGCTGCAAACCATGCTGTTGCGCTCCATGAAGCAGGCGATTTACGATCCGGAAAACCGCGGTCACTTTGGCCTGGCGCTACAGTCTTACGCGCACTTTACCTCGCCGATCCGCCGTTATCCGGATCTGTCGCTGCACCGTGCGATCAAGTATCTGCTGGCGCATGAGCAGGGCCACAAAGGCAACACGACCGAAACCGGGGGGTATCACTACTCCGTGGAAGAGATGCTGCAGCTGGGCCAGCACTGTTCCATGACCGAGCGCCGTGCCGATGAAGCCACGCGCGACGTGGCGGACTGGCTGAAGTGTGACTTTATGCTGGATCAGGTAGGTAACGTCTTTAAGGGCGTGATTGCCAGCGTCACCGGCTTTGGTTTCTTCGTGCGTCTGGATGAGCTGTTTATCGACGGCCTGGTGCACGTTTCCAGCCTCGATAATGATTACTACCGCTTTGACCAGGTTGGCCAGCGCCTGATCGGCGAATCTGGCGGCCAGACCTACCGTCTGGGCGATCGTGTGGAAGTGAAGGTCGAAGCCGTCAATATGGACGACCGTAAAATCGACTTCAGCCTCATCTCCAGCGAGCGTGCGCCGCGTAACGTCGGCAAAACCGAGCGCGAAAAGGCGAAGAAAGGCGGCAACGGCAAAGCGGGCGGCAAGCGCCGTCAGGCGGGTAAGCGCGTGAACTTTGAGCCGGACAGCGCCTTCCGTGGCGAGAAGAAGCAGAAGCCAAAGGCGGCGAAGAAAGATGTCCGTAAAGCGAAAAAACCGTCGACTAAGACCCAAAAAATAGCGGCCGCGACCAAAGCGAAGCGCGCGGCGAAGAAACAGCAGGCGGAGTAAATCCTCCCCTCAACCTGACCCTCTCCCCCAGGGGAGAGGGGAAATATTTATTACGAGAACCATCAATGAGTGAAATGATTTACGGCATCCACGCGGTGCAGGCCCTGCTGGAGCGCGCACCAGAGCGTTTTCAGGAAGTATTTATTCTGAAAGGGCGTGAAGATAAGCGTCTGATGCCGCTGATCCACGCGCTGGAAGCGCAGGGCGTGGTGATCCAGCTGGCGAACCGCCAGTATCTGGATGAGAAAAGCGAAGGCGCGGTGCACCAGGGCATCATCGCGCGCGTGAAGCCGGGTCGTCAGTATCAGGAAAACGATCTGCCGGATCTGATCGCCGGGCTGGAGAACCCGTTCTTCCTGATCCTCGATGGCGTAACCGATCCCCATAACCTTGGCGCGTGCCTGCGTAGCGCGGATGCGGCAGGGGTGCATGCGGTGATTGTGCCGAAAGATCGCTCCGCACAGCTGAATGCGACCGCTAAAAAAGTAGCCTGCGGCGCGGCGGAAAACGTGCCGCTGATCCGCGTCACCAACCTGGCGCGCACCATGCGTCTGTTGCAGGAAGAGAACATCTGGATCGTCGGCACCGCCGGTGAAGCGGATCACACCCTGTATCAGAGCAAAATGACCGGCCGTCTGGCGCTGGTGATGGGTGCTGAAGGCGAAGGTATGCGCCGTCTGACGCGCGAGCACTGCGACGAGCTAATCAGCATCCCGATGGCGGGCAGCGTGTCGTCCCTGAACGTTTCCGTTGCGACGGGCATCTGCCTGTTTGAAGCGGTGCGCCAGCGCGGAGCATAAACAGCCATTCGCCCTCTCCCTGTGGAGAGGGCTGGAGTGAGGGCACCAGACGGTCACTCCTCCAGCGACCGCAAATGGTCATCCTTCCTCAACGTCATCAGCGCGAAAATGCTCACCACCGCCGTTGCCATTACGTAATACGCCGGAATATCCAGATTCCCCGTCTCTTCAATCAGCCCGGTAATGATTAGCCCCGCACAGCCCGAGAAGATCGCGTTCGACAGGGAATAGGCCAGCCCCAGCCCGGTATAGCGCACGCGCGTCGGGAACATTTCAGACAGCATTGCCGGCCCCGGGCCTGCCAGCATCCCCACCAGACCTCCCGCAATCAACACCACAATCGCTTTGACCGCCAGCGTGCTGGACTCCGCCTGCAGTATTTTCAGCAGCGGCAGGGCGAGGATCAGCAGCAGCACCGTGGCGATAACCATTACCGTACGCCGCCCGATTTTGTCGCTGAGCATTCCCGACGGAATGATGGTGAGCGCAAAGCCAACATTAGAAATCACCGCAATCAGCAGCGCCTGGTTAAACCCGGTGTGCAGCGCCGATTGCAGATAGGTCGGCATAATCACCAGATAGGTATACCCCGCCGCAGACCAGACCATGACGCGTCCAATGCCCATCAGGATGGTTTTGAAGGTGGCGGCGGTGCTGGCCCGTGCAATAACCGGTTTTTCCTGCTGCTGCACGAAGCTTGGCGTCTCTTCCATGCTCACCCGCAGCCATAGCGCGACCGCACCCATCGGCAGCGCCAGGAAGAACGGGATCCGCCAGCCCCAGTCGTGCAGGGCTTCGGGTGTGAGGAGGGCGGAAAGCAAAGCGACAATGCCTGCGCCCGCTAACAGTCCGAGCGCTACGGTGAAGGATTGCCAGGCGCCGTAAAGGCCGCGCTTGCCGCGCGGAGCGAACTCCGTCATCAACGAAACCGCACCGCCATACTCACCGCCCGCGAACAGACCTTGCAGAATACGCAGCAGCGTAACGATCAGCGGCGCGGCAATCCCGATGCTGGCGTAGACCGGCACAATACCGATGGCGGCGGTGGCGAGCGTCATCAGCACCAGCACGATAATCAGCGTCGGTTTACGGCCGATCCGGTCGCCAGTACGGCCAAACACCACCGCCCCTAGCGGGCGGAAGAAGAAGGCGATGGCGAACGAGGCCCAGGTGAGGATCAGGCTCGTCAGTCCCGCTTCCCCTTCAAGCTGGAAGAAATTTTTCGCAATAACGGTTGCCAGAAAACCGTACACCGCAAATTCATACCACTCGATGAAGTTACCAATGGAGCCTGCAATTAATGCACGCTTGTGCGCATCCTGTTGCATAACGATCCTCACAACGACGGGTTAAGAATAAATTATTCAACATAAGCGGAGTAATGAAATAGTTTATTCTTATGTTCTGTGAGCTAATTCACGAATGATATCAGTGCGATCGCCATCGTGTGACCCCCCTCCCATGCAGCGTTCACGCGCTCTGTCCATACTTACGCTAATTGCCAATGAAAGGAGGGAGACAGCATGCACTGGCAGACGCATACCGTTTTTAATCAACCCGCGCCGCTTTCGAACAGTAACCTTTTTCTCTCTGACTGCGCCCTGCGCGATGCGGTTGCGCGCGAAGGGGCTGAATGGGATATGGAGCTTCTTGCCAGCATCGGACAGCAGCTGGGCACGGCGGAGTCGCTGGAGCTGGGCAGGCTGGCGAACGTTAACCCGCCTGAACTGCTGCGTTATGACGCTACGGGAGAGCGGCTGGATGACGTTCGCTTTCATCCGGCATGGCATCTTCTGATGCAGGGGCTTTGCGCTAACCGGGTCCACAACCTGGCGTGGGAGGAGGCGGCGCGAAAAGGATCTTTCGTCGCCAGGGCCGCGCGCTTCGTGCTTCATGCTCAGGTGGAGGCCGGGACGTTATGCCCGGTGACCATGACCTTTGCCGCCACGCCGCTGTTGCAGCAGTCGCTGCCCGCGCTCTTTCATGACTGGATTACGCCGCTGATGAGCGATCGCTACGATCCCCATCTTGCGCCGGGCGCCCAAAAGCGCGGCCTGCTGATAGGTATGGGGATGACGGAAAAGCAGGGCGGCTCGGACGTGCTCAGCAATACCACCAAAGCAGAAAAATGCAGCGATGGCAGTTACCGGCTGGTGGGCCACAAATGGTTTTTCTCCGTGCCGCAGAGCGATGCGCACCTGGTGTTGGCGCAGGCGAAAGGCGGTTTATCCTGCTTTTTTGTCCCGCGTTTTCTGCCTGACGGCCAGCGTAATGCCGTTCGCCTGGAGCGTCTGAAGGATAAGCTCGGCAACCGCTCGAACGCCAGCAGTGAGGCGGAGTTCCTTGATGCTTCCGGCTGGCTGCTGGGCGAAGAGGGCGAAGGCGTCCGGCAAATCCTGAAGATGGGCGGGCTGACGCGCTTTGACTGCGCGCTGGGCAGCCACGGACTGATGCGCAGGGCGCTCTCGGTGGCGCTTTATCATGCCCATCAGCGCCAGACCTTCGGTAAAAACCTTGTCGATCAGCCGCTGATGCGCGAGGTGCTAGGCCGTATGGCGCTGGTGCTGGAGGGACACACGGCGCTGCTGTTCCGCCTGGCCCGCGCGTGGGACAAACGTGAAAACGCGCAGGAAGCCGCATGGGCGCGGCTTTTCACTCCGGCGGCTAAATACAGCGTCTGCAAAGCGGGTATCCCCTTTGTGGCGGAAGCGATGGAGGTGCTGGGCGGCGCAGGCTATTGCGAAGAGAGCGAACTGCCGCGGCTGTACCGTGAAATGCCGGTTAACAGCATCTGGGAAGGTTCAGGCAATATTATGTGCCTGGACGTCCTGCGCGTGCTGGCGAAGCAGCCGGGCATTCTCGAGCTGCTCACCGACGATTTTGCGCAGGTGAAAGGCCAGGACAGACACTTCGATCGCAGCTGGCGGCAGCTGCAGCAGAAGCTGCGTAAACCGCAGGAGGCGCAGGGCAGGGAGATCGTCCAGCAGCTCTTTTTACTCGGCGCCGGAAGTCAGATGCTGCGGCACGCATCGCCGCCCGTGGCGCAGGCGTGGTGCCGCATGATGCTGGATGCCCGGGGCGGAACGCTGTTGAGCGAGCAGGTGCAAAATGACCTGCTGCTGCGCGCCACGGGCAGAGTCGGTTAACCCTTCAGCTGGAACAAGCTTACCAGCCTGGTGAGGTGGGAGCCCTTCTCGCGCAGCGTTTGCGCCGTCTGCTCGCTGCGTGAGATGCGATCGGCGTTAATATGCGATGCCTCCCCGATGTGCGTCATCGCCAGATTCACCTGACCAATCCCCGCAGACTGTTCGCGGGACGCGTGGTTGATCTCGGTAACGAGCTGGCTGATGTTATCGATATGGACAATGATCGAGTCCATCGCCAGGCGCGTCTGTTCAGACAGCGCATGGCCTTCGCTCACCTTGTTCAGCGTGTCGCCAATCAGCTGCTCAATCTCCTTCACCGCATTGGCGCTGCGCGCCGCCAGGGCACGCACCTCCTGCGCCACCACGGCAAAGCCCTTGCCGTGTTCGCCTGCCCGCGCCGCTTCAACCGCCGCATTGAGTGCCAGAATATTGGTCTGGAAAGCGATGGACTCAATCACGCGGGTGATGTCTTCGATACGTTTCGATGCGTCGCGAATATCATCCATGGTGGATACGGCATGCGTTACCGTCTGTCCACCGTGGTGTACCGCCCGCGAAGTTTCTCCCACCAGCTGCTGCGTTTGCTCCATGTTGGCGGCGTTTTGCTGCACGGTCGCGGCTAATTGCTCCATGCTGGCAGACGTTTCCTCAACGCTGCTGGCCTGCTTGTTGATTTGCTCAGAAATCTCGCCAGTGTCTGAGGCCAGCGCGTTAGTGCCCTGATGGATCTCGCCGGCGGCCTCGCGGACCTGCAGCACAATTTTTTGCAGGCCATCCCCGATGCCGTTGATGGCGTCAACCAGCTGGCCGACCTCATCCTGACGCGTTACCGGCAGGCTGGCGCGAAGATCGCCTGCGGCATACTGGCGGGCAAGATCGATTACCCCGCGCAGCGGGCGGGTCAGCATCCAGCGAATGATGAGAACGAACAGGCCAGCGAAGAGTGCAGACAGCGCCACGCCCGCCAGCAGGAAGCGATCGCGCAGGGTCGTCACGCTTGAAAGCAGCACGGCTTTATCCACTTCACCCACGATGGTCCAGTTCCAGCCCGGCAGCGGCGTATAGGCGACTTTTAGCGTACGGCCATCCGCGCTCACGCGTTCCAGCGTGCCGGGTTTATCACCCAGAAGCTGCTGCTGTGTGGCGGCGTCCCAGTTCGGCAGCTTACCCTCTTCGGTGGCGTGGAACAGGTACTGTCCGCGCGTTTTGCCATTGCTGCGGTCCAGTACAAAGAAGCGACCGCTCTCGCCCAGACGACGGTTCAGGATTTTCTCGCGCATGACGTTCCACGAATGGGTGATGTCCACGCCGACAAAGATAATCCCGATAACCTGGCCTTGCGGATCCTTAACGGGCTGGTACTGTGTGATGTAGCGCTTACCGAACAGCAGCGCCAGCCCACGATAGACTTCCCCTTTGGTTACCGCCGCGAACGCCGGGCCGGTGGCGTCGAGCACGGTTCCGATCGCGCGCTCCCCATTCTCTTTGCGCAGCGACGTGGCCACGCGGATAAAGTCATTACCGCTGCGGACAAACAGCGTCGAAATGGCCCCCGTACGGCTCAGGAAGTCATCAGAAAGCGTATTGTTCTCGTGTAGTTCCGTTTCCCCACCTTTGAGCAGGGGAACGGTAAGCCCGTTGATGGTCCGGCTCTGGCTGCCGTCGCTATTCAGCGGCTGCGGCAAAAAGGTGGTGAACAGGCGAGTATAGCTTTCGACCTCTTCGCTCAGGCTGGTGTTGAACATCTGCACCATATCCACCATGCCGGTAGACTGATTATGCAGGTCTTCAACCGCTAAATCTTCGAGCTGCTGGCTGGCTTTGTGGCTGAGAAGAAAGGTGAACAGCAAAAAAAGCGTGGCGACACCCGCGCCTGTCAGCAGCGATAGCTTCGTGCCTAGGCCCGCCCGGTGGAAGAAAGTGATCATAAATTGCTCATCATTGAAAAGGTATGGCTGTTCAACGGCAGAGCGAAGCGAACGTTTATCACTTTAATGTAACTAAATGTTACATGGTTGTTTTTATTTGGTTTCAGAGAGGATAAAAAATTTGCAAATATGAAAAGCCACTAAAATTAAGTGGCTTTTATCGGGAGGAAGTTATGCATAAAGAATGGCCTGGACCCGCCAGTGGTTAATATGGCGGTCTTCCTGCATCTGGACGATGCGATACCAGGAGGCGCCCTGTTCGTCCGCCTTCAGGGCCACGACACGTTCAACGTCCTGCGGGCTCCCCGTAATATTCGTCACGGAGATCTGACCAATTTCGTTCAGGCCAGTGACACAATCAGCGCTGGCAAATTCGGCTGACTGCGCCGTGGTGCTCAGCAGGCCTGCTGAAAGTAATAACGTCGTTAAGGCAAGGGTTCGTTTCATCGTCAGCTCCTTTTCACGTGTCTCCGGTATCCGCCGGGCAATCCTTCGCGAATAAACTCATTTCCATTGTTGCTGGCATGGAGTTTATTGTGGACAGGAAAATGTCTACGGACGCAAAGCAGTGTAAAAGTCGTTTAAATGATGATGCTTACCTGCGGTACAAAATCCCCTGTGCGTACCACTGTCCCGTAATAATGGTTTCATCAATCATCGTGATGACGTAATAATCTGCTTTTGCGGCGACGGCCTGTGCTTCGATTGCGTCTTCTGCATCATCCGGGGAACCGCGAACCATCGCGGAGACGGAACCCAGACGTTGTAATCCTTCCGTCTGGTTACGACGAATTTCCTGAGGACGATCGGTAACCGGTGGAGCCGGTTCTGGCGTACCCTGCAGTACGGAACATCCGCTAAGCAGTGAGACCAGCAATAAAGCGGTAAGCCTGCGCATAAACCTGTCTCTTTTCCTGATAGCCATAGTGTAGTTGTCTGCGAATTTAGTTTTGGGGGAATGTTCCCGAAGTGTTATCTGGGGCGTAGATTTCGAATGAAAATATCGCGAAACCGTAATCCAGCTCTCAACATTATGAATCATTCATCAGTTCAGGATCGACAATGATTGAAATTGAAACCCGGCGCCTTGGTGACCATGAAATCCTCCATGCATTCCCGACAGGTAAAGCTGAACAACCGTTGCCGACGGTGGTTTTTTATCACGGCTTTCTCTCCTCTAAGCTGGTCTACAGCTATTTTGCCGTAGCGCTGGCGCAGGCCGGTTTTCGTGTGGTCATGCCCGATGCGCCAAATCATGGCGCCCGCTTTACGGGTGATGAACAGGCGCGGCAGGGGCTGTTCTGGCAAACGCTGCACGGCAGCTTGACCGAGTTCGCCGGGCTGCGCGACGCGCTCCTGTCGGGCGGGCTGGTGGAGGGGAAACGGCTGGCGGTAGCGGGCGCATCGATGGGCGGAATGACGGCGCTGGGGATCATGGCCAGACATCCTGAAGTGACGTCCGTGGCGTGCCTGATGGGGTCGGGTTATTTTACCTCACTGGTAAAGACGCTGTTCCCGCCACAGGCGCCTCAGGAGATTGAGGCTTTGCTATCCGAGTGGGACGTCAGCCATGCGCTCCCGCAGCTGGCCGATCGCCCGCTGCTGCTGTGGCATGGCGATGCCGACGACGTGGTCCCGCCCGGCGAGACGTTCCGTCTGCAGCAGGCGCTACAGCGCGAAGGGCTGGATGGCAATCTGACCTGCCTGTGGGGAGCCGGCGTCCGGCACCGCATTACGCCCGCTGCGCTGGAGGCGACCGTCGCATTTTTCCGCCAGCATCTTTAGACGCGAAGCACCTTAACGCCCTGATCCTCAAGCTTGCTGAGGATATCAGGGTTGGCGTTTTTGCCGGTGATCACCATGCTGATTTGCTCGGCGCGGCTGAAAAGCATCCCGGCGCGCTCACCGACCTTGCTGCTGTCCACCAGCACCACCAGCTTGCCCACCACGTTAAGCATATTCTGTTCCGCCATGGCGGTGAGCATATCCGTCTTATAGAGGCCTTCTGCGGTCAGCCCCTTGCCGCTGGTAAACATCCAGTGCCCGGCGTAGAGGCTGTTTTCACTGTCCTGCGGGCTGAGGGTAATAGACTGACTCTTGTTGTACTGGCCGCCCATGATCACCACGCTTTCATGTTCCTGGTCAATGAGATAGTTGGCCAGCGGCAGATAGTTGGTAATGATTTGCACCGGCTTGCCGCACATCTCCCGACCCAGCAGAAATGCCGTTGAGCCACAGTTGATCACGACGCTTTCACCGGGGTTCACCAGCTGTGACGCTGCCCGGGCAATCCGCACCTTTTCATCGTGATTCTGCGCCTGGTGGATGTTCATCGGCGTCCAGCGTGGACGCTGCTGGCTAATGGCCTCTGCGCCGTTGCGGACTTTTTTCAGCTTGCCGCTCTCATCCAGCTTGTTGATGTCCCGCCGCGCGGTGGCGGGGGAGATCCCTAAACGTTCGATCACTTTCTCGACGGTGATAAACCCGGTTTGCGCCAGGAGTTCCAGTAAAATTTGATGCCGTTGCGCTTCCGTCATGAGCTATTCCGATAAGAATTGATTTGAAAAGATGATATTTGAAATAGCGTGAAATTACTAAAAGAAATACGACATCGCCAGACACAGGGTCTGGCGATTTTGCTTCACAATCAGAGGAAGGACTTGAACGGCAGATCTGGCTCAATGGTAAAGCAATCATCGAAGCCACGCGGGTAGTGGTACTCAAGATTGTCTTTGTCCAGCGGCCAGGTGAACTTGCCGCCAACCTGCCAGATAAACGGCTTGAAGCCATACTTGAGGCGATCTTTTTTCATCTCCCACAGAACGCGGATCTCTTGCGGATCGGCCTGGAAATTCGACCAGATATCGTGGTGGAACGGGATCACCACCTTGGTATTCAGCGCTTCCGCCATGCGCAGCATATCCGCGCTGGTCATTTTGTCGGTAATACCGCGCGGGTTTTCCCCGTAAGAGCCGAGCGCCACGTCAATCTGATGCTCGTTACCGTGCTTCGCGTAATAGTTGGAGTAATGAGAGTCGCCGCTGTGATACAGGGAACCGCCAGGGGTTTTGAACAGGTAGTTCACCGCACGCTCGTCCATGCCGTCTGGCAGTACGCCGGCGGCTTTCTGGTCGGCGGGCAGGGTAATCAGCGCAGTGCGGTCGAAGGCATCCAGCGCATGAATTTCAACGTCTTTGATTTTGACCACGTCGCCAGGTTTCATCACGATGCAGCGCTCTTTTGGCACTCCCCAGCCAATCCATAAATCCACGCACGTCTGCGGCCCGATAAACGGCACGTCGTCAGCGCAGTTTTGCATTACCGCTGCCGCCACGTTCACATCAATGTGATCGTTATGATCGTGGGTAGAAAGAACGGCATCGATCTGGCGAATGGCAAAAGGATCAAGAACAAACGGCGTGGTACGCAGGTTCGGCTGAAGTTTTTCCACGCCGGCCATGCGCTGCATCTGGTGGCCTTTTTTCATCAGCGGATTGCCGTGGCTCTGTTTACCGGTGCCGCACCAGAAATCGACGCAAATATTGGCGCCGCCTTCAGATTTCAGCCAGATACCGGTGCAGCCCAGCCACCACATTGCAAACGTGCCGGGAGCAACCTGTTCCTGCTCAATCTCTTCGTTCAGCCAGCTACCCCACTCCGGAAAGGTGCTCAGAATCCATGACTCACGGGTGATGGTTTTCACTTTACTCATCGGTTTAGCTCCTGCTTTTAATCAAAAATAATCATATTGTGACGTGTTGTGATTAATGCTGGCACTGTTTGAATCGGTTTGCAATGACTATCTTGCGGAAAATTCCCCTCACTGCATCACAGAAAAAACGTCTTAGCATTGTTAAGATAACCTCTAATTATCATTAATATGCTGAATTTTAAGAATTAATTAATGTTCTTTAATCGGTAGTGAAAATCATTACTGATACCATGGAAATAAATTGCGTGATACGTCACAAATAATCAAATGCAATCTTGTGGTGATTATTTGTGATTAATAGAGTGAAGGCACCAACCACGCAGGGATTGCCCCGCGTGTTCTCATTTTCTGGAGAGAGTTATGGAGATCCTCTACAACGTCTTTACCGTTTTCTTTAATCAGGTAATGACCAACGCCCCGCTGTTGCTGGGTATCGTGACGTGCCTGGGGTACATCCTGCTGCGCAAAAGCGTCAGCGTGATTATCAAAGGCACCATCAAAACCATCATTGGTTTTATGCTGCTGCAGGCGGGGTCTGGCATTCTGACCAGCACCTTTAAGCCGGTGGTTGCCAAAATGTCGGAGGTGTACGGCATTAACGGCGCCATCTCTGATACCTACGCGTCCATGATGGCCACTATCGATCGCATGGGGGATGCGTACAGCTGGGTTGGATATGCGGTACTGCTGGCGCTGGCGCTGAACATCATTTATGTGCTCCTGCGGCGCATCACCGGTATTCGCACCATCATGCTCACCGGGCACATCATGTTCCAGCAGGCGGGGCTGATTGCGGTTTCGCTCTATATCTTTGGCTACCCAATGTGGACCACGGTTATCTGCACCGCTGTGCTGGTCTCACTTTACTGGGGCATTACCTCCAACATGATGTACAAGCCAACGCAGGAGGTCACTGACGGCTGCGGCTTCTCCATCGGTCACCAGCAGCAGTTCGCCTCCTGGATAGCTTATAAAGTAGCGCCGTATCTGGGCAAAAAAGAGGAGAGCGTTGAAGACCTCAAGCTGCCGGGCTGGCTGAACATCTTCCACGACAACATCGTCTCAACGGCGATTGTAATGACTATCTTCTTCGGGGCCATTCTCCTCTCCTTCGGCATTGACGTGGTGCAGGCGATGGCGGGTAAAACCCACTGGACGGTCTATATCCTGCAAACCGGTTTCTCTTTTGCCGTGGCCATTTTCATCATCACTCAGGGCGTGCGTATGTTCGTCGCCGAGCTGTCTGAAGCGTTCAACGGTATCTCTCAGCGCCTGATCCCTGGCGCGGTGCTGGCGATTGACTGTGCGGCTATCTATAGCTTTGCGCCAAACGCCGTCGTGTGGGGGTTCATGTGGGGCACCATTGGCCAGCTGATTGCAGTTGGCATCCTGGTGGGCTGCGGCTCCTCCATCCTGATTATTCCAGGCTTTATCCCGATGTTCTTCTCCAACGCCACTATCGGCGTGTTTGCTAACCACTTCGGCGGCTGGCGCGCTGCGCTCAAGATCTGCCTGGTCATGGGCATGGTTGAAATCTTTGGTTGCGTGTGGGCGGTCAAGCTCACCGGTATGAGCGCCTGGATGGGCATGGCGGACTGGTCAATTCTGGCACCGCCAATGATGCAGGGCTTTGCCTCCGTCGGGCTGGCCTTTATGACCGTCATCATCCTGATTGCACTGACTTATATGTTCTTCGCTGGCCGTTCGCTGCGGGCTGAAGAAGATGCGGAAAAACAAACAGCAGAAGTTTCTGCTCACTAAGGAGTTTCGATTATGACCGTACGTATCCTGGCTGTGTGTGGCAATGGGCAAGGAAGCTCCATGATCATGAAAATGAAAGTGGACCAGTTTTTAACCCAGTCAAACATTGACCACACGGTGAACAGCTGCGCAGTGGGTGAATACAAAAGTGAACTGAACGGCGCGGACATCATTATCGCTTCAACTCACATTGCCGGTGAGATCAGCGTGTCGGGCAACAAATATGTGGTAGGCGTGCGCAACATGCTGTCGCCTGCGGATTTCGGGCCAAAACTGCTGGAAGTGATCAAAGAACACTTCCCACAAGACGTGAAGTGAGGGCGACACATGAAGCTACGTGATTCGCTGGCAGAGAATAACTCCATTCTTCTACAGGCCGAAGCCAGCACCTGGCAGGAAGCGGTGAAGCTGAGCGTGGATCTGCTGGTCAAGGCGGACGTTGTCGAGCCGCGTTATTACCAGGCCATTCTGGATGGCGTGGCGCAGCACGGCCCGTACTTTGTGATTGCCCCGGGCCTCGCAATGCCGCATGGCCGTCCGGAAGAGGGAGTCAAGAAAACCGGCTTTGCGCTGGTGACGCTGAAAACCCCGCTGGTGTTCAACCACGAAGATAACGACCCGGTCGACATCCTGATCACCATGGCGGCCGTAGATGCCAATACCCACCAGGAGGTGGGCATCATGCAGATTGTTAACCTGTTTGATGATGAAGCTAATTTTGACCGTTTACGCGCCTGCCGTACCGCGCAGGACGTGCTGGATTTAATTGATAACGCCACTGCGGCGGCAGTTTAAGAGGGAATTGAAAATGTCATTACCAATGTTGCAGGTCGCGCTGGATAACCAGACTCTGTCTCACGCCTACGAAACCACCCGCCTGATTGCGGAAGAGGTGGATATTATCGAAGTGGGTACCATTCTGTGCGTGGGCGAGGGCGTTCGCGCGGTTCGCGACCTGAAAGCGCTCTATCCGCACAAAATCGTGCTGGCGGATGCCAAAATCGCCGATGCGGGCAAAATTCTCTCACGCATGTGTTTTGAAGCCAACGCCGACTGGGTCACCGTCATCTGCTGCGCGGATATCAACACGGCCAAAGGCGCGCTGGACGTGGCAAAAGAGTTCAACGGCGACGTGCAGATTGAACTGACCGGTTTCTGGACCTGGGAGCAGGCGCAGGAGTGGCGCGAGGCGGGCATCCAGCAGGTGGTTTATCACCGCAGCCGTGATGCGCAGGCCGCCGGCGTGGCGTGGGGCGAAGCCGATATCAGCGCGATTAAACGCCTGGCCGATATGGGCTTCAAAGTGACCGTAACCGGTGGCCTGGCGCTGGAAGATCTGCCGCTGTTCAAGGGGATTCCAATTCACGTCTTTATTGCCGGTCGTAGCATTCGCGACGCGGCGTCTCCGGTGGAAGCGGCGCGCCAGTTCAAACGCTCAATCGCTCAGCTTTGGGGCTAAGGAGCGGGTATGTTGTCAAAACAGGTCCCGCTTGGCATCTATGAAAAGGCACTCCCGGCGGGGGAGTGCTGGCTGGAGCGGCTACAGCTGGCGAAGCGGCTGGGCTTTGATTTTGTCGAAATGTCCGTGGATGAGACGGACGAGCGCCTTTCGCGCCTGGACTGGAGCCGCGAACAGCGTCTGGCGCTGGTGAGCGCCATTGCCGAGACCGGCGTGCGCGTGCCGTCCATGTGCCTGAGCGCTCATCGCCGCTTTCCTCTCGGCAGCGAAGATGATGCCGCGCGCGCGCAGGGGCTGGAGATCATGCGGAAAGCTATCCGCTTTGCGCAGGATGTCGGCATCCGCGTGATCCAGCTGGCGGGTTACGATGTTTACTATCAGGAGGCCAACGACGAAACGCGGCGTCGTTTTCGTGATGGCCTGAAAGAGAGCGTCGACATGGCAAGCCGCGCGCAGGTGACGCTGGCAATGGAGATCATGGACTACCCGTTGATGAACTCCATCAGTAAGGCGCTGGGCTACGCGCACTATCTTAATAACCCATGGTTCCAGCTCTATCCGGATATCGGCAACCTGTCGGCATGGGATAACGACGTGCAGATGGAGCTACAGGCGGGCGTCGGGCATATCGTGGCGGTGCACGTCAAAGATACCCGTCCCGGCGTGTTTAAAAATGTGCCGTTCGGCACCGGGGTAGTGGATTTCGAACGTTGCTTTGAGACGCTCAAACAGACAGGTTATTGCGGGCCTTACCTGATTGAGATGTGGAGCGAAACCTCGGACGATCCGGCGGCGGAAGTGGCGAAAGCCCGGGACTGGGTGCGCGAGCGCATGGCGCGGGCGGGCTTACTGGAGGCGGAACATGCGTAAGCTGAAGCAGCAGGTCTTTGAGGCCAATATGGATCTTCCTCGCTATGGTCTGGTGACGTTCACCTGGGGCAACGTGAGCGCCATCGATCGCGAGCAGGGGCTGGTGGTGATTAAGCCGAGCGGCGTGGCATATGACGCCATGAAAGCAGACGATATGGTGGTGGTTGACCTCGAAGGAAACGTGATTGAGGGCAAATGGCGTCCTTCTTCGGATACGGCTACCCATCTGGCGCTCTACCAGCGTTATCCGTCGCTGGGCGGTGTCGTGCACACGCATTCTACGCACGCCACGGCCTGGGCGCAGGCTGGCCTGGCCATCCCGGCGCTGGGCACGACGCACGCGGACTACTTCTTCGGAGACATTCCGTGCACGCGAGCACTAACGCAGGCTGAGGTAGAAGGCGAGTACGAGCTCAACACCGGTAGGGTAATTATCGAAACGCTGGGTGAGACGGAACCGCTGCATACGCCGGGTATTGTGGTGTACCAGCACGGTCCGTTCTCCTGGGGTAAGGATGCGCACGACGCCGTGCATAACGCGGTGGTGATGGAAGAGGTGGCAAGAATGGCGTGGATTGCCCGCGGCATTAATCCACAGCTTCAGGGCATTGATGATTATTTGATGAACAAGCATTTCACGCGTAAGCACGGCCCGAATGCCTATTACGGGCAGAAGTAAATATGCGCTCTGGGATACCGAAACAGCTGTAACCGGTGGTATTCCGGAGCCATTCATAAAAAAGCCCCCGTGCAGGGGGCTGGCTGGTTGTTGCTCTGTCTCGTTGGCTTTCCTGGTGCTGGCGATAAAGCGTTATTGGTAAATATCTGCACTGGCGTGCATATTGCCGTTGCTGCCGGGCTCACGCGTCAGCATGACGTGATAGTATTTTGCGCCCCGGGCGTCGGTTTCTTCATTAAGCGCCCGATCTGCTTCACTTTCGGTGGCGAAGTTATGATTGATGTAAATTACGCCTAAGCTCTGCACATCATCCATGTTTCTGGCCTGCTGGCTGTCTATCCTGATGGCTGCCATCGCGTTTGCACTGAGCAAAAGCGCAGCCATAATGGCGATTGCGATGTTTTTCATGATTTGCGCTCCACGACTGCATGCTGCGGTAATACGGTTGCTGCTCTCCTTCCCGGTTTATATGGTCTTTGCTTAAAGTGTAATCGCTTCTCTGTCAGGGATGAGTGACCATTTCTGATGGTGTTGTTCAAAAAAGCAGCGTTTCAGATATGAGCGATTTTAAATCACCTACTTAGACCCGCTTCGCGCTTTGTGCGAATTATTTGTGCAATCAGCTTGAGTTTCCCGGGGGGCGCAAGTATTATGACGCGTCAATTTTTCAGCCGACCTTTAACACGTTCCTTGCCTCCCCGGGCCTCGGCTGACCCAGACAGGAGGCTGAATAATCCGTAAGGAGCAATTCGATGCGTCATTACGAAATCGTTTTTATGGTCCACCCTGACCAGAGCGAACAGGTTCCGGGCATGATCGAGCGTTACTCTGCTGCCATCACTGGTGCAGAAGGCACGATCCACCGTCTGGAAGACTGGGGCCGCCGTCAGCTGGCTTACCCGATCAACAAACTGCACAAAGCTCACTACGTTCTGATGAACGTTGAAGCTCCGCAGGAAGTGATCGATGAGCTGGAAACTACCTTCCGCTTCAACGATGCCGTTATCCGCAGCATGGTTATGCGTACTAAGCACGCAGTTACCGAAGCATCTCCGATGGTTAAAGCGAAAGACGAGCGTCGTGAACGTCGCGATGATTTCGCAAACGAAACCGCAGATGATTCTGATGCTGGGGATTCTGAAGAGTAATTTCTGATGACCAACCGTCTGGTGTTGTCCGGTACCGTGTGCAGGACCCCCCTTCGAAAGGTCAGTCCATCAGGAATTCCGCATTGCCAGTTCGTGCTTGAGCATCGTTCTGTGCAAGAGGAAGCCGGGTTTCACCGGCAGGCGTGGTGCCAAATGCCCGTAATTATTAGCGGACACGAAAACCAGGCCATTACTCACAGTTTAACGGTCGGTAGCGCAGTAATCGTTCAGGGGTTCATTTCTTGCCACAAGGCAAAGAACGGTCTGAGCAAAATGGTTCTGCATGCCGAGCAGATTGATTTGATAGATTCTGGAGACTAGCCATATGGCACGTTATTTCCGTCGTCGCAAGTTCTGCCGTTTCACCGCGGAAGGCGTTCAAGAGATCGACTATAAAGATATCGCAACGCTGAAAAACTACATCACCGAAAGCGGTAAGATTGTCCCAAGCCGTATCACCGGTACTCGTGCAAAATATCAGCGTCAGCTGGCTCGCGCTATCAAACGCGCTCGCTACCTGTCTCTGCTGCCGTACACTGATCGTCATCAGTAATCGGGCACGGTCCATTAATACGACTTTAAGAGGATAAGGTAATGCAAGTTATTCTGCTTGATAAAGTAGCAAACCTGGGCAGCCTGGGTGATCAGGTAAACGTTAAAGCGGGTTACGCTCGTAACTTCCTGGTACCACAGGGTAAAGCTGTTCCAGCTACTAAGAAAAACGTAGAGTTTTTCGAAGCACGTCGTGCTGAACTGGAAGCCAAACTGGCTGACGTTCTGGCGGCTGCTAACGCTCGCGCTGAAGCAATCAACGCACTGGGCACCGTTACTATCGCGTCTAAAGCTGGCGACGAAGGTAAACTGTTCGGTTCCATCGGTACCCGCGATATCGCTGATGCAGTAACTGCAGCAGGCGTTAAAGTGGCTAAGAGCGAAGTTCGCATGCCGAACGGCGTTCTGCGTACCACTGGTGAGCACGAAGTTGACTTCCAGGTTCACAGCGAAGTGTTCGCTAAACTGGTTGTTAACGTTGTAGCTGAGTAATTTTTTACTCTGCTCACGTCGAAGCGCCGGCCCTGTGCCGGCGTTTTGCTTTTTAGCGTGACCCTGCATCATCTTTTGCTCTTGTAAGGTCGCTATTCCTGACGCATTCTCTGATAATAAATTGAAACGCAATTTTATTTATGAGATTAGTCATGGACACCGCTCTACCCACGCCCGTCTTTGCCCGTCGAAATGTGGCCTATGCCTGCGCCACGCTCTGCTGTCTGCTTTGGGGTAGCTCGTACCCGGCCATAAAAAGTGGCTATGAACTCTTTCAGATCGCGACCGATGATATCCCGTCCAAGGTGGTGTTTGCCGGATACCGTTTTCTGTTTGCCGGTGCGCTACTGCTGCTGTTTGCCCTGGCCCAGCGAAAACCGATTGGCAGGCTCACCCCCACGCAGTTTGGCCAGCTAACGATCCTCGGGCTGACCCAGACCACCATTCAGTACACCTTCTTTTATATTGGCCTTGCCTACACGACGGGCGTGAATGGCTCCATCATGAACGCCACCGGCACCTTCTTCAGCGTGCTGCTGGCGCACTTTATCTATCACAACGACAAGCTCAGCTATAACAAAACGCTGGGCTGCATTCTCGGGTTTGCCGGGGTGATGCTGGTAAACTTCCACAGCGGGTTAAGTGATTTCCAGTTTGTCTGGCAAGGTGACGGTTTCGTGGTGCTGGCGGCCTTTATTCTCTCTGCCGCCACGCTTTACGGAAAGCGGATCTCCCAGACCGTTGACCCGACGGTAATGACCGGCTGGCAGCTGGGGATAGGCGGGGCGGCACTGGTTGCGGGAGGCTATGCTACGGGCGGGACGCTGGAAGTGCACAGCATGAAGGCAGCCGCCGTGCTGGGCTATCTGACGCTGCTTTCATCGGTGGCGTTCGCCCTGTGGAGCGCGCTGCTTAAGGTGAACCGCGTAAGCATGATTGCCCCGTTCAACTTTGTCATCCCTGTGGCAGGGACGGTGCTCTCCGCCATTTTTCTCGGCGAAAACATTCTGGACATCAAATACGCGATTGCGCTGGTGCTGGTCTGTTCGGGGATATGGTGGGTAAATAAGCGGAACGCCTGAGAATTTTCGCCGGGTAACGGCTTTGCCTTACCCGGCCTGCAAACTACCGTGCTCTGATAAAGCTGCCGTCCGGCTGGCGGGTAAACAGCACCTGCTGACCGTTCCCGGTATCAATCGTCAGCCCGGTCACCACGCCGCTGGCATTCTGGCGGATCTGCACCATCTGACCATTTTGCAGGTTGCTGAGCGGCTTGCCTGCCCCTTCGACTTGCGCCATGGCATACACGTCCGTCGCGGGCAGATTATGGTCGCGGAACAGTTGGGCAAGGGTTTTCCCCGACTCGACGCGATACGAGCGCCACTGCTGCTCGATGCCGGTAGGCTGTTGAGCCTGCGGTTCAGAAGGGGCGGCGGCCTGCTCCTGATCGTCCTGAACGGGCTCAGGCTCAACTGGCGCAACCTGGCCCGGATCGTTAGATGGCGTAACCAGCTGCGTCTGCATCGGCTGTGAATCGGGCTGCGGCCGGCTTTGCGACTGAATATCCAGCTCGGCATTCCGGCTAACCGGCGCGGTATCACCGCTGTCACCGCCGGAAGGAAGCAGGAAGCCGATGACGATCAGCAGCGCGCCAATGATAATGCCCCTGCGGTGCAAAGGCGGCAGCGGGTCCATGATGCGAAAGTTATCCGGCGCATGCCAGATTTTCGCCAGGGTAGGTTTCAGTTCAAATCGCCCGGGCATGGCTCTCCTCCTGCTCCGCGTCTTTTTATCCTGTCCTGAGAAGTGTAGTTTGCTAACTGCCTGATGGGCGTAACAAAGCCAGCTTTCGTGACATATATTCGGGAAAATCCTGACGGCTACTATTGTTTCCGTTTCGCCGCAGTTTGTCACCTTTACTTAAGACAAAGTTTTACCCATAAGGGCATGGCTGATATGCTGCCCGCTACTTTAAATGTGATGGAAGGAAAACCCATGACCACCCCGACTTTTGACACTATCGAAGCGCAGGCAAGCTACGGCATCGGCTTGCAGGTAGGACAGCAGCTGAGCGAATCCGGCCTGGAAGGTCTGTTACCGGAAGCGCTGGTGGCGGGTATCGCTGATGCGCTGGAAGGCAAGCAGCCAGCCGTGCCGGTAGACGTTGTGCACCGTGCGCTGCGTGAAATCCACGAACGTGCTGACGCCGTACGTCGCGCGCGTTTCGAGGAGATGGCGGCAGAAGGCGTGAAATATCTGGAAGAGAACCGCGAGCGTGAAGGCGTGAACAGCACCGAGTCTGGCCTGCAGTTCCGCGTGATCAACCAGGGTGACGGCGCAATCCCGGCTCGTACCGACCACGTTCGCGTCCACTACACCGGTAAGCTGATTGACGGTACCGTGTTCGACAGCTCCGTAGCGCGCGGCGAACCGGCTGAGTTCCCGGTTAACGGCGTTATCGCTGGCTGGATCGAAGCATTAACCCTGATGCCAGTGGGCTCCAAATGGGAACTGACCATCCCTCATAACCTGGCTTACGGCGAGCGCGGCGCTGGCGCGTCCATTCCGCCGTTCAGCACCCTGGTGTTTGAAGTCGAGCTGCTGGAAATCCTGTAATCGGCTTTTCTTATTTTCCTCTCTCCGCACGGGGAGAGGAAAATAGCGATAAAACCTATAGTTACGACGGAATCAACATTTTATGTTGCAAACGAAACTGTTGCGTGTATTTTTGTGAGCTGTTTCGCGCTGTATGAGTGATATGACACTCACTTTCAACATATTATTAACATAATATTCAATTCATAGTATTCATCCCGCCGATTCTTACCTACTATCGATAAGCCCTTACAAAGGGACCGTCATTTATTTGGCGTATTTAAAGGCCAACAGAGCCTTAACAACACAGACAGGCATAAACAGGAAAATATAACATGGTAGATCAGGTCAAAGTCGCCGCCGCAGAAGAGGCGACATCTGAACAGTCGCTACGGCGTAATCTCACAAACCGTCACATTCAGCTTATTGCCATTGGGGGCGCCATCGGCACCGGGCTGTTTATGGGCTCGGGCAAAACCATCAGTCTTGCCGGGCCGTCGATCATCTTCGTTTATATGATCATCGGCTTTATGCTCTTTTTCGTGATGCGCGCAATGGGCGAACTGCTGCTCTCGAATCTCGAATACAAATCCTTCAGCGATTTCGCGTCGGATCTGCTCGGCCCGTGGGCGGGCTATTTTACCGGCTGGACCTACTGGTTCTGCTGGGTCGTTACCGGTATGGCGGACGTCGTTGCCATTACGGCTTACGCACAGTTCTGGTTCCCCGGCCTGTCGGACTGGGTGGCCTCGCTGGCGGTGATTGTCCTGCTGCTGAGCCTCAACCTCGCCACCGTTAAAATGTTCGGTGAAATGGAGTTCTGGTTCGCGATGATCAAAATCGTCGCCATCATCGCGCTGATTGTCGTCGGGCTGGTGATGGTGCTGACGCACTTCCAGTCGCCAACCGGCGTTCAGGCGTCGTTTGCCCATCTGTGGAATGACGGCGGCTGGTTCCCGAAAGGCATTAGCGGCTTCTTTGCCGGGTTCCAGATTGCGGTATTCGCGTTTGTCGGCATTGAGCTGGTCGGTACCACGGCGGCGGAAACCAAAGATCCGGAGAAATCCCTGCCGCGCGCGATCAACTCCATTCCGCTGCGTATCATCATGTTCTACGTGTTCGCGCTGATTATCATCATGTCCGTGACGCCGTGGAGTTCGGTAGTGCCAACGAAGAGCCCGTTCGTCGAGCTGTTCGTGCTGGTCGGCCTGCCGGCGGCGGCGAGCCTGATTAACTTTGTGGTGCTGACCTCCGCGGCTTCATCGGCGAACAGCGGCGTGTTCTCCACCAGCCGAATGCTGTTCGGCCTGGCGCAGGAAGGCGTTGCCCCGAGCGCGTTCGCCAAACTCTCTAAACGCGCGGTACCGGCGAAAGGGCTGACCTTCTCCTGCATTTGCCTGCTGGGCGGCGTGGTGATGCTCTACGTCAACCCGAGCGTGATTGGCGCATTCACCATGATTACCACGGTCTCTGCGATCCTGTTCATGTTCGTCTGGACCATCATCCTGTGCTCGTACCTGGTGTACCGCAAACAGCGTCCACACCTGCATGAGAAGTCGATCTACAAGATGCCGCTGGGCAAGCTGATGTGCTGGGTATGCATGGCGTTCTTCGTCTTCGTGCTGGTGCTGCTGACGCTGGAAGAAGATACCCGTCAGGCGCTGATCGTCACCCCGCTGTGGTTTATCGCGCTGGGGCTGGGCTGGCTGTTTATCGGTAAGAAACGTATGGCGGGCGTAAGGTAAAAGCAAAACGGCAACGTCGGTTGCCGTTTTTAGTTTTTGCTCCCTCTCTCCGTGGGAGGGGGCATCAGGCCGCAGCGGCCTTTTTTATTCCCCGGCCAGTGCGCGCGGGAACAGAACGTTATTCTCAAGACTGATGTGTTCCATCAGATCGTCGATCGTCTCGTTAATGCCGTTGTACAGCGCTTTCCAGGTGGTGCACGCTTCTGGCGGCGGGGTGACGTTATTGGTGGTGTGTTTAATCACTTCCAGCAGTTCGCCGGCGTCATCATGCTCGCTTTCCATCACGCTTATAGGCCCCATCGCCTGGCTACCCATTCCCTGTTTAATCATCGGGAAGAGGATCTGCTCTTCTTTCATCATGTGGCTGGAAAGTTCTTCGTGCAGCATGGTCAGGTATTTTGCCAGACCGCGCGGTACGGAGGGTTTGTCGGCGTGAACGCGCTCGACTTTGGTCGCCTGCAAAATCAGCTCCGGCAGCTGTTCGCGGTGACGATCGTGGTAACGCACGATGATATGGTCGATGATTTCAGCAAGCGGCGCGGTGCGCCAGTCTTTATCGACAGGCTGTTCGGCCAGCAGCGCCAGCTCCGCTTCGATAGCCTCCACGTCCAGCTCTTTACGCGACGCTGCACGCGCCAGCGTTTGCTTACCGCCGCAGCAGTAATCCATGTCGTATTTGCGGAACAGCGCAGAAGCGCGAGGGATGGAGAGCGCCAGCTCGCCCAGGGGTTGATCGCGGAAGGCCATAGTCGTTACCTCATCATCAGGAATATAAGATGCATTTTAAATGCATCTTTAAGCCGATACTATAACCCTTTAGTGGCAAGGGTAAAAATGAGAGGGCGCTCACAAAAAAAAGAGCGCTTTTAAGCTGCTGATTGAATGCAGAAAAGGGCTTTAGAAAGTTTTTAAAGGTGGAGAAACAGTAAACAACCCGCTGCGCGTGCCGATAGATACACGTCAGACAAACCTGCATATAAAAAGGCAACGCATGTTTAAACGTATAAAAGTGATTACTCTTCTGATTTCGGTGCTGCTTGTGCTCGGCATTATGCAACTGATCTCCGCCGGCATTTTCATCAACGCGCTCAATAACGATAAAGAGAACTTCACCGTTTCTCAGATTTCCAGCCAGAACGTGGCGGAGTTTACCGATGCATGGATTAGCCTGAACCAGGCGCGCGTCACCCTGAACCGCGGCATGCTGCGCCTGCAAAGCAGCATGGCTTCCCAAATTAACGGCGGCCAGCTGAACGAGCTGGTGAATACCACGAAAAACCTGCTGGCCGACGCGCAGGCCCACTACGATACCTACTACGCGCTGCCGGAAACCCCGGGGCTGGATGAGCGCCTGGCCGACAGGCTGGAAGAACAGTACCGCATTTACTCCGCCACGCTGACGCAAATGAACGTCCTGCTGGGCCAGGGTAATCTGGAAGATATGTTCAAGCAAAATGCGGAGCAGAAACAGACCGCGATGCAGAAGGTCTATCACGAGTGGCGTGAGGCGCAGGCCGCGCTTACCGCGAAAGGCATCAAGGACAATGAAAGCGACTACAGGCGCATTCTGTGGATTCTTTCTGCGGTGATGCTGCTGGTGATCGCGGTGATTATTTCCAGCTGGATTGCGATGCGCCGCGTGCTGCTGCTGCCGCTGGAAGAGGTGATTAATCACATCCGCGCCATTGCAGCAGGGGATTTAACCCAGCCGGTTCAGGCTGAGGGGAAAAACGAAATGGCGATCCTGGCGCGTAACGTCCAGGAGATGCAAACCGCGCTGGCCAACACGGTGGGCGTGGTGCGTGAAGGCGCAGACACCATCTACACCGGCGCGGGTGAAATTTCTGCCGGCAGTAACGATCTCTCTTCCCGTACCGAGCAGCAGGCCGCGTCGCTGGAAGAAACCGCCGCCAGCATGGAGCAGCTGACCGCTACCGTGAAGCAAAACGCCGATAACGCGCGTCAGGCTTCCCGCCTGGCGCTGGATGCCTCTTCCACCGCGAAGAAGGGTGGAAACGTGGTGGAAGGCGTGGTGCGCACAATGGATGAAATCGCCACCAGCTCCAGCAAAATAGCGCAGATCACCAACGTGATCGACGGCATTGCCTTCCAGACCAACATCCTGGCGCTGAACGCGGCGGTAGAAGCCGCGCGCGCGGGCGAACAGGGCCGCGGCTTTGCGGTGGTTGCGGGCGAAGTGCGTACTCTGGCCCAGCGCAGCGCTCAGGCGGCGAAAGAGATCAAAGCGCTAATCGACGATTCTGGCGAGCGCGTAAACGCAGGCTCTCAGCTGGTGAATGAGGCGGGCGCGACGATGGCGGAAATCGTCAGTGCGGTTACGCGCGTAACGGACATTATGGGCGAGATTGCCTCTGCGTCCGACGAGCAGAGCCGCGGTATCGACCAGGTAGGTCAGGCCGTGGCGGAGATGGATCGCGTCACCCAGCAGAACGCCTCGCTGGTGGAGGAATCTGCGGCAGCGGCGGCAGCGCTGGAAGACCAGGCGGCGCGCCTGAACGAAGCGGTGGCGGTATTTAAAATCACCCGCAGCCAGGCGGTGAAGGCAGCCCCGGTGAAAAGCGTTGCAGCCAGGGCGCAGCCCGTAGCGTCGGCGTCTGAAGCGAACTGGGAAACGTTTTAACCCAGTGCCGGGTAGGCGTTCGCGCCACCCGGCAAAAATTACGTCTCCGAAGCCGGAACGACCCTCGGTTTTTCCGGCTTCGCTCTCACCGCAATCACCACCCCAAGGACCAGCAGCGCGATCCCGCAGGCCGTTAACAGCGGCGGCACGCTCTGGCGCATCAGGAAGGTATAGAGCAGCCCGGCCAGGGTTTCGAAGACAATCAGCGGCCCTAAGATCACCGTCGGCAGCTTCTGGCTGGCCACGTTCCAGCACAGCGCGCCTACCCATGAACACAGCACGGCAATGGCGACCATCAGCCCGACGAACACCCACGGGCGCGGCCCAAAGGGCAGGGTAAACGCCGGCTGCTGGCTGCCCAGCCAGATACACGCGCCGACATAGCCCACTAACGAGACGGGGAGCGTCACCAGCGCCTGCGCCGTGGCCCACATCATCGGGTGTTTGTCCGGGTTCTCCCGCAGCCAGCGCGCGTTGCGCAGGGCATACCAGGCCCAGCACGCCACCGAGATGAACGCTAACAGGATACCCGAACCGTAGCGCCACAAGCTGAAATCCTCCAGACCGTGGCGCAGCTCGGCGATATTAACGCACACCAGCCCCACAGCGGTGCAGGCCAGCGCCGGCGCCATTTTTGACCACGCCAGCCTGCCGTCACGCTGGCTGTAAAGCAGGTTCGCGAAAACCGGGATCACGACCGGCAGCGTACCGATAATCATGGTGGAAACCGGCGCGCCGGTGCGCTGAATGGCGCTCGCCAGACAGACGTAGTAGATAAGATTACCCGTCATGGTCAGCGCCAGCGCGGTGATCCAGTCCTGACGACCAAGCTGACGCAAGCGCGCGCGTCCCAGCCACGCCAGCGGCACGGCAATCAGCCCCAGCGCCAGATAGCGTCCGGTAGACTGCAATATCGCCGGGTACTCCGGCACAATCAGCGGGCCTACGAAAATCAGCCCCCACATTAAACCCGCAAGCAGGGCATACAACACGCCGCTAATCATCTTCTCATCCACAGTGATTCATTTTGTAACCAGTGTAGGAGGCGGACGCGCGCGCGTATTGTATGAGATTGCGCATCAGCGCCTGGCAACCTGCTTCTGGTAGCGCACGGGCGTAATGCCGTAGCGGCGGGTAAAGGCGCGGGTCAGGTGCGACTGATCGGTCAGCCCCGTTGCGGCGGCCACTTCGGCGGCAGGCATGCCGTGCGTAAGGAACGCTTTGGCGCGCCACAGGCGAATGGCCATCAGCATCTGATGCGGGGTGACGTGAAAATGGGCTTTGAACTGACGCTGAAAATGGTACGGGCTGAGCGAGACGACGTTGGCCAGCTCGTCCAGGGTGAGCGAGCGCATATAGTTATCGTGCAGATAGTCGCGAACGCGTTCGAAGCGGTGCGCGCCTTCGTTAACGACTGGCGCATGGTGGGCCAGCGGCTGAAAAGCCTGAATCAAATCCAGCAATAACCCCTTCTGTGCCAGCGGATCGTCCGTATGCCACAGGCCGTAAATCAGCTGGCCAATTTGCTGCGAGCGCAGCGGGTCATGGCGGGTTACGTCGCTAAACCACCAGTGGCGCAGGCCGGTGACCTCCTCCAGCAGATCGGGTTCGAGATAGACCATCCGATAGCGCCAGCCGCCCTCGGTTGCTGACTCTCCGGTGTGGATCTCGTCCGGGTTCATGGTGACAACGGATTTTTCAGCGGCGAGATGCTGGGTCCCGCGATAGCGAAAGCGCTCGGCACCGGTTTCGATGGTGCCGATGCCGAACGCTTCATGGGTATGGGGCTCGAAGGCGTAGTCAGAAATATGGGCATGATAAAGCTCAAGACCGGGCAGCTGCGCCAGATGGCGAAAGCGCGCGCTGTCTCTCTCATCAGTAAACTGTTCCGGTACGCCTTGCACGGTGAGCCTCCTTGTGGGTCATCGCTTTATTATCAGAGATGACCCAGGGGGATGCCACAAAAAATAACCGATTCTTAACAATTACAGAATGGCTTTGATGCTTTCCGCCAGCGGCGTCGTCGGACGGCCAATCAGCCTGCTCAGGGTATGGCTGTCGTCAAACAGGCCGCCTCTGGACGCGCCCGTGTCGGAGTCCGCCAGCATATCCGCCAGCCCGGCAGGCAGGCCAGCGCCCTTCAGCGCAGCGGCGAAATCCGCTTCGCTCAGGTTCTGATAAGCCACCGGCTTGCCGCTCTGCTTGCTCAGTTCCGCCGCCAGCTCGCTCAGCGTCCAGCCGTGGTCGCCCGCCAGCTCGTAGACCTTGCCTGCATGGCCCTCTTCAGAAATGACTTTCGCCGCTGCCGCCGCGTAATCCGCACGGGTCGCGGAGGCTATTTTGCCGTCACCCGCCGCGCCAATAAACACGCCGTGTTCCAGGGCTGGCGGCGCGCTCGCCAGATAGTTTTCGGTATACCAGCCGTTGCGCAGCAGGGCATAAGGCACGCCGGAGGCCGCCAGCGCATTTTCGGTTTCAACGTGCTCTGCGTGCAGGCCCAGCGGGGAGTTATCCGCGTGCAGCAGGCTGGTGTAGGCGATGAACTTCACGCCTGCCGCTTTGGCAGCGTTAATCACGTTCTGATGCTGTACGGCGCGCTGGCCCACTTCGCTGGAGGAGATGAGCAGCAGTTTATCCACGCCGTTCAGCGCGGTGGTGAAGGCGGCTTCATCGGTGTAGTCCGCCTGACGCACGTCGAGCCCCTGCTGACTCAACGCGTCGGCTTTCGCCGGGTTACGCACGATAGCCACAATCTGGCTGGCCGGAACGGTTTTCAGAAGCTGTTCAATAACGAGTTTGCCAAGCTGGCCGGTAACGCCGGTAATTGCGATCATGATGAATCTCCTTCGTGTTTGTCTGTTGTTGTGGCACACTAGCACCATAACTAACTTTTAGTAAGTACGTACAAAAAGGTAAGTATTAAAATGACGATACCAACGCTCACCGAGCAAATGCGTGACGGGAATCTTTTTGCCGAACAGTGCCCCTCCCGGGACGTGCTCAAACACGTAACCAGCCGCTGGGGCGTGCTGATCCTGGTGGCATTACGCGAGGGCACGCACCGCTTCAGCGACTTGCGCCGCAAGATGGGCGGCGTCAGCGAGAAGATGCTGGCCCAGTCGCTTCAGGCGCTGGAGCAGGACGGATTTGTCGATCGCGTCTCGTATCCGGTCGTGCCGCCGCATGTGGAGTATAGCCTGACGCCGCTGGGCGTTGAGGTAAGCGAGAAAGTGGCCGCGCTGGCGGACTGGATTGAGGTGAATACGCCGCAGGTGCTGGCGAACCGGGACGAGCGCGCGGCCTGATACCCTCAGCCTGACCCTCTCCCGCGGGAGAGGGAACAAACGTTAAAAACGGCAACGTGCGTTGCCGTTTTGCTTTTACCTGCTCAAATCCACCTGATAAATCGCAAAGCCAACGTCATCCGTCGCGACCTTTTTCATCGGATACTGGGCTTTATCCTGAATAAACGCGGCTGCCTTATCGGACGGTGAGGTCTCAAAGCGAATATCCAGCGTTGTGTCGCTGTGGATGGGCGCCAGACGCCAGTTGTTATCCACCGCCGGATGAATTTCACCCGCTTTTTTAGACTCTGCGCCGATCCACGCCGCCAGCACCGAGCGGTTCTCATCCGGGGACGCAAAGGCGATATGGCTGTCGCCCGTTCCGGCGAACTTACCGCCATAGGCGCGATAGTTATTGGTCACCACCAGGAAGGTCGCATTCGAGTCAATAGCCTTACCGTTGAAGGTCAGGTTTTTGATGCGCTCCGCCTGCGGGTTTATCGTCTGGCACTCGCCGTCATATCTGGCGGGCTGGGTTACATCAATCTGATACTCCACGCCGTCGATCACGTCGAAGTTGTAGGTGCGGAAGCCGTCCCAGTTAATCAGCGACTGCGGCTTGCTGCTGTGCGGGTCGATCTGGTTAAACTGCCCGGCGGAGCACTCCAGCCACTCCTTCACCTCTTTCCCCGTGGCCTTCACCACGACGAGGGTGTTGGGATAAAGGTAGAGGTCGGCGGCGTTGCGGAAGGTCAGCTGGCCTTTTTCCACCTCAACGTAGCTGGCCGGATCGTTCTTGCGGCCGCCCACCTTGAACGGCGCGGCGGCAGACAGCACCGGCAGTTTTGCCAGGTCCGGGTCGCCCTGAATAAAGTGTTCGGCGTAGGCTTTCTGCGCCATGTTTACCACCTGCACGGTCGGGTCATCCTGAACCAGCGCCAGGAAGCTGTACATATTGTCGGCTGATTTACCGATCGGCTTGCTGACAAATTCACGCGTGGCGTCGTGATCGTGCTTCAGCACCTCGACCAGCGGTTTATCCTCTGCGGCCAGGGATTTTTTCGCGGCGACGTCATAAATCGGACGCGCTTGCGCTTTCGACTGCGTGACTTTCCAGCTTCCGCCGTCGTTATTCAGCACCAGATCCACCACGCCAAGATGATCGCCCCACATGCCCGGCATCACGGACGGTACGCCGTTGAGCGTGCCTTTTTCGATGTCTGCGCCTTTGATACCGGCGAAATCTTTGCCCGGGAAGACCGCGTGGGCGTGGCCGAACAGGATCGCATCGACGCCCGGCACCTGGCTGAGGTAGTAAACGGAGTTTTCGGCCATCGCCTGATACGGATCGGCGGAGAGGCCCGAGTGGGCGACAACCACCACCAGGTCTGCGCCTTTCGCGCGCATCTCCGGGACGTACTTACGCGCGGTTTCGGTAATATCGTTGACGGTCACTTTACCGTCGAGGTTGGCTTTATCCCACGTCATGATCTGCGGTGGTACAAAGCCGATATAGCCGATTTTCAGCGTCTGTTTTTTACCGTCCCGATCGACGGCGTCGGTCTCTTTAATCAGATAAGGGGTAAACAGCGGCTTCTGGGTTTTAACGTCGATGATATTGGCGTTAACATACGGGAATTTAGCCCCGGCCAGCGCGTCGTGCAGGTATTTAAGCCCGTAATTAAATTCGTGATTGCCCAGGTTGCCGACGGCATAGTCCAGCGTATTCATCGCCTTATAGACCGGGTGGATCTCACCTTTCTTCAGCCCCTTCGCCGCCATGTAATCGCCGAGCGGGCTGCCCTGTATCAAATCGCCGTTGTCCACCAGCACGCTGTTTTTTACCTCACCGCGAGCGGCGTTAATCAGGCTTGCCGTGCGTACCAGGCCGAATTTTTCGGTTGGGGTATCTTTGTAGTAATCGAAGTCCATCATGTTGCCGTGCAGATCGGTGGTTTCCAGAATGCGGAGATCCACCGTCGCTGCCTGAACGCCTGCCGCAATCAGCGTTGCCAGGAGCGTTGCGCTAAACTTAATCATCTGAGGAGTCCTTTTTTCGATCCAGGCCACAAAAGAATATGTATGTATATTTTATTGCTTACAGAAGTGTGAATGCTGCCAGAAAAAAGGCCCCTGAAACCAGAATTGCTTCACAGATAGCGGAATTGTTCACATTACGATATAACTAAAACAATAAGTTATGCCCACTGCGTTAACGAAGAGGTGGAGAATGTTAGATAAGATTTGTCAGCTCGCACGGGATGCGGGTGATGCCATTATGCAGGTGTACGACGGTGCGCAGCCGATGGACGTTGTCAGCAAGGCGGACGACTCTCCGGTTACGGCGGCGGATATCGCGGCGCATGCGGTGATCCTGAAAGGCTTACAGGCGCTGACGCCGGACATCCCGGTCCTTTCCGAAGAAGCGCCCCAGAGCTGGGACGAACGTCAGCACTGGCAGCGTTACTGGCTGGTGGATCCGCTCGACGGCACCAAAGAGTTCATCAAGCGTAACGGTGAATTTACCGTGAACATCGCCCTGATTGAAAACGGGAAAGCGGTGCTCGGCGTGGTTTACGCTCCGGTGATGAAGGTGATGTACAGCGCGGCGGAAGGCAAGGCCTGGAAGGAAGAGTGCGGGGTGCGTAAGCAGATTCAGGTGCGCGACGCGCGTCCACCGCTGGTGGTGATCAGCCGCTCGCACAGCGACAGCGAGCTGGAGGAGTACCTACAGCAGCTGGGCGAACATCAGACCACGTCGATTGGCTCGTCGCTGAAGTTCTGCCTGGTGGCGGAAGGGCAGGCGCAGCTGTACCCCCGTTTTGGGCCAACGAACGTCTGGGATACCGCAGCGGGCCATGCCGTTGCCGCTGCGGCCGGTGCGCATGTGCATGACTGGCAGGGCAAGCCGCTGGACTACACCCCGCGCGAGTCATTCCTGAACCCGGGCTTCCGGGTATCACTTTACTGAGCCAGCAGCTTGTGCAGCAGGGCAACCACCTGCTGCACCTCATCCTGGGTCAGCGCGCCGTCTTTGACCCACGCTACGCGGCCCTCTTTATCCAGCACGATAACCGCTGAACTCTCTTCTTCCAGCTGCCAGGCCTTACGCGTCACGCCGTTGCTGTCGACAATAAACTGCGACCACGGATAGAGCTTCTTATTGCTCTCCAGGCTTGAACGCACAAACATCCCGGAGCCGGGAATGGCATCGTCGGTGTTCACGATGGTGGTGGTCTGATAGCGGTCGTGAGGGAATTTTGCTGACTTGATCGCCTCCACGAGTGTCGCGTTTTTCTCTTTTGCGGATGTACGACCGGCAATATGTTGTACAACTCTCACTTTGCCCGCGAGCTGCGCGCTATTCCAGGCTTTATAGCTAAACTTATCATTGTCGAGAATCAATTCTCCCCGGTCAGCAATGCCGACGGGCGGAACGCGTTGTCCTTTTTCAATGTTATGTGCGGATGCCATCAGAGGCAGCAACAGGCAAGCTGCTGCCAGGATGTTACGTAGGGTCATGGTGTTTCCTTATTGTGAGCAGGTGATCCGACCACTTGGTCATGCGCTTTAATCATAAGTGCGATCAATGGGCTTTTCCCGCAATCCCGATGCCAGTTTGCGGGCGAACGCACATATCCATGCAAAAACGACGGCATATACTGCTCTGCATCACGGTTTGCAAAGATTATTCTGAATAATTGTAATCAAACGGTAAATAAACTTATGCACACTGGGTAAGTACGAGGTTCTGGTCTATAGTCATTGGGCATCAAAATTTGCGCTCAGGACAGTCGGGCCGATTGTGGCACCGCAAGAGCGTATGATTCGCAGGAGATACAAGAATGAAAATTTTCCAACGCTACAACCCGCTTCAGGTGGCGAAGTACGTGAAGATCCTGTTCCGTGGACGGTTGTACATCAAGGATGTTGGCGCTTTTGAGTTCGATAAGGGGAAAATCCTTATCCCGAAAGTGAAGGACAAACAGCACCTGTCTGTGATGTCCGAAGTCAACCGCCAGGTTATGCGTCTGCAAACTGAGATGGCTTAACCAACGTGCTATGCAGTAGTTAAAAAGACGGCTCCCGATGGGAGCCGTTGATGTTTGTGGGGCCAGTTGAGAGGCATACCCTAAAGCCGGGAGTTTTGACCTGGCGTTATTGGTCTCAACGGGTATAACTGTGAATTGATGAAGTTAATCTTAAAATCTTTTTCAGTACTTAAAAATTGATATAAAACATTAAAATCCTGGATCGTTATTGGTCTTATTATCCATGGCATAAAGAGTATCCCTCTACTTTTATAAGCGTGTAGTAAATAGCCGATCTTTTATTGTTGGCTGAGAAGAGAAGCCGTTGCGCATGGAAAAGGACTGGAAATATGATGCATCGTGATCAGGTTTTTAAAAATAAGAACATATTCGTATTATCTATGTTAGCTATTATAGGATATGGACTTTGGCGCATGTCTGGAGACTATTTTTACCTGGAACAGACAATAGTTTATCGGCATACCGTAGCGGATACGTCTATGCTGTACGTTACGGAAAGCAGCGCGGGTGCGACGACTGCTTTCGTTTACAAATATTATGTTTATTCAGCACGGAAGACCGATGAGGTTTTTTTAGAAGACGTTAAAAACGGTTATGAACCTTTTCTTGTTACCACCGATCCTGGCGTAAAGATTAGCATTGAAGACAGATCTATCTTCCTTAAAGTAAGTGGGGATATTTTTAAATTTAAAAATATTGCAGGCTCCGTCTTTATTTATCTCAACTCATCCCCCTTCTAATGACTTAAAAAATCATGTTAGTTAAATAAACGACAGCTTACGTTTTTAAATAGAAAGGGCAGCTCATCGCTGCCCTTCAAAGATTACGCCGACACCTTCTCTTCCGCGTCCGGCAGTTTCGGCACCAGCACGGTCGGTTTGCTGTCAATACGCGTCACCAGCAGCTGGTCGATGCGGTAGTTATCGATATCCACCACTTCAAACTTGTAGCCTGAGAACTTCACCGAGTCGGTGCGTTTCGGGATTTTACGCAGCATAAACATCATAAAGCCGCCGATGGTCTCGTAGTTTCCCGACTGCGGGAACTCGTCGATATCCAGCACGCGCATCACGTCTTCAATCGGCGTACCGCCGTCGATCAGCCATGAGTTCTCGTCACGCTGCACAATTTGCTCTTCCAGCCCCTGGCCGACCAGGTCGCCCATCAGCGTCGTCATGACGTCGTTGAGGGTAATAATACCTACCACCAGCGCGTACTCATTCATGATCACCGCAAAGTCTTCCCCGGCGGTTTTGAAACTTTCCAGCGCTTCGGAGAGCGTCAGGGTATCCGGCACAATGAGGGTGTTGCGGATCTGCACGCCGCTGTTCAGCGCCAGGCTCTGGTTCGCCAGCACGCGGTTCAGCAGGTCTTTGGAGTCAACATAGCCGATGATATGGTCAATATCTTCGTTACAGACCAGGAACTTGGAGTGCGGATGCTGCGCCACCTTGGTCTTCAGGCTCTGCTCATCTTCATGCAGATCGAACCAGATGATGTTTTCACGGCCGGTCATGGAAGAGGGAACGGTACGGGATTCCAGTTCGAATACGTTCTCAATGAGTTCGTGTTCCTGCTTGCGCAGCACGCCGGCCAGCGCGCCGGCTTCCACCACTGCATAAATATCGTCGGAGGTGATGTCGTCCTTACGCACCATCGGCAGCTTGAAGATGCGGAAAATGACGTTTGCCAGGCCGTTAAAGAACCACACCAGCGGGCGGAAGACGTACAGACAGAAGCGCATCGGGTTGATGATACGCAAAGCCACGGCTTCTGGCGCAATCATACCGATGCGTTTCGGGGTCAGGTCCGCGAACAAAATGAACAAACCGGTGACCAGCGAGAAGGAAAGGATGAAGCTCAGCTGCTCGGCCAGCTCTGCTGACATGTAGTTAACGAAGAGGCTATAAAACGCCGGGGAGAATGCTGCATCGCCCACGATACCGCCAAGAATGGCGACCGCGTTCAGGCCAATCTGCACCACGGTAAAGAACATGCCGGGATTTTCCTGCATTTTCAGAATGCGTGATGCGTTGATGTTGCCCTCGTCGGCAAGCAGCTTCAGTTTGATTTTACGGGAGGCGGCCAGCGAGATCTCAGATATCGAGAAAAATGCGCTGACGGCAATGAGACAAAGTATTACTAAAATACTGTTTAACATAGTTTATCCGGCGTAACGCCAGATCCTCAGAAGGGGAGTTGATACCATTCGTGTGAAGACACATTGAACTCAGCTCGTAGCGTTGAGCCGATTATTTCAGCGGTAGTATAGCGTAAAGAGATGTAAATCTGCCAGAGGTCACGTTTTCGACAAAAAAAGCCGGACCGGCACAGGGCCGATCCGGCGCAAGGGCGTTATTTTACGGGGGATAAGCTAACATCTCCCACCGCCTGGCGGGTAGCTTCGCCGCCCCAGACCTGATCGTACTCATAGCCCGTAAGCTGCTTTATGACCACGCGGGTGTTGGCGTCACAGTCGCGGTAATCGCCGCCAAGCTTCCGACGGGCGATCTCCTTGAGCAGCACCTTGTGCGTTTCACGGTTCAGCTTGAATTTATAGGTAGTGAAAAAGCTCACGGCCAGCAGCGCGGCGGTGGCAAAAATCATCAGGCCGATTATCGCTCCGAGGGCGCTTTCAGGCTGCGCGCCGCTGCCTTTCACAAAGCCGGACTCCTGCAACACCAGGCCGATAATCATGATGGCAATCGCGACGGTGCTTTTGCGCGTCAGCACCATCACGCCGGCAAAAATGCCTTCCCGGCGCTGCTGCGTGACGATTTCGTCGATATCCGGGATAAAGCTGTAAATATTCCACGGGATGTAATAAAGGCCGGATCGGGCGGCACCCAGCAGGATAAAGACGGCGGAGAACAGCAGCGTCGGCACCTGTGTTTCAGTGAGATAGACCGTAAACAGGAACGCCAGCACCAGAAAGATGCAGCCATACGAGAGGCGCAGCGCGGCGGAAGGGGTTATGTTGAGCCTGTTCAATAGCAGCATAAATCCGTACGTGCCCGGCACGGAGGCAAACGCCGCAATACTCAGCCAGCCGGACACCGCTGCCGCGTCCTGACTCAGGCAATAGACTACGTAATAGGTAAATACTGAACCAAATACGTCCATAGCGGTGAAGGAAAAAATATATATCAGAATATGCAGGCGGAACGCGCGAATACGGAATGACGAAAAGAGATCCAGAACCAGATATTTCAGGTGATTCCCTATTCCGCTGCTGCGTCGGGTATCCACCTTAAAGTCCGACTCCTGATGCACGTCTTTTGCTTCCCAGGTGGTGTACCAGGTAATAAATACCGCAATACAAAAGACGCAGGAAAATATCAGCCCGGTCAGCGTATAGGTAAATGAATTATCCTTGCCGGTAAACTGCATAATTACGCCGGGGACCGACACCGCAAGAAAACCGCCCAGCTGGGAGCAGATCATACGTACGCCGGACAGGCGGCTGCGCTCTTCATAGCGGTTGGTCATTTCAGCGGCGAGGGTCTCCCACGGCACCAGCACCATCGCCGACAGCAGCTCGATAGAAAGGTAGGTGCCCAGGTAATACCAGTAGCCCATATCCGTCAGCCACAGCAGGGCATACAGAAACATGAGCGGGGAGCTGAGTAATAAGAAGAAGCGGCGACGGCCAAATTTACGCCCAAGCCAGGTATCGCCGAAATTATCGGTGATATACCCCATTATCGGGCTTAATAACGCATCAATGACGCGGGCTATGGCAAATATAGAACCCGCTTCTACGACGGATAATCCGCAGTAGGTGGTATAAAAAAATAGCAGCCAGGTGCCGATAATGGCGAAAGCGCCTCCGCCAAAGAGGTCGGTTATGCCGTAGCCAAGCGCCACGCCATAACCCACTCTGCGTTCAGTTGGTTTAATCATAATAATATCCAGTGTAGGGTAGATGTAGAGGTTGTTTTTTTATTTCACTGCTGGACTACACGTGACGTTCTGATTATTAATATCAATCCATTGCCTTAGCTGAGACGATCGATAAAAAGCCTCCACGAGCCTGAGTGATATTCCGGCGGTACGGATATCGATAAAATCCGTATTCTCCGGGTGATGAATGGCGTGATAAAAACGGCGAATGGCCTGCTGGTGTCCTAATCCCCAGTAACTTTTCGCCGTGCCGTCGGGAGAAGCATCGCTTTCAAGACGAAACCTCTCGTCGGGCGTTATGCGCCAGAGGGTGTTGTCGTTAAGCAACAGCGAGCCGCGTTCGCAGCGGATCTCCAGCCAGAGGGGGGAGTCCGCGGTGTGACAGTTGCTGGCATAAAACAGGCCGCGGGCCCCGTTGGCGAAGTGCAGCGTGGCCATCGCGCTGTCTTCCCCTTCCGTGACGTCGGCCAGCTCACCGCAGTCGACCACCCCCTTCAGCCGCGTCACGCCACCGCCGAACCACTGCATCAGGTCGAGAGTATGGATAGCCTGGTTGATCAGCAGGCTTCCGCCTTCCGTTGCCAGCTTTCCACGCCACGGGCTTTCCGTGTAGTACGCGCCAGAGCGGGACCAGGTGAGTACGGCCTTGATACTTAACATCCTGCCCAGCCCGCCCTCCGCCAGCTCCTTGCGAATGCGCAGGCTGGTAGGGTTGAGCCGGTTCTGGTAGCAAACGCCGAGCCTGCCGGGCGCCTGCGCGGCGGCAGAGGCAATATCCGCAAGCTCGCTGCTGTTCATGCCCACCGGTTTTTCACAAAAAACATGCTTCCCGGCGGCCAGCGCCGCCAGAATCATATTTTTATGTTCGAAGTGGGGCGTGCAGATATGCACCACATCGATGCCGTCATCCAGCAGCATTTCCCGGTAATCCTGATAAAAGCGGCACCGATAGTTCATCGCCAGCGTCAGTCCTCTGACGCTGTCAGTGTCTACCAGCGCGCGCAGGGCCACGTTGGGGAGTTGCCTCAGGGCATTCACGTGGCAGCCGTGAATGGCCCCGGCGCCGATAATCGCCGCGTTGAGGTTTGTCATCTCGCCCCCTTACCCGGCCGCATTGGCGAGCATTTGCGCCTTCACGCACAGCTCGGCCGCCTTGAACGCGTGAGCCTGGGTCATGGCATTTTCGGTGCGGTGCAGGCAGTCGAGGATCAGGGCGCCAAAGTACGGGAACCCGACCTGCCCGGCGACCGGATAGCGGAACTCGCCCTCTTTATTGACGAGGTAGACCACATCCTGCTCGCCACGGGTAAGATCGACGTACTTGCGGATCTCGATATAGCCGTCGGTACCGAGCAGCGTCAGGCGACCATCGCCCCAGGTGGAGAGCCCGTCTGGGGTGAACCAGTCGCAGCGGAAATAGCCGCTGGCGCCGTTTGCCCCTTTAATCATGGCGTCGCCAAAATCTTCGAAGGCCGGATGCTGCGGGTGGTTAACGTTGCGCACCTGGCTGGCCACCATGCGGGCATCGCTGTTGCCGGTAAAAAACAGGAACTGCTCGATCTGGTGGCTGCCGATATCGCACAGGATGCCGCCAAAGTAGCGACGATCGTAAAACCACGCCGGTCGGCCCGTGCCTTCCCGGTGCGGCCCCGTGCCAAGGGTTTGCACCACGCGACCAATCGCCCCCTGCTGCACCAGCTGCCCGGCAAAGACCGCGCTTTCCACGTGCAGGCGCTCGCTGTAGTAGACCGCGTATTTTCTCCCGGTTTTCTCCACCATCGCTTTGGCATCGGCCAGCTGTTCCAGCGTGGTGAGCGGCGCTTTGTCCGTGAAGTAGTCTTTGCCCGCCGCCATTGCCTTCAGCCCCAGCGCGCAGCGTTCGGAGGGGATGGCGGCACCCGCGACCAGACGCACCTCGTCGTCGTTGAGTATCACCTCCAGCGACTCCGCGACTTTCGCCTGCGGGTACTGCTGGATAAATTTATCCACGTTGGCCGGGTCGGGATCGTACACCCACTTCAGCGTGGCGCCTGCTTCAATCAGGCCATTACACATGCCGTAGATATGCCCGTGGTCGAGTGCGGCGGCGGCAAACACAAATTCACCCGCCTGCACCACCGGCTGCGGTTTACCGACCGGCGCGTAGTTCATTCCGTCATTTTTGTTCATGGTTACAGTCCTCGATCCAGATCTTTACCCAGAGGGATAGCGCCCACTTCGCTGAAGCTGGTGACGCTTGCGGATTTTTCATAAAAACGGGGGGCGAGGGCATTAATGCCGCCGGTCAGGTAGAACGGGTCATCGCTGCGGATGGGTAAGGCGACGATACTGCGGGTGATGGCCGACTTGTAAATTGCGGTTATCAGCTCCAGCGAGCGCTTACCCTGCACGCCGTCCACCAGCGGGGCCGTGCCGCGCTCAATGCTCTGGAGCAGGTCGTTAATCTGCCCGGCGTGGAGCGTCCATGCGAGCCTGGGTGTCTCCTGAAACACGGCGTTTAGCCGCGCTTCGCGTTCAGCGTCGCTGGTCTCCTGCGGGAACCCGTTGTCGGCGCTTACGCTGGCAAAAGCCTGCCACGGCGCGGAGATGCGCGCCTTATCGCCCTGAATAATGATTTTCTGATCTTCGCCGTGGTGCACCACCGAAGCCGTAAGCTGCGTGAGCGCGCCGCTGGGGTATTTAAATATCGCGGCGCTAAGATCTTCCACCTCGGCGTTATCGTGGGCCACGTTGCTCATCATCGCCACCACCTCAGACGGAAAACCGAGCATCCACTGAATGGCGTCAATGTGGTGCACCGCGTGGTTAAGCGTGCAGCCGCCCCCCTCTTTTTCCCACGTGCCGCGCCACCACAGGTCGTAGTAGCAGTGCCCGCGCCACCAGAACGAATCTACCTGCGCATGGCAGATCTTCCCGGCGAGGCCGGAATCCACCGCCGCTTTTAAGCGCCAGAAGGCATCGGTGAAGCGGTTCTGGGCAATAACCGAGAGCATTTTTCCGCTGGCCTGCTGTGCGGCGATCATCGCGTCGCACTCCTCCAGCGAGGCGGCCATCGGTTTTTCACACAGCACATGGCAGCCCGCACGCAGCGCATCAATGCTGATTTCCGCATGAACATAGGGCGGGGTGCAGACGTCAACGATGTCCAGCGCGACCGTTTCTTCCAGCATCTGCTGATGGCTGGCGTACACGCGGGCCTCCGTCAGGCCGTAGCGCGCTTTTTTCTCCTCCGCTTTCTCCGGGTAGATATCAACCAGCGCGACAATCCGGCAGCGCTGTCCAAACTGCAAATAACCCTGAATATGGTTATGGGCAATGTTGCCCGTTCCCACAATGGCGACGTTTAGCATCGATTTTCTCCGGCGTTACCAGGTGCCCGAGGCGTCCAGCGTGATGCTGGCGGCCCCTTTATCTACAGAGGTGCTGATGCGCTGCTGAAGCAGGCGCAGATACTGTTTTTCATTCAGCGGCAGCTCAACCCAGTCGTCGGTCCAGGTCGAATGGTGCATGGCGTTTGAGAGCGTTAAGCCGCGAATGCCGTCCAGACCCGGCGCAATTAGCGGTTCGCCGCGCAGCACGGCGGCGCAGAAGTTGGCGGTGATAACGTGATGCTCGCTGTATTCAGGGGCTACGGGGAGGGTGACTTCCCAGCATTCCGGCTCGCCAAAGCCATTCTGCCAGCGGGCGTTAAACGCGGTTTCCGATTCGCGCAGCCGCCAGTAGCGCAGTTTCCCTTCCTCAACGACGACTTTGCCGCGATCGCCCACGATCTCCAGGCGGTTGGTACCCGGCGTTTCCGCGACGGTGGTGATGAACACGCCGGTCGCGCCGTTGGCGTACTCCGCATAGGCGGTGACCTCGTCTTCCACTTCGATATCGCGATGCTTGCCGAACTGGCAAAACGCGCGCAGACGAACCGGCATGCCCACCAGCCACTGCCACAGATCGAGCTGATGCGGATCCTGATTGAGCAGCACGCCGCCGCCTTCGCCTTTCCAGGTGGCGCGCCAGCCGCCGGAGTTGTAATAACTTTGCGAGCGATACCAGTTGGTGATGATCCAGTTGGAGCGGCGGATCTCGCCCAGCTCGCCGCTGTCGATCAGATCTTTCACTTTCTGATACAGCGGGTTGGGCCGCTGGTTATACATGATGCCGAACACCACGTCGCACTCGCGGGCGCAGGCGTTCATCTCCTGCACCTGCGCGGTATAAACGCCTGCCGGCTTCTCGCACAGGGTATGAACGCCGTGACGCATCGCCAGCATCGACAGGCGCGGATGGTCGTAATGCGGCGTAGCGACAATAACCGCATCAATAAGCCCGCTCTGGAGCATCTCCTGCGCGTCACTGAACAGCGGAAGGGTGCCAACCAGCTGACGAATGGCGGGATGCTTATCCACCGCGTTATCGCACACCGCGGTCAGGCAGGCGTCGCTGACGGTACCGGCCAGTAAATAGCGCGCGTGAACCGTACCGATATTACCTACACCAATAATGCCAAAACGTACCTTCTCCATGTCTCACCTTAATTTCAGCCAAAAAGCGTGATGACCGAAAAATAGGAAAGGCGAGCCGCAGCGACAATGTGTTTTTGTGAGAATACTCGCAAGGTCAATAAGTAAACTCTAACCGTTTTGAAATTTAGTTTTAAAATCAATGCGCTGTTTCTGCAAATATTTGCAAAAACTGATTGAGAGCGAGGTCACACTATGCCGGGCAGGTTAAAAATGGAGGAGATCGCCTCCCTGACGGGGTATTCCGTGAGCACGGTTTCCAGAGTGTTAAGCGGCAAGTCTTACACCAGCGACAGGGCCCGGGAGGCGATTGTCCGCACCGCGCGGGAGCTTGGCGTGCTGGAATCGATGGCGAGCGGGCGGCTCTTAATTAACGGCATCGCGGTATTTGCTCCCGAAAGAACCTTTCAGGGGCGCGGGGATATTTTTTATCTGGAAGTGACCAAAGGTATTGCCGAAGCCAGCGCGCCGCACAATGTCTGGATCAGCTATTGCGGATTAGAGGAACAGCATGCGGATGTGAAATTATTTATGGAAAAAGCCAGCCATAAAAATATTAACGCGATCATTATCATTGGTACGGATGATTCCACCATATTTAAGCTGGCCAGTACGCTGAATAAACCCTGCGTATTAATTAATTCCGTCGACCGGGATCGGGTGCTGGATTCTGTTTCCCCCGATCACCGCGCGATTGGCTTTACCACCATGCAGTATCTCTTCGAGCAGGGGCACCGGCGGGTGCTGACCATCACCTGCTTGCGGCGGGACACGCTCTATGCGCGGCTGGACGGCATAAAAGAGGCGTACCGGTATTTTCACGTGGCGTTTGAGCCGCAGCGGGATCTGCTGGTCACGGAGTGGTTTACGGCGGAGGAGGCTGAACGCGAGCTTGACGCATGGCTGTCAGGCCACGACAGAGCGCAGTGGCCCGAGGTGATTTTTCCCAACAGCACCAGCATGACGGAGGGCGTGCTCAGGGCGCTCCGGCGCCACGGGCTGCGCGTGCCGGAAGATATCTCCATCATCACCACCGATTTTGCATGGAACTTAGCCAACCGGCTGGAAAAGCCGATTACGGGGATTGCGGTGCCCTGCCGGGAGCTGGGTATAGAGGCGGTGCATTTGGTGCAGACGCGGCTCAACCGGCCGCAGGCGCCGGTCTTTAACCTGCTGTTGCAGGGGAAAGTGCTGGATTACGGTTCGGTGAGCAACGCCACGCGCCACGCGGCTCGCGTGGCGCTGGATCGGTAGTCAGGCCTGCTGCGGCGGCAGGCAAACGCCGATGCCGCCAATGCCGCAGTAGCCGTACGGATTTTTATGCAGATACTGCTGGTGGTCGTCCTCGGCATAGTAGAACGGTTTTGCGGTGGCGATTTCGGTCGTCACCTGGCGTTTATCACCCGCTGCCTGCATCGCTTCCTGGAAGCGCGTCAGGCTGGCACGGGCGGCGGCCTCCTGCTCGGGGGTGAGCGGATAGATGGCCGAGCGGTACTGGGTGCCGTGATCGTTACCCTGACGCATGCCCTGCGCCGGGTCATGGTTTTCCCAGAACACCTGGAGCAGCTGTTCATAGCTGATGACGCCCGGGTCATACACCACGCGGACCGCTTCGGCATGGCCGGTCTCACCGGAACAGACTTCGCGATAGGTTGGGTTAGGCGTATACCCTCCGGTATAGCCCGCCGCGGTGCTGTACACGCCCGGCAGCTGCCAGAAGAGGCGTTCCACGCCCCAGAAGCAGCCCATGGCGAACAGGGCGATCTCCATTCCATCAGGAACGTTTGTCATTGAATGGTTGTTTACGGCGTGTAATGTCGCCACGGGCATAGGGGTGTTGCGTCCCGGTAACGCATCGGCCTGTGATACCAGATGCTTTTTATCGAATAAACTCACGGTGGGGCCTCCCGGGTGGCGTTGTTTCGGTTAAGGTTGTCACGACGCGTTTAATTGAACACAATAAATGCGATGAATGAGTCTAGATTTAATCATAAGAAATATTTGGGTGTTACACCCTTTTTCAACCCGTTATTTGGGTTTTTGGCCACCAGGCCGTATTTTGCCGCGGAGCGGCACTGCATTTGCTTCCAGGGTGGAAACAGGGATATTCAGGAGAAAACGTGACAAAGATCCGCCAGTTATGTTTGGTCAGTTTAATGCTGACAAGCGGGATTGCCAGCGCGGCGAATGTCCGTTTGCAGGTTGAGGGGCTATCCGGGGCGCTGGAAAAAAACGTGCGTGCGCAGCTTTCCACCATCCAGAGCGACGAAGTGACGCCGGACCGGCGTTTTCGCGCGCGCGTGGATGACGCCATCCGTGAGGGCCTAAAGGCGCTGGGGTATTACGAGCCCACCATCGATTTCGATTTACGCCCGCCGCCGGCTAAAGGGCGGCAGGTGCTGATTGCCCGCGTTTCGCCGGGCGAACCCGTTTTAATTGGCGGCACAAACGTGGTGCTGCGCGGCGGTGCGCGTACGGATCGGGATTATCTCGACCTGCTCAGCACCCGCCCGAAAGTGGGCACCGTCCTGAATCACGGTGATTACGACCGCTTTAAAAAGTCGCTCACCAGCGTCTCGCTGCGCAAAGGCTACTTCGACAGCCAGTTCAATAAAAGCCAGCTGGGCGTCGCGCTGGAGCGGCGTCAGGCGTTCTGGGATATCGATTACGACAGCGGCGAGCGCTATCGGTTTGGCGACGTAACCTTCGAAGGCTCGCAGATCCGCGAAGAGTATCTGCAAAACCTGGTGCCGTTCAAAAAGGGCGACTACTACCAGTCCAGCGATCTGGGCGAGCTTAACCGTCGTTTGTCCGCCACCGGCTGGTTTAACTCGGTGGTGGTGGCGCCGGAGTTTGAGAAGTCCCGTAAAACGAAGGTCTTACCGCTGCATGGCGTGGTCTCTCCGCGCACCGAGAACACCATTGAGACCGGTGTCGGCTACTCCACGGATGTCGGCCCACGGGTGAAAGCCCAGTGGCGAAAACCGTGGATGAACTCCTACGGCCACAGCCTGACCACCAGCGTCAGCCTCTCGGCACCCGAGCAGCAGCTGGACTTCAGCTATAAAATGCCGCTGCTGAAAAACCCGCTTGAGCAGTATTACCTGCTTCAGGGCGGCTTTAAGCGCACCGATTTGAACGATACCGAGCAGGACTCGACGACGCTTGCGGTATCCCGCTTCTGGGATCTCTCCAGCGGCTGGCAGCGCGCCATCAACCTGCGCTGGAGCCTCGACCACTTTACCCAGGCAAACGTCACCAACACCACCATGCTGCTTTATCCGGGGGTGATGATCAGCCGTACCCGCTCGCGCGGCGGCCTGATGCCAACCTGGGGCGATTCGCAGCGCTACTCCATTGATTATTCCAATACGGCCTGGGGTTCGGACGTGGACTTCTCGGTGGTACAGGCGCAGAACGTCTGGATCCGCACCCTGTACGACAAACACCGCTTCGTGGTTCGCGGCAACCTCGGCTGGATTGAAACCGGCGACTTTGAGCGCGTTCCGCCGGATCTGCGCTTCTTCGCCGGGGGCGACCGCAGCATTCGCGGGTATAAGTACAAATCGATCTCGCCTGAAAACGAAAAAGGGCAGCTGACCGGGGCATCTAAGCTGGCGACCGGCTCGCTGGAGTACCAGTACAACGTCAGCGGCAAATGGTGGGGCGCCATGTTTGTCGACGGTGGTGAAGCGGTGAACGACATCCGCCGCAGCGATTTCAAAACCGGCGCGGGTGTGGGCGTGCGCTGGCAGTCACCGGTCGGGCCGATCAAGCTCGATTTCGCCGTTCCGGTGGGTGACAAAGACGAACACGGTTTACAGTTTTACATCGGTCTGGGGCCTGAATTATGAGTTTATGGAAGAAGATAAGCCTCGGAGTGCTGATTTTTATCGTATTGCTGCTTGGTGCGGTGGCGTTTCTGGTGGGCACTACCACCGGCCTGCACCTGCTGTTTAACGCCGCGAACCGCTGGGTGCCGGGGCTTGAAATCGGTCAGGTGACGGGCGGCTGGCGCGATCTGCGGCTGAAAAATATCCGTTACGAACAGCCCGGCGTGGCGGTAAACGCCGGTGAGTTTCATCTGGCGGTGAAGCTGGGCTGCCTGCGGGATAGTCAATTGTGCGTAAACGATCTGTCGTTAAAAGACGTTAACGTGGCGATAGATTCCGAGAAAATGCCAAAGTCTGCGCCGGTCGAGGAAGAGGATAGCGGCCCGCTTAATCTCTCCACGCCGTACCCAATCGCGCTCAGTCGGGTGGCGCTGGACAACGTCAATATCAAAATCGACGATACGACGGTGTCCGTGATGGACTTCACCTCCGGCCTGCGCTGGCAGGAGAAAAACCTCACCCTGACGCCAACCTCCCTGCAGGGGCTGCTGATTGCGCTGCCGAAGGTCGCTGACGTGGCGCAGGAAGAGATCGTTGAGCCGAAGATCCAGAACCCGCAGCCGGAAGAAAAACCGCTGGGTGAAACCCTGAAAGCGCTCTTCTCGAAACCGGTTCTGCCGGAGATGACCGACGTGCATCTGCCGCTGAATCTCAATATCGAATCGTTCAGGGGCGAGCAGCTGCGTCTTACCGGGGATACCGATCTGACGGTCTATAACATGCTGCTTAAGGTCAGCAGCATCGACGGCAACATGAAGCTCGACGCGCTGGATATCGACACTAACCAGGGCTCGGTGAACGCCTCCGGCAACGCGCTGCTGCGCGACAGCTGGCCGGTGGATATCACGCTTAACAGCGCCCTGAACGTCGATCCGCTGAAGGGCGAGAAGGTGAAGGTGAAGGTTGGCGGTGCGCTGCGCGACAAGCTGGAGTTCGGCGTAAACCTCTCCGGCCCGGTGGATATGGTGCTGCGGGGACAAACCCGGCTGGCGGAGGCCGGTTTACCGCTCAATCTTGAGCTCGTCAGCAAGCAGCTTTACTGGCCGTTCACCGGCGAAAAACAGTTCCAGGCCGACGATCTGAAGCTGAAGCTAAGCGGCAAAATGACCGACTACACGCTGTCGTTCCGTACGGCAGTGAAGGGGCAGGGTGTACCTCCCGCCGATATCACCCTCGATGCGAAGGGCAACGAGCTGCAGGTTAACCTCGACAAGCTGACCGTGGCGGCGCTGGAAGGGAAAACCGAGCTGACCGCGCTGCTCGACTGGCAGCAGGCGATCAGCTGGCGCGGCGAGCTGAAGCTGACCGGCATCAACACCGCCAAAGAGGTGCCGGACTGGCCGTCAAAACTGGATGGTCTGATCAAAACCCGCGGCAGCCTGTACGGCGGCACCTGGCAGATGGACGTGCCGGAGATCAGGCTTACCGGCAACGTGAAGCAGAACAAGGTTAAGGTCGAAGGTTCGGTTAAGGGCAACAGCTATCTCCAGTGGGTGATCCCGGGCCTGCACGTGGCGCTCGGCCGCAACACGGCGGACATTAAGGGCGAGCTGGGGGTAAAAGACCTGAATCTGGATGCCACCATTGACGCGCCGAATCTTGATAACGCCCTGCCCGGGCTGGGCGGCACGGCGAAGGGGTTAGTGAAGGTTCGCGGTACGGTTGAAGCGCCGCAGCTGCTGGCAGACATCACCGCCAATAACCTGCGCTGGCAGGAGCTCTCTATCGCCCGCGTACGGGTCGACGGCGACGTGAAGTCCACCGATCAGATTGGCGGAAACCTGGACCTGCGCGTGGAGCGTATCTCCCTGCCTGACGTGAACATCAGCCTGGTGACGCTGGCGGCCAAAGGTAACGAAAAGCAGCACGATCTCCAGCTGCGCGTGCAGGGCGAGCCGGTCTCCGGCCAGCTCCACCTGGCAGGCAGTTTTGACCGTGAAGCGACGCGCTGGAAAGGCGTGCTGGATAACACCCGCTTCAGCACGCCGGTAGGGCCGCTGGTGCTGTCACGCTCTGTCGCGCTGGACTATCGCAATGCGGAGCAAAAGATCAGCATTGGGCCACACTGCTGGACCAACCCGAATGCCGAGCTGTGCGTGCCGCAGACCATTGATGCGGGGGCAGAAGGGCGCGCGCAGATCAACCTCAACCGTTTCGACCTGGCAATGCTGAAACCGTTTATGCCGGAAACCACTCAGGCCAGCGGCGTCTTTAGCGGTAAAGCGGACGTGGCGTGGGACACCACCAAAGAGGGGCTACCGCAGGGTAGCGTTACGCTCTCCGGGCGTAACGTGAAGGTGACGCAGGAGGTCAATGACGCGCCGCTGCCCGTGGCGTTCGACACCCTGAACCTGAATGCCGACCTGCGTAACAACCGCGCAGAGCTGGGATGGCTAATCCGCCTGACCAACAACGGCCAGCTTGACGGACAGGTGCAAATCACCGATCCGCAGGGCCGACGCAATCTCGGCGGCAGCGTCAATATTCGCAACTTCAACCTGGCGATGGTGAACCCGATTTTCTCGCGCGGGGAAAAGGCGGCGGGGATGCTCAGCGCCAACCTGCGCCTGGCGGGGGATGCGCAAAGCCCGCAGCTGTTCGGCCAGATGCGGTTAAACGGTGTGGATATCGACGGTAACTTTATGCCGTTCGATATGCAGCCAAGCCAGCTTGCGATGAACTTTAACGGCCAGAGCTCAACCCTCAGCGGTTCAGTGCTGACGCAGCAGGGGCAAATTAACCTGAGCGGTGACGCAGACTGGAGCCAGCTCGACAACTGGCGCGCCCGTATTGCGGCCAAGGGCAGCAGGGTTCGCATCACGGTACCGCCGATGGTGCGGCTGGACGTGTCGCCAGACGTGGTCTTTGAGGCGACGCCAAGTCTCTTCACGCTGGATGGCCGCGTTGACGTGCCGTGGGCGCGCATCGTCGTGCACGAGGTGCCGGAAAGCGCGGTCGGCGTCTCCAGTGATGAAGTGATGCTCGATGAAAATCTGAAACCTCTTGAACAGAAGAGCGCCGGCATACCGATCAATAGTAATCTTATCGTGCACGTGGGGAATAACGTGCGTCTGGACGCGTTTGGGCTGAAGGCGAGGCTCACGGGCGATCTGAAAGTGGCGCAGGATCAGCAGGGGCTTGGCCTGAACGGGCAAATCAATATTCCTGAAGGGCGCTTCCATGCCTACGGCCAGGATTTGATTGTGCGTAAAGGCGAGCTGCTGTTCTCCGGTCCGCCGGATCAGCCGGTCCTTAACATCGAGGCGATTCGTAACCCGGACGCCACCGAAGATGACGTGATTGCGGGCGTGCGCGTTACCGGCTCCGCCGACGAACCTAAGGCTGAAATCTTCTCAGACCCGGCCATGTCGCAACAGGAAGCGCTCTCGTACCTGCTGCGCGGTCAGGGTCTGGATAGCCAGCAGGGCGATGGCGCGGCAATGACGTCAATGTTAGTGGGTCTGGGGGTTGCACAAAGTGGTCAGGTTGTGGGTAAAATCGGCGAGACGTTTGGCGTAAGCAATCTGGCGCTGGACACTCAGGGCGTGGGTGACTCTTCGCAGGTAGTGGTCAGCGGCTATGTTCTGCCGGGCCTGCAGGTAAAATATGGCGTGGGGATCTTTGACTCGCTGGCTACACTCACGTTACGTTATCGCCTGATGCCTAAGCTATATCTGGAAGCAGTGTCCGGCGTAGACCAGGCACTTGATCTGCTCTATCAGTTTGAGTTTTAGCAATGCGAATATTTGTTTACGGCAGTTTACGAACCAAGCAAGGCAACAGCCACTGGATGACCAACGCCCAGTTGCTGGGAAATTACACAATCGAAAACTACCAGTTGTACAGTCTGGGCCACTATCCAGGCGCGGTTCCGGGGAACGGAACGGTACAGGGTGAAGTTTATCGTATTGATAATGCTACGCTGGCCGAACTTGATGCCTTGCGCACCAGGGGCGGTGAATACGCTCGCCAGCTGATCCAGACGCCTTACGGCAGTGCATGGATGTACGTGTACCAGCGTTCGGTTGACGGGTTAAGGCTGATTGAAAGCGGTAACTGGTTAGACAGAGACCAGTACTGAAAAACGACAACGCCACCGTAAGGTGGCGTTGTTTTTTATTCATTCAGCTCTGTTCTGTATCCCTGCGCCGGGTTAAAAACAGAGGAACGAACAGCATGATGTACGGGGCAATAAGCCATAACAAACACAGCGAGCGTGAACGGCCATAGTAGTTTATGCACCGCGTATTGCTTGAAATGACGGGCAGAAAGAACAGTAAAAACAGCAGAATCGCATAATCGCTTCGATAAGGGATCCATAAGTAACACATAAACCAGGCAAGCTGGAACGCCATGATGCAGAGATACTGCCCTTTGCTGTCTTTGCCGTAGCAGTCAAATGCCTTTATGTAGCCCATCTTTATGCTTCGAAGAAAGAAACTTAGCATGTATTACGCTCACGATCGCGACGGTCAGGAGAGTGCTCGTCAGCAACGCCCCTAAAAAATAGCCGTAGGTAATGTCAGTAGCACCCGGGCCCAATGTATGCAATTTACTATATCCTCTGTCTACTGCAACGAAAAGGGTATATAGCCCAATGTTAATACAGAACTGAAGCAGACAAGAAACTACGATATTTTTGGGGATTCTTTTTAAAAGAGTGAGTAACCCGTAAATGATACATGCTGACAAAGCGAAATAAAGGCCGTTAAATAAACTGGATACTAATGAGGGGGTGATTTCTTTAAATAGTAAATCATTGCTCCCGTAATACCATGCCAGATAATCAATATACGTGCTTCTGCCGAAGATAAAAGCGGCAATAATAAGGATGATTAAACTTACAATATGACTTTTATTACTCATAGTCTTGCTCCTTTTGAGAGCAGTTCTTTCATTGTTTTACTGGCTTCTAGCTGATCTTTGATTATGGCAAGATCACGCGTATTATGATTATATTTTGCAATAGCGGTTGGCGTACCTTTTCCACCATTATCCATAAAAAAGACAATATCCTTACGACCATAAAGTAGAACGTGTGGTATGGGATCACGACCATAACTCACCGCCTGTGGCAGGGAGTGGATAGACTCTGTTGTGAGGAAACGAGGAATATTTTCAAGCTCAATATTGCCTAACGGTGTTGTGGCAACAAGGGAGCCGATAAAATCGGTGGTATACACTAGCGTTTCTGTATCTTTAGTCGTGACTTTTGAACCCGTAAGGTATTTTATCTGTTGCCAAAGGGTTATATCTTTAGGCGTAACCTTAACGCCATCCATGAACATGTCTTGCTTACGTTTTAGCTGAATGACAGTACGGTGTACCTGCGTTAAAGAGGGGCTGATTTCCCCAAAAGAAGGCATAAGGCCATCACGGGAATACAGCCGTTCAATGATAAAATAAATCCCAGTAGGACGGGCAACATCAATGTTAATGGATGACATAGTGAACCTGTGGAAGAGAAAGCTGTATGTATTATTAAAACAGTATGTTACTCATGACACATTCATTCAACTATTTCCCACCATTTATGATAGGGCTCTCTTCAGTTTTACTATTTACACTCCCAAAATTAAGATTATTCTTAGCGGGCCTGTCCTGCTTCTGATACCACAGTCGATACTTACGCTGTGCTCTTTGGAGAAGTTACGTGGGAAGTATCACAAAAAAAGTGAAATGAATTTTTTGTAATATTTTTAACGTCGAGCATGCTTCGTAATTTTTTCTCGTATATCTTTCTGCTGGTATGTGGCTGTTTTAAGAGCGCAACTTCATTCGCATCGTATGAATTATATTTTGTATGACTCTGGAGGTGTCGATGCGTATTATCAGGGAAAGCAGTGCCAGTATGGTCTTTCCTGATGTAGTGATGAACGCGCTTCACCTTAAGCCAGGCGCCAGCCATAAAAAAGCCCCGGCGCGCGGGGCTTAGCATCAGCGGTAAGAATTACTTCTTAGCAGCGCGTTCGAAAGACGCGATGATTTCTGCTTTCGCAGCTTCTGCGTTATCCCAACCTTCAACTTTAACCCATTTGCCTTTTTCGAGGTCTTTGTAGTGCTCGAAGAAGTGGGCGATCTGCGCTTTCAGCAGCTCTGGCAGGTCGTTCACATCTTTAATGTGATCGTACTCTTTGCTCAGCTTGGTGTGCGGTACGGCAACCAGTTTCGCATCTTCACCCGCTTCGTCGGTCATTTTCAGCACGCCAACCGGGCGGCAGCGAATGACGGAACCTGGCTGCAGTGGGTACGGCGTTGGGACCAGCACGTCAACCGGGTCACCGTCCAGAGACAGGGTGTGGTTGATGTAGCCGTAGTTGCATGGATAGAACATGGCGGTAGACATGAAACGGTCAACGAACAGCGCACCGGTGTCTTTGTCGATTTCGTATTTGATTGGATCTGCGTTGGCCGGGATTTCGATAACCACGTAGATGTCTTCTGGCAGTTCTTTACCCGCTGGGACGTTGAGTAAGCTCATGTCGGTGTCCTTTAAAATGGATGGTAAACAAGTGGCAAGTATTATAGCCAACTGGCGCTGAAAGTCTCCGCCTGTTTTCGTCTTCTCTCCCTCCTCCCGTCACTTTTCGGACCGATTCCATGACAGGATAATCCATAAACTCAGCCGCATTTTAAATGTTGAAATGAAAGCGATTACAAACTTGTGATTAACGTTTTATTCACTTTTCTGAAGTGTGATGTAACGCAATCCGTAACATATTCGATTGGCTATAGTTCAACCGCGGAACATCTTTTAACCAACAATAACCTACCCTACGAGGACGTTCATATGTGGAAGCGCTTACTTCTTGTTACAGCAGTTTCGGCAGCCATGTCGTCTATGGCGATGGCCGCACCGTTAACCGTTGGATTTTCGCAGGTCGGATCTGAATCCGGCTGGCGCGCCGCTGAAACTAACGTGGCGAAAAGTGAAGCTGAAAAACGCGGTATTACGCTGAAAATCGCCGATGGTCAGCAAAAGCAAGAGAACCAGATTAAAGCGGTACGCTCCTTTATCGCCCAGGGCGTGGATGCGATCTTTATCGCCCCGGTTGTCGCCACGGGCTGGGAGCCGGTTCTGAAGGAAGCCAAAGATGCTGAAATTCCAGTCTTCCTGCTTGACCGTTCCATCGACGTAAAAGACAAATCTCTCTATATGACCACCGTCACCGCAGATAACGTTCTCGAAGGCAAGCTGATTGGTGAATGGCTGGTGAAGCAGGTGGATGGCAAGCCGTGTAACGTGGTTGAGCTGCAGGGCACCGTCGGCGCGAGCGTGGCTATCGACCGTAAGAAAGGCTTTGCGGAGGCTATCGCCAGCGCGCCAAATATTAAGATCGTCCGCTCTCAGTCCGGCGACTTCACCCGCAGCAAGGGCAAAGAGGTTATGGAGAGCTTCATCAAAGCTGAAAATAACGGCAAAAACATCTGCATGGTTTACGCCCACAACGACGACATGGCCATCGGCGCTATCCAGGCCATCAAAGAAGCGGGCCTGAAGCCGGGCAAAGATATTCTCACCGGCTCTATCGACGGCGTGCCGGACATCTATAAAGCGATGATTGACGGTGAAGCGAACGCCAGCGTCGAGCTGACGCCAAACATGGCGGGCCCGGCATTCGATGCGCTGGAGAAATTCAAGAAAGACGGCTCGATGCCTGAAAAAGTGACGGTCACCAAATCCACGCTCTACCTGCCGGATACGGCAAAAGAAGAGTTAGAGAAGAAGAAAAATATGGGCTACTAAGCTCAGCCCCCTCACCCTAGCCCTCTCCCCGGAGGGGAGAGGGAAAAGGGCAGTTTGGGCAGAAAATTAAAGACTGGCACGAATAGTCCCCTCTCCCCTCCGGGGAGAGGGTCAGGGTGAGGGGGAAAACCATGACCACTGAACAACACCAGGAAATCCTCCGCACGGAGGGCCTGAGTAAATTCTTCCCGGGCGTTAAGGCGCTGGATAACGTTGATTTCAGCCTGCGGCGCGGGGAGATCATGGCGTTGCTCGGCGAAAACGGCGCGGGGAAATCGACGCTGATCAAAGCCCTGACCGGGGTGTATTACGCCGATCGCGGCACCATCTGGCTGGAAGGCAACGCCATTTCGCCAAAAAATACTGCCCACGCGCAGCAGCTGGGGATCGGAACGGTCTACCAGGAAGTGAACCTGCTGCCGAACATGTCGGTGGCGGATAACCTGTTTATTGGCCGCGAGCCCAGGCGCTTTGGGCTGCTGCGCCGCAAGGAGATGGAAGCCCGCGCGGCGAAGCTGATGGAATCTTACGGCTTCTCCCTCGACGTGCGCGAGCCGCTTAACCGCTTTTCCGTGGCGATGCAGCAGATCGTCGCGATCTGCCGCGCCATCGATCTCTCGGCGAAAGTGCTGATCCTTGATGAACCCACCGCCAGCCTCGATACCCAGGAAGTGGAAATGCTTTTTACCCTGATGCGCCAGCTGCGCAATCAGGGCGTGAGCCTGATTTTCGTTACCCATTTTCTCGATCAGGTCTACGAGGTAAGCGATCGCATTACGGTGCTGCGCAACGGCAGCTTTGTTGGCTGCCGCGAAACCCGCGAGCTGCCGCAGATTGAGCTGGTTAAAATGATGCTGGGCCGGGAGCTGGAGGCCAACGCGCTCCAGCGCGCGGGCCGGACGCTGCTGAGCGAAAAACCGGTCGCCGCGTTTCACGACTACGGCAAAAAAGGCACTATCGCACCGTTTAACCTGGAGGTGCGCCCCGGTGAAATTGTGGGGCTGGCGGGGCTGTTAGGCTCTGGTCGCACCGAAACCGCCGAGGTGATCTTCGGGATCAAACCCGCCGACAGCGGAACGGCGCTGATCAAAGGCAAACCGCAAACGCTGCGTTCGCCGCATAAGGCGTCGTGTCTGGGAGTGGGCTTCTGCCCGGAAGACAGGAAAACGGACGGCATTATTGCGGCCGCCTCGGTGCGCGAAAATATTATTCTGGCCCTGCAGGCCCAGCGCGGCTGGCTGCGGCCGATCCCGCGTAAGGAGCAGAACGCCATTGCCGAGCGCTTTATCCGACAGCTCGGCATTCGTACCCCGAGCGCTGAGCAGCCCATCGAGTTTTTGTCGGGCGGCAACCAGCAGAAGGTGCTGCTTTCTCGCTGGCTGCTGACCAAACCGCAGTTCCTGATCCTCGACGAGCCAACGCGCGGCATCGACGTGGGCGCGCACGCCGAAATCATCCGGCTTATCGAAACGCTGTGCGCCGACGGCCTGGCGCTGCTGGTCATCTCGTCGGAGCTGGAGGAGCTGGTTGGCTATGCCGATCGCGTCATCATCATGCGCGATCGCAGGCAGGTGGCGGAGATCCCGCTGGATGAACTGTCCGTTCCGGCGATCATGAATGCCATCGCGGCGTAAGGAGTCACATGTGATGTCCCGTTCTCTTTCGCAAACCGGCGAAGCGAAGCGCCGCTTCAGCTGGCCGACCGGCACCCCGCAAATCGCGGCGCTGCTGCTGGTGCTGCTGGTGGATAGCCTGGTGGCTCCGCACTTCTTTCAGATCGTCGTGCAGGATGGCCGCCTGTTTGGCAGCCCTGTCGACATCTTAAACCGTGCCGCGCCCGTGGCGCTGCTGGCGATTGGGATGACGCTGGTGATTGCCACCGGCGGCATTGACCTCTCCGTTGGCGCCGTAATGGCGATAGCGGGCGCTACCGCCGCCTCGATGACCGTCGCCGGGCACAGCCTGCCGGTAGTGCTGCTCGCCGCGCTGGGCTCTGGAGTACTGGCCGGGCTGTGGAACGGCATTCTGGTCGCGGTTCTCAAGATCCAGCCGTTTGTCGCGACGTTGATTTTGATGGTGGCCGGACGCGGCGTGGCGCAGCTTATCACCTCCGGGCAGATCGTCACCTTTAACTCTCCGGGCCTGGCGTGGATCGGCAGCGGTAATTTTCTGTTCTTCCCGACGCCGGTGATTGTCGCCCTGGTAACGCTGGTGGTGTTCTGGCTTTTCACCCGCAAAACGGCGCTTGGCATGTTCATCGAAGCGGTCGGGATTAACATCCGGGCCGCGAAAAACGCCGGGGTAAATACACGGCTGATGGTGATGCTGACCTACGTGCTGAGCGGCGTCTGTGCCGCAATTGCCGGGGTGATCGTGGCGGCAGATATTCGCGGGGCGGATGCCAACAACGCCGGACTCTGGCTGGAGCTGGACGCGATCCTCGCGGTGGTTATCGGCGGCGGGTCGCTGATGGGCGGGCGTTTCAACCTCCTGCTCTCGGTGGTGGGGGCGCTGATTATTCAGGGCATGAACACCGGGATTTTGCTCTCCGGGTTCCAGCCGGAGCTTAATCAGGTCGTCAAGGCGGTCGTGGTGCTTATTGTACTTATCGTGCAGTCGCCGCGCTTTATCACTCTCATTAAGGGGATCCGCGGTCATGATAAAACGTAATTTACCGTTAACGATCACGCTGGGCGTGTTCGTGCTGGGCTACCTTTACTGCCTGACCCAGTTTCCGGGCTTTGCCTCAACGCGGGTGATTTGCAACATTCTTACCGATAACGCGTTTCTTGGGATTATCGCCGTCGGCATGACGTTTGTGATCCTCTCCGGTGGGATCGATCTCTCCGTCGGGTCGGTGATCGCCTTTACCGGCGTGTTCCTTGCCAAAGCGATTGGCTACTGGGGGATCTCGCCGCTGCTGGCCTTCCCGCTGGTGCTGGCTATGGGCTGCGCGTTCGGCGCCTTTATGGGGCTTTTAATCGACGCGCTGAAAATCCCGGCGTTTATCATCACCCTCGCCGGGATGTTCTTCCTGCGCGGCGTTAGCTATCTGGTGTCGGAGGAGTCGATTCCGATTAACCATCCTATCTACGACACGCTCTCCAGCCTGGCGTGGAAAATCCCCGGCGGCGGTCGACTGAGCGCGATGGGGCTGCTGATGCTGGGCGTCGTGGCGATCGGCATCTTGCTTGCCCGCCGTACCCGGTTTGGTAATCAGGTTTACGCCATCGGCGGCAGCGCTACGTCAGCGAACCTGATGGGGGTGTCGACGCGCAGCACCACCATCCGCATCTACATGCTCTCGACCGGGCTGGCGACGCTGGCGGGTATCGTGTTCTCGATCTACACCCAGGCGGGCTATGCGCTGGCGGGGGTGGGCGTCGAGCTGGACGCGATTGCCTCGGTGGTGATTGGCGGCACGCTGCTCAGCGGCGGGGTGGGAACGGTGCTCGGCACGCTGTTTGGCGTGGCGATCCAGGGGCTGATCCAGACCTACATTAACTTCGACGGCACGCTCAGCTCCTGGTGGACCAAAATCGCCATCGGCATCCTGCTGTTTATTTTTATCGCGCTCCAGCGCGGCCTGACGGTGCTCTGGGAGAACCGCCAGAGCTCGCCTGTTACCCGTGTGAACACATCAGTAACAGAGCGATAACATGCTGAAAGTCTAAACAAATTCCGGTAGCGGCCGATACTCTTTCTTTATGCCCAGAAATATCTCGCTACCGGAAATAACATCATGCTTAAAACGCTATCGATTCGTACCGGCTTGCTCTCTTTACTGGCCGTTATGACCCTTCTGCTGCTGGCCGTCAGCGGCATCGGCATTTATGCCCTCACGCAAAGCTCCTCATCGCTCCAGCGCATCAACCACCTTCAGGGGGAACAGATGGTGCAGCTGAACGCTGGCTACACCCTGATCCTGCGCGCGCGCAACGAAGCGGGGCAGGCCGTCCGCATGATGGAGATCGGCATGCTGGACGATGCTGCAAAAGCGGTCAAAACCATTAATCAGGAAGTGGCGCAGGCGCGGAAAACGCTGAAGGGCACGATCGACGGTGGCGTAGCGGATGAACGGGGGCAAACGCTGCTGGATAACGTGGCCGCGAGCCTGGCGGCCTATAACCAGCAGGGTATTGACCCGATGCTGAAAGCCCTGAACGAGCAAAGCGCGGACAGCTATTACGATCTGCTGGAAAATAAGCTGATCCCGGTGGCGAAGCGGTTTGATAACGACATGCAGGCGTTCCAGGCGTGGAGCGAGGCGCGCGGCAAAGCGGAAGTGAGCGCCGTTCAGGCGAGCAAAACGCGGGTGCTTATCCTGATCGTTGTCGCGGCGCTGCTGACGGCGGGCATTATCGTGCTGGCCTGGCTGGCGCTGCGCCACATGCTGCTCAGGCCGCTTTCCGCCTCGATTGCCCAGCTGGAGCACGTGGCGGCCGGAGATTTAACCCACGCGCTGAACGCCCCGGCGAGCCAGGAGTTTAATCGCCTTAACGCGGCGATCGAAGCGATGCGCCGGTCGCTGATGGACTCCGTGCTGCGGGTGCGCGACGCCAGCTCGCAGATTGATACCGGCAGCCGCGAGCTGACGGCGGGAAACCGGGATCTTGCCGTACGCACGGAATCCACCGCCACCTCGCTGGAGCAGACCGCCGCCAGCATGGAAGAGATCACCGCCACGGTGAAACTCAACGCCGACAACGCCGGGCAGGCGCACCAGCTGGCGAAGTCGGTGTCCGATACCGCCGATCGCGGCAGTGAAATGGTGTGCTACGTGATTGAGAAGATGCGCGATATCTCCGGCAGCTCGGCACGCATCGCCGACATCCTGAGCGTGATTGACGGCATCGCGTTCCAGACCAACATTCTGGCGCTGAACGCCTCCGTTGAAGCGGCGCGCGCGGGCGAGCAGGGGCGCGGTTTCGCGGTCGTGGCGGGCGAAGTGCGTAACCTCGCCAGCCGCAGCGCCGACGCCGCAAAAGAGATCCGCTCGCTTATCAGTGATTCGCAGACCCACGTGAACGAAGGCAGCGAGCTGGCGCAGCAGGCCGGCGAGACGATGGACGAGATCGCCACCGAAGTGCTGCGAATGACAAAGCTGATGCGTGAAATTGCGACCGCGTCTCAGGAGCAGAGCCGGGGTATTGAGCAGGTGAATATTGCCGTCAATCAGATGGATGAAACCGCCCAGCAAAACGCGGCGCTGGTGCAGCAATCTACCGCCGCCACGCGCTCGCTGGAAGCGCAGTCGCGCGAGCTGATGGAAGCCATGGCCTCTTTCAGGCTCACGGCGCAAACGGCATAACGAAAAAGGGGAGCCTTCCCGGCTCCCCTTTTGGCATATTACGCGTCCGGGTATTCGCGGATCATGCGTTCTACGTCATCAACCATATGGTCATTGCCGACGAAGAACGAACGGCGCTGGTGCAGGCTTTCCGGCACGATATCCAGAATACGCTCTTTACCGTCGCTCGCCTTGCCACCCGCCTGTTCGGCCAGGAACGCCATCGGGTTGCATTCATACAGCAGACGCAGCTTCCCGTCCGGGTGGCTTGCGGTGCTTGGGTAAAGGTAAATGCCGCCCTTCAGCAGGTTACGGTGAAAATCCGCCACCAGCGAGCCGATATAGCGGGAGGTGTACGGGCGCTGGGTAGCCTTATCTTCTTCCTGGCAGAATTTGATGTACTTCTTCACGCCGTTCGGGAATCTGATGTAGTTGCCTTCGTTGATGGAGTAGGTGTTGCCCTTCTCCGGGAAGCGCATACGCTCCTGGCTCAGACAGAAGACGCCCAGCGACGGATCGTAGGTAAAGGCGTGAACGCCGCATCCGGTGGTGTACACCAGCATGGTGGACGAGCCATATACCACGTAACCGGCCGCGACCTGATTGCTGCCCGGTTGCAGGAAGTCTTCTTCCGTCACCGGCGTGCCAACAGGCGTGACGCGGCGGTAGATAGAGAAAATGGTACCGACAGAAACGTTAACGTCGATGTTGGAGGAGCCGTCCAGGGGATCCATCAGAACAACGTATTTTGCGTGTTCACACCCTTCGAAAACGACGATTTCATCTTCTTCTTCAGAGGCGATACCCGCAACGATGTCGCGCGCGCGCAGTGCTGCTTTTAGTTTTTCATTGGCGAACAGGTCGAGTTTCTGCTGAACCTCACCCTGAACGTTCTCGGCACCGCTGGCACCCAGGATATCGACCAGACCGGCCTTGTTGATATCACGGTGGATGATCTTAGCGCCCAGCTTTATTGCCGACAGCAAAGCAGTGAGCTCACCCGTAGCATGAGAGAACTCGTGCTGCTTTTCGACAATAAATTCACCTAACGTTTTCATAACACTTTCCCTGCATCTTATGTTGAGTAAAGCGGTTGATGTCCAACAATCTTAACAAACATTCAAATATTAGCGCAGAGGTGAATCGCGCCAGCAAAATACGGATTTACCTGAAATGCGTTTCACAGCCGCTGACATGCGGGTAAAATGTGCGCCACATTGAAGAAGGATAGTGACGTATGCGCATTCATATATTGGGGATTTGTGGCACTTTCATGGGCGGACTGGCAATGCTGGCGCGCTCGCTGGGCCATGAAGTGACGGGTTCGGACGCCAATGTGTATCCGCCGATGAGCACGCTGCTGGAGAAGCAGGGTATCTCTCTGATTCAGGGATATGACGCCAGCCAGCTGGAGCCGCAGCCGGATCTGGTGATCGTGGGTAACGCCATGACCCGTGGAAATCCATGCGTTGAGGCGGTGCTGGAACGCAATATTCCGTACATGTCTGGCCCGCAGTGGCTGCATGATTTCGTCCTGCGCGACCGCTGGGTTATCGCCGTTGCCGGTACGCACGGCAAAACCACTACCGCCGGAATGGCAACCTGGATCCTCGAAGCCTGCGGCTACAAGCCGGGCTTTGTGATCGGCGGCGTGCCGGGGAATTTCGACGTCTCCGCGCGTCTGGGTGACAGCCCGTTCTTTGTGATAGAAGCGGACGAATACGACTGCGCATTCTTCGACAAGCGTTCCAAATTTGTGCATTACTGCCCGCGCACGCTGATCCTCAACAACCTTGAGTTCGATCACGCTGACATCTTTGACGACCTGAAGGCGATTCAGAAACAGTTCCACCATCTGGTGCGCATTGTTCCGGGTCAGGGGCGCATCATCCTGCCGGAGAACGATATCAACCTGAAGCAGACCATGGCGATGGGATGCTGGAGCGAGCAGGAGCTGGTGGGCGAGCAGGGCCACTGGCAGGCGAAAAAGCTCAACGCGGATGCATCCGAGTGGGAAGTGCTGCTCGACGGTGAGAAAGTGGGTGAGGTGAAGTGGAGCCTGGTGGGCGAGCACAACATGCACAACGGCCTGATGGCGATCGCTGCGGCGCGTCATGTGGGCGTACTGCCTGCAGATGCCGCCAATGCACTGGGGACGTTTATCAACGCCCGCCGCCGTCTGGAGCTGCGCGGCGAAGCCCACGGGGTGACGGTGTATGACGATTTCGCGCACCACCCAACCGCTATTCTGGCGACGCTTGCGGCGTTACGCGGCAAGGTTGGCGGCACCGCGCGCATTCTGGCGGTGCTGGAACCGCGTTCAAACACCATGAAAATGGGTATCTGCAAAGACGATCTCGCGCCGTCCCTGGGGCGTGCCGACGAAGTCTTCCTGCTGCAGCCGCAGCATATTCCGTGGCAGGTGGCTGAAGTGGCCGACGCCTGCATTCAGCCTGCGCACTGGAGTGCGGACGTGGATGTATTAGCGGATATGGTGGTGAAAGCGGCTCAGCCTGGCGATCACATTCTGGTGATGAGCAACGGCGGGTTTGGTGGTATTCATCAGAAACTGCTGGACGGTCTGGCGAAGAAAGCGGAAGCGGTAGCAGAGTAAGCCCCTCACTCCAGCCCTCTCCCCTTTGGTGAGAGGGTGTTCAATTTCCCTCTCCCCAAAGGGGAGAGGGTCAGGGTGAGGGGAACAGATTATTCGCCGTTCTCGGACAGCTCGCGCAGATACTGGAAAATCAGACGCGCAGACTTCGGCGGCTTATTCCCTTCTTTCTCTTTCTTCGCGTTACGGATAAGCGAACGCAGCTGCTGGCGGTCGGCATCCGGCCACAGGTTCAGCACTTCAGGTACGGCGTCATCGCCCTGTTCAATCAGACGATCGCGGATCTGCTCCAGCTTATGGAACAGCGCAACCTGCTGGTTGTGGCGGTTTTTCAGCTTGTCCAGCGCCTGACGGATCGGCTCAACGTCGCGCTGACGCAGCAGTTTACCGATAAGCTGAAGCTGGCGGCGACGCCCTTCCTTCTTGATTTTCTGTGCCAGTTCAATGGCATCACGCAGATCCTGGTCGAGCGGGATCTTATCCAGCGCGTTTTTACCCAGATCGACCATCTCTGCGCCAAGCTGTTTTAACTCTTCGGCGTCACGTTTAATTTCACTTTTACTGACCCAGATGATCTCATCATCTTCGTCTTCGATGTCATCACCGGGAACGTCGTCGAGCCAGTCTTCGGGCTGCTTAGTCATGTCAGGCTCCTTAAAAAAAGAGGCTAATGTTACCAGTTAAGACGCGCACTGAAAAACGGTTCTCTGTTAGACTTCACTTAACTCTCTCTTACAGTATGGCATTTGCGATGAAAGTAACCTCACAAGTTGAAGCGCAGCGTAAGATCCTGGAAGAAGCCGTCTCCACCGCGCTGACGCTCGCTTCAGGTAAATCAGATGGCGCCGAAGTGGCGGTCAGCAAAACCACCGGCATTAGCGTGAGCACCCGCTATGGCGAAGTGGAGAATGTAGAATTCAACAGCGATGGCGCGCTGGGGATCACCGTTTATCACCAGAATCGCAAAGGCAGCGCCTCGTCTACCGATCTCAGCCCGGATGCCATCGCCCGTACGGTGCAGGCGGCGCTGGATATCGCCCGTTACACCTCCCCGGATCCTTACGCTGGCGTGGCCGATAAAGAGCTGCTGGCGTTTGATGCGCCGGATCTCGATCTGTTCCACCCGGCGGAAGTGACCCCGGATGAAGCCATCGAGCTGGCCGCGCGCGCCGAACAGGCGTCTTTGCAGGCGGATAAACGCATCACCAATACCGAAGGCGGCAGCTTCAACAGCCACTACGGCATCAAAGTCTTCGGCAACTCACATGGCATGCTGCAGGGCTACTGCTCTACCCGTCACTCGCTTTCCAGCTGCGTGATCGCCGAAGAGAACGGCGACATGGAGCGTGATTACGCCTATACCATCGGCCGCGCGCTGGGGGATTTGCAGTCTCCTGAGTGGGTGGGTAAAGAGTGTGCCGAACGCACGCTGTCACGCCTGTCGCCGCGTAAGCTTTCCACCATGAAGGCCCCGGTCATTTTTGCCAACGAAGTGGCGACCGGCCTGTTTGGCCATCTGGTGGGCGCTATTGCCGGTGGCTCGGTGTACCGTAAATCGACCTTCCTGCTCGACTCGCTGGGCAAGCAGATCCTGCCGGAATGGCTGACCATCGAAGAGCATCCGCACCTGCTGAAAGGGCTGGCCTCCACGCCGTTCGACAGCGAAGGCGTTCGCACCGAACGTCGCGACATTGTTAAGGACGGTATTCTGACCCAGTGGCTGCTGACCAACTACTCCGCGCGCAAGCTGGGGCTGAAAAGCACCGGTCACGCGGGCGGCATCCACAACTGGCGCATTGCCGGCCAGGGCCTGAGCTTTGAGCAGATGCTGAAAGAGATGGGCACTGGTCTGGTGGTGACCGAGCTGATGGGGCAGGGCGTAAGCGGCATCACCGGCGACTACTCGCGCGGCGCGGCGGGCTTCTGGGTGGAAAACGGCGAAATTCAGTATCCGGTGAGCGAAATCACCATCGCGGGTAACCTGAAGGACATGTGGCGCAACATCGTTACGGTCGGTAACGATATTGAAACACGCAGCAATATACAGTGTGGTTCAGTTCTTCTGCCCGAAATGAAAATTGCGGGTCAATAAAGATAGCGTTTTGTTAATAATAAAAAAGGAAGTGAGCAATGCGTAAACACCTGTTAGCGATCGTCGCGGCTTCAACGCTGGTTCTTGGCTCGTCCGCGTTTGCTGCCGATCTCGAAGACAATATGGATATTCTCAGCGAAAACCTGAAGGTTGTGCAGAAAACGGACAATGCGGCGGACATGAAAGACGCCCTGACCAAAATGCGCGAAGCGGCGCTGGACGCGCAAAAGGCGACGCCGCCGAAGCTGGAAAGCAAAGCGGCGGACAGCGCCGAGATGAAAGACTACCGTCACGGTTTTGACGTGCTGGTCGGCCAGATCGACGGTGCGCTGAAGCTGGCTAACGAAGGCAAGGTGAAGGAAGCCCAGGCGGCAGCGGAACAGTTTGCCACCACGCGCAATACCTATCACAAAAAATATCGTTAATTGGGTGCCTGAGCTGTACGTTCTTTCCCGTATGCGGGGGCGCAGTTAGCGCCCCCGCATCTTTGCTCCCTACTTGCCGGAGCGACACTCCATCCGCGCTGTCACTTCAGGCGAGCCGTTTCGAAAACGGATCCCCATAAGAAAACCTTATACACGTCACATTTCTACGAGTCGGCTCGTAATCTTTTCCACTTCGCTGGCCTGTCCATTGCCGCGTAATAGCGTGATATTCATCACGCAAATACAGCGTTTTATCCAGATTCACCGCATTTATGTGGCACAGATCACTGCCGCTGCTCGCCTTTCCACTTTGAAGTGGAAAACAACTCGCTACAAACCCTTCCCTCCCAACGTTAGTTTTATTCCAGAGCCATTAACGGGGTAAGACGAGTGATTAACGGAGCGGTAATGAACGACGTTGGGGAACAGGCGGTGCAGACTGAACAGCTCGCGAACACCATGCTACAGCAGGTTTATGCCCTGCTGGCCCGGCACAACATCATCCCCAATGCAGTACAGGAGCAGATGCTGACCTCCCACGTTCGCGCAATGGCGCACCGGTCCGTGACCGGCGAGCCGTTGCCGGAGGTTGAAGCAGAGCTGTTCGACGAAATTTCACCCGATTCAATGCGGCTCGCCCGTGAAGTGGTGGCGCAGTTTGGCAACCTTCCTGATGAAGAGGCCTGGCTGCTCTCCGTTCACTTCGAAGTCGCGAAAGACAACCTTTAAGGAGCAACACATGGAACAGATTACAGTCGTGATTGGCGATCGCCTGGGCAAAGGTCAGAAAGTGGCTGCCGGCGTGGAGAAAGCCGGTGGGCGCGCGGTTGTCGTACCGGGCATGGCCGCGGACATGAAGCTGGGTGACGTAATGAAGGCGGAAAACGCCACCTTCGGTATCTCGTTCTGCGGCAGCGGCGGCGCGGGCGCCATCACCGCCCAGACCAAATACGGCTACAAGGCTAAGTACGGCATGCGTTCCGTGGATGAGGGCGTGACCGCCATCAACGAAGGCTGCAACGTGCTGGGCTTTGGCTTTATGGATAAAGAAGAGCTGGGCGAGCGTCTGGTACAGGCGTGGCAGAAGAAATACGGCGCATAAGCATGAAAGAACAGTTCACAACCACGGTGAGGGTGAAGGGGAAGGGCGACGCCAAAGCGCGCGCCTTTGCCGACGCGCTCAACCACGTTCAGGCTGCGGTGATGAAAGCCTCACCGCATATCTTACTGCGTATTGAGCCACAGGATGTGCAGGTCGTTCAGGCGCAAGAAGCGGTGCGAAAAGAAGCCTTTCTGTTCTTCTTTTTGCGCCGGGAAAGACGCACCTACAGCGTGGAGCTGGATGTGACCGTCAACGTGACCGCCATCAATCTCGACCAGGTGGACTTCGTCACGCAACGCTGATTATTCATAAAAGGGCAGACTGATGTTCTTAATTATATTAATAAAATCGCTCATCATTGGCGGCCTGGTTGGCGTCGGTGTTGGAGCCGGGGCTGCACGCATGTTTCATGCGCCTACCACTCAGGGTATGGGCGCGTTTCGTACGTTGGGGGAGCTGAACTCCTGCGAAGGGGATCCGGCGTCCCACTTCTCCTTTGGGTTAGGCTTCTTCTTTAACGCCTGGGCCTCTTCCGTGGCCGCTGGCGCCTTCACACAGGACGTTGACCACCGCATCATCCCAAACTGGGGTGCTGCCGCACTGATGATCAAAAACCGTAACGTCGGCGAAACGCTGCACGATCCCCGCAAAATGGCAATTGCCTGCGGCATCATCGGCATGATTGTCGTGACCTTCCTTAACCTTACCGCCTCCTCCGTTCCGGCCGCGCTTCAGGTCACCGCCGTGAAGGTGCTGGTGCCGGCGGCGAACCTGCTGGTGAACACCGTAATGCCGGTGATCTTCTGGCTGGCGGCCATCGACGCGGGTAAAAAATCGGGCTTCTGGGCCACCATCTTCGGCGGCGCGGCGCAGCTGATTATGGGTAACGCCGTACCGGGCCTGGTGCTGGGGATCCTGATCGGTAAAGGCGTGGAAGAGAGCGGCTGGAACCACGTTACCAAGGTGATGATGGCGGCCATCGTTCTGCTGTTCGTGCTGAGCGGCTTCTTCCGCGGCTTCGACATGAAGATGATCGAATCCTTCCATCTGACGGTGCCGAACTGGCTCGACATGATCCACAACTCGCTCAGCGGTAAATAACAGGAGCCTCCAATGGAACAGAATAAAGGTTTTTGGTATGCCGACTGGTCGTTCCCGATCTTCGTTGGCCTGCTCTCCTCCGGCGTGTTTGCCGGGACGCACATGTACTACCTCTACGGCATCGGCGCGTTTAACGAAGTGGCCTTCGTGGCGATGCTGAAGGCGGGGATTGATACCGGCGTGTACGGCGCGGTGGCCGCGTTCGGCGCGAGCTTCCTGTTCGCCCGTATTATCGAAGGATCGCTGGTGGGGATCCTCGACATCGGCGGGGCGATCCAGACCGGCGTGGGGCTCGGCGTACCGGCGCTGCTGCTGGGCGCGGGGATCATGTTCCCGGTGACTAACTTCATTGCCTCGCTGATTACCGGCCTGGTGATTGGCCTGGCGATTGGCTACGTCATCATCCTGGCGCGTAAGTTCACCATCAACCAGAGTAACTCTACCTACGGTGCAGACGTGATGATGGGCGCGGGCAACGCTTCCGGCCGCTTCCTCGGTCCGCTGATTATCCTCAGCGCCATGACGGCCTCCATTCCTATCGGCGTCGGCTCCCTGGTGGGTGCGCTGCTGTTCTACATCTGGCAGAAGCCGATCACCGGTGGCGCCATCCTCGGCGCAATGATTTTGGGCTGGCTGTTCCCGGTCGCCCTTTAATACCCGCGGGCGCTCCGGCGCCCGATTTATCAGGAGAACCTTATGTTTGATTTACTCCTGCGCCGTGCGCGCCTTGCCGACGATACCCTGACCGATATCGCCATTCAGGACGGGAAGATCGCCGCGACAGGCGAAATTGACGCTCCCGCCCGCAAAACGGTTGAGCTTAACGGTAACGTGTTCGTCAGCGCGGGCTGGATTGACTCCCACGTTCACTGCTACCCGAACTCCCCCATTTACCACGACGAACCGGACAGCGTCGGCATTGCCACCGGCGTCACCACCGTGGTGGACGCGGGCAGTACCGGTGCCGACGACGTGGACGATTTCTATGAAATTACCCGCAAAGCCTCAACCGAGGTCTTTGCCCTGCTGAATATCTCCCGCGTGGGGCTGATTGCCCAGAACGAGCTGGCCAATATGGCGAATATTGATGCCGATGCCGTGAGGCAGGCGGTGAAGCGCCATCCTGATTTTATCGTCGGCCTGAAGGCGCGCATGAGCAGCAGCGTGGTGGGGGAAAACGGTATTACCCCGCTGGAGCGCGCGAAGGCCATTCAGAAAGAGAACGGCGACCTGCCGCTGATGGTGCACATCGGCAACAATCCGCCGAACCTCGACGAAATTGCCGAGCTGTTAAGCTCGGGCGACATCATTACCCACTGCTACAACGGCAAGCCCAACCGCATTCTGACGCCCTCCGGCGAGCTGCGCGCCTCCATCACCTCCGCCCTGAAGCGCGGCGTGCGCCTGGACGTTGGCCACGGCACGGCGAGCTTCAGCTTTGAGGTGGCGAAACGCGCCATCGCGATGGGTATTCTGCCGCACACCATCAGCTCGGATATCTACTGCCGCAACCGCATTAACGGCCCGGTCGGCTCGCTTTCGAGCGTGATGTCAAAATTCCTCGCCGTCGGCATGTCATTGCCGCAGGTGATTGACTGCGTCACCGCGAATGCCGCCGACGGCCTGCGCCTGACGCGCAAAGGGCGTATCGAACCCGGCCTCGACGCCGACCTGACGCTGTTCACCGTTAAGCGCCAGCCGACGGTGCTGACGGATGCTGAAAACGACAGCCTGCAGGCTGAACACATTCTGGTGCCGCTTGCCGCGATCCGCGCGGGCAAGGGCTACATGACCGAACAAGGGAGCACGGAACATGCCTTCGATTTATGAGAAGTACCACTTAAAGCAGGTTATTAACACCTCTGGCCGCATGACGGCGCTGGGCGTCTCCACGCCGCGCCCGGAGGTGGTGCAGGCGGCGATGGACGGCATGAATCACTACTTCGAGATGAAGGATCTGGTTAACAAAACCGGCGAATACATTGCGAAGCTGCTGGACGTGGAGGGCGCGACGGTGGTCTCCTGCGCATCGGCGGGCATTGCCCAGTCCGTGGCGGCAGTGCTGGTGAAGGACAGCGACTGGCTGCTGGAAAACCTGCACGTCACCCCGATTGAAAACAACGAGATCGTGCTGCCGAAAGGCCACAACGTAAACTTCGGCGCGCCGGTGGGCACCATGGTGGCGCTGGGCGGCGGCAGGCTGGTGGAGGCGGGCTACGCCAACGAATGCTCCGCCGATCAGCTGGCGGCGGCGATCACCCCGCGCACCGCGGCGATCCTCTATATCAAATCGCACCACTGCGTGCAGAAAAGCATGCTCAGCGTTGAGCAGGCGGCGGTCGTGGCGCGCAAGCACGATCTCCCGCTGATCGTCGATGCGGCAGCGGAAGAAGATCTGCACGTGTACTACCGCTCCGGCGCCGATCTGGTGATCTACAGCGGCGCGAAGGCGATCGAAGGGCCAACCAGCGGGCTGGTGATCGGCAAAACTCAATATGTTGAATGGGTGAAGCGTCAGACGGCGGGCATTGGCCGCGCCATGAAGGTGGGTAAAGAGGGCATCCTTGGCCTGACCTGCGCCATCGAACACTACCTGACGGCAACCAAAGAGAGCGGGGCGGAGATGGTGGCAAAAATGACGCCGTTTATCGACGCGCTCAACACCCTGAACGGCGTTACCGCGCGCGTGGTCTGGGACAGCGCCGGTCGCGACATCGCGCGCACCGAGATTAAGTTTGACGAAGCGACCACCGGCGTCGGCACCGGCGACCTTGTCGCGCAGCTGAAGCAGGGTGAATACGCCATTTACTTCCGTGGCTACAAGGCCAACGAAGGGATCATCGAAGCGGACGTGCGCAGCGTGAGCGCTGACCAGCTGAACATCGTGTACCGCCGCATTAGCGAAGTATTAGGACAGGAGAAAAAAGCATGAAACGGACCCCCAATTTTTACCGTGACCGCGTCTGCCTGAACGTGCTGGCAGGCTCGAAAGCCAACGCCAGCGCCATTTACGAGGCGGCGGAAGGCCATGTGCTGGTGGGCGTGCTCTCCAAAAACTATCCTGACGTGGCGAGCGCGGTCGCTGATATGCGTGAGTACGCGGCGCTGATTGATAATGCGCTTTCCGTAGGGCTGGGCGCGGGCGATCCGAACCAGTCGGCGATGGTGAGCGAAATCTCCCGCCAGGTTCAGCCGCAGCACGTTAACCAGGTTTTCACCGGCGTGGCCACCAGCCGCGCGCTGCTGGGGCAGAATGAGTCCGTGGTCAACGGACTGGTCTCACCGACCGGCACCGTCGGGATGGTAAAAATCTCCACCGGCCCGCTGAGCAGCGCGGCACCGGACGGCATTGTGCCGGTTGAAACGGCGATTGCCCTGCTGAAGGATTTCGGCGGCAGCTCGATCAAATACTTCCCGATGGGCGGCCTCAAGTGCCGTGACGAGTACAAAGCGGTGGCGGAAGCCTGCGCTCGTCACGACTTCTGGCTGGAGCCGACCGGGGGAATCGATCTGGATAACTTCGAGGAGATCCTGCAGATCGCGCTGGACTCGGGCGTGAGCAAAATCATTCCGCATATCTACAGCTCGATTATCGACAAAGACAGCGGCGATACGCGTCCGGAAGACGTGCGTACGCTGCTTGCGATGACGAAGAAGCTGGTAAAGTAAAACAAAACCTTACCCCTCACCCCGGCCCTCTCCCCAAAGGGGAGAGGGTGTAATCGTCCCCTCTCCCCTTTGGGGAGAGGGTTAGGGTGAGGGGGAACAAACCGCACAACCCCAAAGGAGCCACCATGCACACCCAAAACCTGCTTGTCGCTTCACTCTCGTTGCTTGCCACTGCCGCTATCGCCCAGCCGCAGTACGCCTGGGTCGGCACCTATAACCCCAACGGCGAGGGGCTGTACCGCTTTACCGTCGACCCGAACACCGGCGCGCTCGGCGATAAAACGCTGGTGAGCAGGCTCCCGAACGCGGCGCAGCTGACCGTCTCTCACGACGGCAAAACGCTGTATCTGGCAAGCGAGGTGGAGCAGGGCGTGGTGCAGGCGCTGCGCGTGGGCGATAACGGCGAGCTGAGCGAGCTGAATCAGGTCTCCTCCGGCGGTGCGGGGCCGGTGTACCTGTCGCTAACGCCGAACGGCCAGCACCTGCTGGTGGCGAACTACGTCAGCGGATCGATCGCGGTGCTGCCCGTCAACGCAGACGGCAGCCTGGGTGAGGCCACGGACACGCATCAGGATCGGGGCGAACCGGGGGCGGCGAAGCCTGAAGCTGCCGTTGAGGGCAGCTTTGCCATCAGCGATCATAACGGCCCCCACGCGCACATGATCGCTGCCGATCCGAGCGGGAAGTATGTGTTTTCTACCGATCTGGGGCTGGATCGCATCTACCAGTACCGCTTTGACGATCGAAGCGGCAAGCTGACGCCGAACGATCCGCCGTTTATCAGCGCCTCATCAAAAGGTGCCGGGCCGCGCCACTTTGTCTTTACGCCGAAGGGAGACGCTCTGTGGCTGATTAACGAAGAAGCCTCTACGCTCACCCATTATGCGCTGGACAGCAGCGGCAGGCTCAAAGAAGGTAAAACGGTTTCAGCCCTGCCGGACGGTTACAAGGGCACCAGCTTTGCCGCCGGGCTGGCGTTAAGCGCCGATGGTAAACAGCTGTATGTCGCTAACCGTTTGCATAACAGCATCGGGCACTTTACCGTAACGGCGGAGGGGACGCTGACGCACCAGGACGATGTCTGGACGCGCGGTGACTATCCGCGAACCCTGACGCTCGATAAGCAGGGGCGCTGGCTGTACGTCATGAACCAGCGCAGCGACAACATTACCCGCTTCCGCGTGGCGCAGGACGGCAGGCTGAGCGTTGAGCCAGACTACACCCCGGTCGGCAGCCCATCCCAGATGGTTATTTCACCCTGAGCAGTAAGAGGACGACGACGTGCGATTTCCGAACCAACGTTTAGCGCAACTTTTCGATCTGTTGCAAAACGAGACGCTGCCGCAGGACGAGCTGGCGCAGCGGCTGTCGGTCTCCACGCGAACCGTCCGGGCGGATATCACCGCCCTGAACGCGCTGCTGGCGAGCCACGGCGCGCAGTTCATCCTGAGCCGGGGCAACGGCTATCAGCTTAAAATTGATGATGCTGAACGTTACCAGCAGCTACAGGCATCGCACCCGCGCGCGCTGCGCGTTCCGCGAACCGGGCCGGAGCGCGTGCACTATCTGGTGGTGCGTTTTCTGACCTCGGCGTTTTCCCTTAAGCTGGAGGACCTGGCGGACGAGTGGTTTGTCAGCCGCGCCACGCTGCAGAGCGACATGGTGGAGGTACGCGAGTGGTTCCACCGGTACAACCTGACGCTGGAAACCCGCCCGCGCCACGGCATGAAGCTGTTTGGCCGCGAGATGGCGATCCGCGCCTGCCTGACCGACCTCCTGTGGGAGCTGGCGCAGCAGGACAGCCTGAACCCGCTGGTTACCGAGGTAGCGCTCAACGCGGGCGTGGCGGAAAAGATGGTGCCCGTACTGCACGACGCGCTGACCCGCCATCACATTCGCCTGACCGACGAAGGCGAGCTGTTCCTGCGCCTGTACTGCGCGGTGTCGGTGCGGCGCATCAGCGAAGGTTACCCGCTGCCGGAATTTCAGGCGGAAGACGTGGAGGACAACGTGCGCGAGGCGGCGAAAGCTATCGCGGCGTCCATCCAGCAGCTGGCGGACAAAGCGCTTTCACCTTCGGAAGAGAGCTGGCTGTGCGTGCACATTGCGGCGCGGCAGATCCAGGAGATCGCCCCAAGCGCGATTAACGCCGACGACGATGAGGCGCTGGTCAACTACATCCTGCGCTACATCAATACCCACTATAACTACAACCTGCTCAGCGACGAACAGCTGCACGCGGATCTGCTCACGCACATCAAAACCATGATCACCCGCGTGCGGTATCAAATCATGATCCCCAATCCGCTGCTGGATAACATCAAGCAGCACTATCCGATGGCGTGGGACATGACCCTCGCGGCCGTGTCGAGCTGGGGGAAATATACCCCGTACGCGATCAGCGAAAACGAGATTGGCTTCCTGGTGCTGCACATCGGCGTCGGGCTGGAGCGTCACTACAACATTGGCTACCAGCGCCAGCCGCGGGTGCTGCTGGTGTGCGACGCCGGAAACGCGATGGTGCGGATGATCGAGGCGGTGCTCCAGCGTAAATACCCGCAGATTGAGATTGCGCGTACGCTCACCCTGCGCGAGTACGAGCAGGCGGATACCGTCGTCGAGGACTTTGTTATTTCCACCGCCCGCGTGAGCGAGAAATCCAAACCGGTGGTGACGATCGCGCCGTTCCCGACCGACTATCAGCTGGAGCAGATCGGCAAGCTGGTGCTGGTGGACAGAACCCGTCCGTGGATGCTGGAGAAATACTTCGACGCGGCCCATTTCCGCATTATCGACAAGCCCGTCGACCAGCAAACCCTGTTCCGCGAACTGTGCGAGCAGCTCGAACGCGAGGGCTTTGTCGGGGCGGAGTTTCTGGATTCGGTCATCGAGCGTGAGGCCATCGTCAGCACCATGCTTGGCGACGGCATCGCGCTGCCGCACTCCCTCGGCCTGCTGGCGCAAAAAACGGTGGTCTACACGGTGCTGGCGCCGCAGGGCATTCAGTGGGGAGATGAAACAGCCCATGTGATTTTCCTGCTTGCGATTAGCAGGAGTGAATACGAAGAGGCGATGGCCATTTACGACATCTTCGTCACCTTCCTGCGTGAACGCGCGATGGCGCGCCTGTGCCAGTGCCAGGATTTTGCGGCGTTTAAGGCTGAGGCCGTGGAGAGTTTGAGCCGGTTTTGAGAAAAAAGCGGATAGAGGCTATCCGCTATTAATTAACGCAGATGATGCACAACCTGGTTACTGCTGCCTCGCCAGATCAGCATGGGATCTTTTAAATCCTGCACGAACTTGCCGTCGACCAGCACGTTAATCAGATCCACCACTTCTCGTTGTGCAGCATTCAGTTCATCCAGCTTATAGCCCGTCCAGACCCAGATATCTTTTCCCGCGCATTCGCGGCGAATGCGTTTCACCAGCTTCAGAATATCCGGCACGTTTTGCGGATGCAGCGGGTCGCCGCCGGAGAGCGAAATCCCCTGACGTTTGATGCGCGTGTCGTTCAGGTCGCTGATGATGCGGTCTTCCATTTCAGCGGTGAACGGCATGCCGGAATTTAAGCGCCAGGTGCTTTTGTTGTAGCAGCCGGGGCACTCGTGAATGCAGCCCGATACAAAGAGCGTGCAGCGGGTGCCGGGGCCGTTGACGATGTCGACGGGGTAGTACTGGTGATAGTTCATAGCGTTAGCCTGATGTGATGCCTTTAACCCTCACCCTAACCCTCTCCCCAAAGGGGAGAGGGGACGATTACACCCTCTCCCCTTTGGGGAGAGGGCTGGGGTGAGGGGGAGAACCCGGCAAAAAAATTACCCGATCTGCCCATTCCCTAAATGCTTCACGCGGCGCTTCACCTCTTCCTGCTTGCCGGCGTTAAACGGACGCGCGTCCGGACTGCCGAGATAGCCGCACACGCGGCGGGTCACGGAAACGCGGGCCGCATCGTGGTTACCGCATTTCGGGCAGGTAAAGCCTTTGCTGGTGCACTCAAACTCGCCGGTAAAGCCGCACTCGTAGCACTCGTCGATTGGCGTGTTGGTCCCGTAGTACGGCACGTGCTGGTAGCTGTAATCCCACACGTCTTCCAGCGCCTTCAGGTTGTGCTGAATGTTCGGGTACTCGCCGTAGCAGATGAAGCCGCCGCTGGCGATCGGCGGGTAGGCCGCTTCGAAGTCGATCTTGTCGTACGGGTTCACCTTCTTCTCAACGTCGAGATGGAAGCTGTTGGTGTAGTACCCTTTGTCGGTCACCCCTTCCACAATCCCGAACTCGGCGGTATCCAGACGGCAGAAGCGATCGCACAGGTTTTCGCTCGGCGTACTGTACAGGCTAAAACCGTAGCCGGTTTCGTCTTTCCACTGGTCCACCGCATCACGCAGGCGCTGCACAATCGCGATGCCTTTCTCGCGCAGGGTATCGCTGTCGTAAATGTGCCTGTCGCCAAACAGCGCGTTAATGGTTTCGTGAATACCGATATAGCCCAGCGAGATCGACGCGCGGCCGTTTTTGAAGATCTCAGCAACGTCATCGTCCGCCTTCAGGCGCACGCCGCAGGCCCCTTCCATATAAAGGATTGGCGCGACGCGGGCTTTCACCCCTTCAAGGCGCGCAATGCGGGTCATCAGCGCCTTACGCGCCAGCTGTAAACGCTCGTCCAGCAGCGTCCAGAAGGCCTCTTCATTACCTTTCGCCTCCAGCGCGATGCGCGGCAGGTTAAGGCTGATTACGCCCAGGTTGTTTCGCCCGTCGTGGATCTGCTCGCCGTTCTCATCTTCGTACACGCCGAGGAAGCTGCGGCAGCCCATTGGCGTTTTGAACGAGCCGGTGACCTTCACCACCTGGTCGTAGTTCAGAATGTCCGGGTACATGCGCTTGCTCGCGCACTCCAGCGCCAGCTGTTTAATGTCGTAGTTCGGATCGCCAAACTTGTGGTTCAGCCCGTCGCGGATGGCGAAGACCAGTTTCGGGAATACCGCCGTTTTGCGGTTTTTACCCAGGCCTGAAATACGGTTGCGCAGGATGGACTGCTGAATAAGGCGCGATTCCCAGCTGGTGCCGAGACCAAAGCCAAAGGTCACAAACGGCGTCTGGCCGTTGGCGGTGTGCAGCGTGTTCACTTCGTATTCCAGCGACTGGAAGGCGTCGTAGCACTCTTTCTCCGTGCGGGAGCGGGCGTAACCGTCGGCGTCCGGGATCTGCCACTCTTCCGCCGTTTTACGGTGCTTGTTAAAGCTCTCGGCCACGAACGGGGCCAGCACTTCATCGATGCGGTTGATGGTGGTGCCGCCGTAAATGTGGCTCGCGACCTGGGCGATGATCTGCGCCGTGACCGCCGTCGCGGTGGAGATGGATTTTGGCGGTTCAATCTCGGCGTTACCCATTTTAAAGCCGCGGGTCAGCATGCCCTTCAGGTCGATCAGCATGCAGTTGAACATCGGGAAGAACGGCGAGTAGTCGAGATCGTGGTAGTGGATTTCACCGCGCTCGTGCGCCGATACCACGTCGCGCGGCAGCAGATGCTGGCGCGCATAGTGCTTGGCGACGATACCGGCCAGCAGGTCGCGCTGGGTCGGGATTACCTTGCTGTCTTTATTCGCGTTTTCATTGAGCAGCGAGGAGTTGGTCTGCTCCACCAGGCCGCGGATCTCCTGGTTCAGGCGACCGCGCTTCTCGCGCTGGACGTCACGGTCGTGACGGTACTCAATGTAGGCGCGCGCCAGCTGCTTGTAGGGGCCAGACATCAGCTGGTTTTCTACCGCAGTCTGGATCTCGTTGATATCCACCTGGCTGCGTTCATGCATCTGGCTGCTAACGACTTCTGCGACGGTGGCGCAGTAATCTGCGTCATCGACTCCCGCTGCTTTAGCTGCACGCAGAATGGCTTCTTTGATGCGCTCTGATTTAAACGGCACTTTACAGCCATCACGTTTCATCACATGCGGTGTCATGATCACTCCATTTTAAAAACAGGTTATCCACAGAGGTGGGGAAGTATTCACCGGGCTTATTGCTCGGCACGCCAAAGACTTCCCGCGTTCCCGGTTCGTGTTATCCACAATTCCGGCCAGCGTAAGCGCCGTCTTGTTGTTGGAATTGTAGACGATAGATACAATATGTTGGGTCGGGATGCATTTTAAGTGCTACATATAGTGATTTGCATCAAACATGTTTGCGATTTTTTTGATTCAGAACAAAGTAAAAAGACGAGAGTACAAACGGCGGGCGCTGGAGCGATTGTAAATGCGCAGAGGCAAAATTTTGCTTAATTATTCAACAAAAACAGCAAAATAAGCCGGGCGCGACGGGCGCCCGGCGGGGAAGTTACTCCTGTAACCACCACACGGCTTCAAACGGACGGAGCGAAGACGCATAGGGGGCAGGGTAGTTACTCATCACGATCCGCGCCTCGCCGCCCGGAGCGTCTGCGTGCCATTCCTGAGATGCGCCGCTCAGGTTTGCCACCACTATCAGCGTTTGTCCCTGCCACCGGCGGCGGTAGCACCACAGGGAAGGGTGTGTCGGGAGCAAATCTTCATAGTCTCCCCACGTCAGCACCGGCAGGGTTTTGCGCAGCCTGATGAGCGACTGATAGGTGTAAAACACCGAGTCCGGGTCGTCCAGCGCGGCCCGGGCGTTCACCGTCTCGTAATTATCGCAAACGCCAATCCACGGCTCGCCCCCGGTAAAGCCCGCATTGTGCGAGGCGTCCCACTGCATCGGCGTGCGGCCATTATCGCGGGATTTACATGCCAGAATCGCCAGTAGCTCCTCCGCATCGCGGCCGTTTGCGCGCAGTTCGGCAAACATGTTCAGGCTTTCCACGTCGCGGTAGTCGGTGATGCGGCTGAAGTGCGGATTGGTCATGCCCAGCTCTTCGCCCTGATAGATATAGGGCGTGCCCTGCATGCCGTGCAGCACCATGCCGAGCATTTTCGCCGCCGCCACGCGGTGTTCCCCTTCGTCGCCAAAGCGCGACACGATGCGCGGCTGATCGTGGTTACACCAGAACAGCGCGTTCCACGCCTTGTTGTGCATCCCCTGCTGCCAGTGGTTAAAGAGGGTCTTCAGCGCCACGAAGTCCGGCTTCGCCTTCGTCCATTTTTCGCCGCCGGGGTAATCCACCTTCAGGTGGTGGAAGTTGAAGGTCATCGACAGCTCGCGCCCGTCCAGAGACGCATACTGCTGGCAGTTTTCCAGCGAGGTGGAGGACATTTCGCCTACCGTCATCAGGTTACGCGGGGTAAAGACGTCGCGGCTCATCTCCTGAAGAAATTCATGGATGCGCGGCCCGTCGGTGTAGAAGCGACGACCATCGCCGAAGGGATCGTCCGGGAAGGACCAATCTTTCGAAATCAGGTTAATCACGTCGAGACGTAAACCGTCCACGCCGCGATCGGCCCAGAACTCGCACACCTTTTTCAGTTCGGCGCGCACCTCCGGGTTCTCCCAGTTGAGGTCCGCCTGCTCCGGCGCGAACAGGTGCAGGTAATACTGCTCGCTTTCGGCGTGCCAGCGCCAGGCGTTGCCGCCAAACTTGGAGCGCCAGTTATTGGGAAGCTCGTCCGGCGTGCCGTCGCGCCAGATATAGAACTGGCGGTACGGGCTCGCTTTGTTCAGCGATTCGCGGAACCAGGCGTGCTGCGTGGAGGTGTGGTTAAACACCATATCCAGCACGATGCGGATGCCGCGCGCGTGCGCCTGGGCGACCAGCTCGTCAAAGTCGTCCAGCGTGCCGTAGGTCGGGTCGATGGCGATGTAGTTCGCCACGTCGTAGCCGTTATCCACCTGCGGCGAGATATAAAACGGCGTCAGCCAGATGGCGTCAATGCCGAGGGTTTTCAGGTAGTCCAGGCGCTGCGTCACGCCGCGCAGATCGCCCGTGCCGCTGCCGGTGGTGTCCTGGAAACTCTTTGGGTAAATCTGATAGATGACGCCGTTTTGCCACCAGTGAGGAAGGGTATTCATAGTACGTTCCTGCAAATGCGAAGGGGCGCAACTGCGCCCCAAAAGAGGGAATTAAACAATCTGCAGCGTGCCCTGACGGAACTTACGCTGGTAGACCACGGTAGTCAGCGCCATTGGGACGATAATCGCCACCGCCATTGCCAGCGCAAACACCTGCCAGAACGCGGGCTGAATGGAGAGGATTCCCGGCAGGCCGCCCACGCCAATCCCGTTCGCCATCACGTTGTTCAGGCCGCACAGCAAACCCGCCAGGCCAGAGCCGATCATCGCGCAGAGCATCGGGAAGCGATATTTCAGATTGATACCGTACATCGCCGGTTCGGTAACGCCGAGGTAAGCGGAGATAGCTGCCGGAACGGAGATCTCACGCTCGTTGTGCTTACGGCTGACGATGATGATGCCGGTAACCGCGGAGGCCTGCGCGATATTAGACAGGGCGATAATCGGCCAGACCGGCGTGCCGCCCAGGCTCTGGATCATCTGCATATCGATCGCCAGCGTCGTCTGGTGCACGCCGGTGATCACCAGCGGGGCATACAGGAAGCCAAACAGCGCGGCCCCAACCGGCGCGAAGCTGCCGGTCATCAGGTGACGCACCGCGAAGGCCACGCCGTCACCAATCATGCGGCCAAACGGACCGATAAAGGCGTGCGCCAGAAATACCGCCAGGATCAGCGAGCAGACCGGCACCACCACCAGATAAAGGTAGTCCGGCACGATGCGCTTCAGGCGCGTCTCAATAAAGCCCAGCGCCAGCCCGGCCAGCAGCGCGGGGATCACCTGCGCCTGATAGCCCACTTTGGCGATGGTAAACAGGCCGAAGTTCCACACCTCAGGCACCTGCTGACCAAGTAAGTAAGCGTTCATTAACTGCGGAGAGACCAGCGTGACGCCGAGCACGATGCCAAGAATCGGCGTTCCGCCCATTTTGCGCACCGCTGACCAGCAGATCCCGACGGGCAGGTAGAAGAAGATCGCTTCGCCAATCAGCCACAGGAAGTCATAGATGCTTTGCAGCGCCGGGTACATCTGCGCCAGGGTTTTGCCGTCGCTCATCGGCACATCGCCGATGACGTTGCGGAAGCCTAAAATTAAGCCCCCGCTGATCAGCGCCGGCAGCAGCGGGAAGAAGATCTCTGCGAAGTGGGAGATAAGCTGCTCGTGCCACTTCATATTCTGACGCGCGGCCTTCTTCGCCTGCTCTTTGTCGGCGGAAGCGTGCCCGGTCGTCGCCAGCAGAGCCTGATAGTAATCGCCCACTTCGGTACCAATCACCACCTGGAACTGCCCGGCGTTGGTGAAGCAGCCTTTGACCATTGAAAGCTCTTCAATGGCTTTTGGGTTAGCTTTAGCCGGATCGTTCAGCACGAAGCGCAGGCGGGTAATGCAGTGGCTGACGGTGGCAATGTTTTCACGGCCGCCTACCAGGACGATCAACCGATCGATATCGGCTTGTTTGACTTTACTCATCATGAAACCTCATGACAGATGGTGAAGGGATGAATGACCTGAACGCAAGCCTACTCCCTGAGCGCGACGGCGAAAATGGGAACGTTCCCGAAATCAGGCGAAGATCACAATAATCCGCTGTGTGAGGGCACACTGGATTGCATTTCACTCGCAGTTTTTATCAATTTCTTCTCAAGGGTGTTTAAAAAATATCAGGTCAATATCTTAAAAATACAGGGAAGATCTTAAACATGATCTGGCCGGAACTTTACAGTCGGTTTCAGGCATAAGCTTGTCTTCATATACTGAAATAAACGTAGAGCAATAATGTACGGGAACAACGAGATCGTCAGTTATTTACAGGCCAGTAAAATACTTGCGCTTAAACTCGACCATGCTGTTACTGCGGTCGGCCAGAACGTCAAAACACAGGTGAATATGATAGGGGAAGGCGCCACTCGGCTGTTGTATTACGCCTCATGTTTCACTGATGAATACAATGATGTTTGCCTGAGACAGAAGAGCGAAGACCTACGCTTCAGAGATGCCGTTTATAAATTAGTAAGCGGTGTGGATGTAGTCTATGAAATGCTTAGACTGTATTTTGAGGAAGTTTTCAAATACAAAAATCCTGAACAGTTAGAGTATATTAAACAGCGGCTAATGGCTGTAAATGTCCACATCGCTGCGGTTAGCCTTACCGGTGCCGGGTTTACATTAGCCGTTGCCGCCTGCGTTCGCCTTGGATTAAATATCAGCCTCGAATTAAGCGCCATTGCCGGAAGATGGGCTTCCCGAGGTATTGCTTTTATTTGGCTGTATGGGGTAGTACAGCAAGCCGCGGATAGCGCGTATCGTCTGCACGTTGAATTTCCCGCCTGGTACTCGGCACTTTATGCTCAAGGGCTTGAAATGCTTTATTTTCTCATTGAGCCTGTGTTTCGCAGGACGGGCGCGACACGTGCGCAATGGGCATCTGATGACGACATTGCGGATATCATCACCAGGTTGATCAGATAACAATGATGAATTACATCAAACGTTTTTTACGCTGGCAGGCGCGAATTATATTTTCGGTTTACGGCCCGGCCGCGTTAACAATCCTGTTTGCCCTGATACAGGCCCATTTCTTCCCCGGCAGCCCTGTCTGGCCAATTGGTCTTTTCTTCATTGTGGTCATGATTGTTTTTGGCTGCTATGTGAAATGGTAAAAGGCCAAACATTTCAATACAGATAACCACTAATAAGGCGAAGTCGACAATTAAAATGTACCGTATTCTTGAGTCTGGGATTGAGGCTGAGTATTTCAATATTATTCTGGAAAACGTCAAGTTCACAACGGTAGCGCCGTATCTCTCCCCCGGCAGTATGACCAGTACCCACCTGGAAACGCTGGAGCTGCGCTATGAGGCAATTACCTGGAAGTATACCGAAGGCAATATCCTGTACCATGATTCATGGAACGATCGCTGTTGCGCATGAAAGCGAAAGGACTAAGAGAGAAGGGCAGGAATAACGATCTGGCGCGGCTCAGCGCGCCCGTTGATCTGCTCTATCAGCTGCGCGGCCGCCTGTCGGCCTGACTCGGCGTAGCCCGGATCGACGCTGATAATCTCGGGGTGTAAGAACTTCATCAGCGGCGTGTTTCCCACGCTCGCTAACTGCAGTTCCCCGATGCGCTGCTCCTGCAAATATTTGCTCGCACCCAGCGCCAGGGTATCCGTGGCGCACACCAGGGCCGTGGTCTGCGGGGTCAGCACGCTGGCGACCTGCTCATATCCCTGCTTCATGCCCAGCCCGGGCAGCGCGGCCACGGCGGGCAGGTTATGTTTTTTACAAAACGCCAGGTACGCCTCATGACGACGCTTGCCGGTCGTGACGTCGGCATGCGGCACGCCGAGATAACTGATATAGCGATGGCCCTGCTCATACAGGCGCTGCATCAGGATCACAATCGCCCCTTCGTCATCGTAACAGACAGAAGCAAACCCGCTGGCGTCGCGCGCCAGCAGCACCAGTGACGGCTGCCAGGGCTTGAGGACATCCTCTTTAAGGCCGGTAAAGCCGAACAGCACCACGCCATCAATGTTGCGTCGCTGAAGCATACCGAGATGCTCCACCACCATCTGCGGCGAGAATTTGCTCTCCATCATGATCGGATCATAACCCTGCTCGTAAAAGGCGGGCAGCATGGTCTGCACGGCGAGGTTTTCGGAGAGAGAATCCAGACGCGAGACGATAATGGCGACCACTTTATCGCTCTGCCCGCGCATGGCGCGCGCGGAGCGGGAAGGGGAGAAACCGTGCTGATTCATGACCGCCTCAACGCGCTCGCGCGTACGCTCGCTGACGCCGCTTTCGTTGTTCAGCACGCGTGAGACGGTCGATTTCCCCACGCCGCTTAAACGCGCGATGTCTTTAATCGTAAGGCGGTTCTGCATGCTGTATTCCCTGTAACAACGATAAAATAGTCAGTTGAGCCTAATGCTATCCTGCGAATTCGCCATGGGCAAAGTCTGGTTTACGTTTGGTTTATTTGCAGGGCGTTATAATACCGCCCGATTAAACACAAACGGTATGGTTAAATCGCTATACTGCGTGCCGACACCCTACTTTTTACTTACCGGAGGCGACATGGATCCCGATCCCACACCTCTCCTGACCAGGAGAAAACCTTCTTTCCGGTAAGCCAGCCTTTTGCTGTCTCACCGGCGTGAGGCAGCAACGTTCATACGTTCCTGCTTGAAAATTTAAGTGCCTGACAGGTGCGGCTTTGCCACGCCTGCGGGAAAGACTGCGTCCGCCATTGCGGATGCGGGGGAATGACTATGCTGAAAAATATCACCCGGCAGCTGTTTGCACAGCTGAGCCGCCATCTGCCGCATCGCCTGATTGCGCGCGATCCGCTGCCGAACGGCAAAAATATCGCGGGAGCGACAATTCCCGCCTCCCTGACCGAGCGCTGCCTTAACGTGGCGGCGATGGATGAAAACGAAGTCTGGCGCGCCTTTGGCGGACACCCGGAAGGGCTGAACGCATCCGAAGTTGAAAAAATTCGTGCCGTGCACGGCGACAACCAGATCCCGGCGCAAAAGCCCTCTCCGTGGTGGGTGCACCTGTGGCTCTGCTACCGCAACCCGTTCAACCTGCTGCTGACGGTGCTGGGCATCATCTCTTACGCTACCGAAGATCTGTTCGCCGCCGGCGTTATTGCCCTGATGGTGGGTATCTCCACGCTGCTCAACTTTATTCAGGAAGCGCGCTCCACCAAAGCCGCGGATGCCCTGAAGGCGATGGTCAGCAACACCGCGACGGTCTCGCGCGTGATTAACGAACTCGGTGAAAACGCCTGGGTTGAACTGCCCATTGACCAGCTGGTGCCGGGCGATCTGGTGAAGCTGGCGGCCGGGGACATGATCCCGGCGGATTTGCGCATCATCCAGGCGCGCGATCTGTTCGTGGCGCAGGCTTCGCTCACCGGAGAATCTCTGCCCGTTGAGAAGGTGGCGCGCTCCCGCGATCCGCAGCAGATGAACCCGCTCGAGTGCGACACCCTGTGCTTTATGGGCACCACGGTGGTCAGCGGCACCGCGCAGGCGATTGTTACCGCCACCGGCGGCAATACCTGGTTTGGACAGCTTGCCGGACGCGTCAGCGAGCAGGAGAGCGAGCCGAACGCGTTTCAGAAGGGCATTGGCCGCGTCAGCATGCTGCTGATCCGCTTTATGATGGTCATGACGCCGATCGTGCTGCTGATCAACGGCTACACCAAAGGCGACTGGTGGGAAGCGGCGCTGTTTGCGCTCTCCGTGGCCGTCGGCCTGACGCCGGAAATGCTGCCGATGATTGTCACCTCCACGCTGGCGCGCGGGGCGGTAAAACTCTCTAAACAGAAGGTGATCGTCAAACACCTCGACGCCATTCAGAACTTTGGCGCGATGGACATTCTCTGCACCGATAAAACCGGCACGCTGACCCAGGACAAAATCGTGCTGGAGAACCATACCGACATCGCCGGAAAGACCAGCGAGCGCGTGCTGTACAGCGCGTGGCTGAACAGCCACTACCAGACCGGGCTGAAAAACCTGCTCGACGTGGCGGTGCTGGAAGGCGTGGATGAAGAGTCGGCCCGCATGCTCTCCGGCCGCTGGCAGAAAGTCGACGAGATCCCGTTCGACTTTGAGCGCCGCCGCATGTCGGTGGTGGTAAGCGAACAGCCGGACGTGCATCAGCTGATCTGCAAAGGGGCGTTGCAGGAGATCCTGAACGTTTCAACGCAGGTGCGCCATAACGGGGAGATCGTGCCGCTGGACGAGACCATGCTGCGCCGCATCAAACGCGTTACCGATAACCTGAACCGTCAGGGGCTGCGCGTGGTGGCGGTGGCGAGCAAGTTTCTGCCCGCGCGGGAAGGTGACTATCAGCGTATCGACGAATCCGATTTGATCCTCGAAGGTTACATCGCATTCCTCGATCCGCCGAAAGAGACCACCGCCCCCGCGCTGAAGGCGCTGAAGGCGAGCGGTATCACCGTGAAAATCCTCACCGGCGACAGCGAGCTGGTGGCCGCCAAAGTGTGTCACGAGGTGGGGCTGGACGCGGGCGACGTGGTGGTGGGAAGCGATATCGAATCGCTCTCAGACGACCAGCTGGCGCAGCTTGCCCTGCGCACCACGCTGTTTGCCCGCCTGACGCCGATGCACAAAGAGCGCATCGTCACCCTGCTGCGTCGGGAAGGGCACGTGGTGGGCTTTATGGGCGACGGCATCAACGACGCGCCCGCCCTGCGTGCGGCGGATATCGGTATTTCCGTGGACGGGGCGGTGGACATCGCCCGTGAAGCGGCAGACATCATCCTGCTGGAAAAGAGCCTGATGGTGCTGGAGGAGGGCGTGATCGAAGGGCGTCGGACCTTCGCCAACATGCTCAAGTACATCAAGATGACCGCCAGCTCCAACTTCGGTAACGTCTTCAGCGTGCTGGTGGCGAGCGCGTTTCTGCCGTTCCTGCCGATGCTGCCGCTGCACCTGCTGATCCAGAACCTGATGTACGACGTGTCCCAGGTGGCGATCCCGTTTGATAACGTCGATGACGAGCAGATCCAGAAGCCGCAGCGCTGGAACCCCGCCGATCTGGTGCGCTTTATGCTGTTCTTTGGCCCGATCAGCTCGATCTTCGACATCCTGACCTTCTGCCTGATGTGGTTTGTGTTCCACGCCAACACTGCGGAACACCAGACCCTGTTCCAGTCCGGCTGGTTCGTGGTGGGGCTGCTGTCGCAGACGCTGATTGTGCATATGATCCGCACCCGCCGCATTCCGTTCATCCAGAGCCGTGCCGCCTGGCCGCTGATTATCATGACCGGGGTTGTGATGGCGCTTGGGATCGCGCTGCCGTTCTCACCGCTAGCGAGCTATCTGCAGCTCCAGGCGCTGCCGCTGAGCTACTTCCCGTGGCTGGTGGCGATCCTCGCGGGCTATATGGTGCTGACGCAGCTGGTGAAAGGATTCTATGCGCGCCGGTACGGGTGGCAGTAAAAACATACCCTCACCCTGACCCTCTCCCTGGAAGGGAGAGGGGATGATTACACCCTCGCCCCTTTGGGGAGAGGGCCGGGGTGAGGGGACTGGCTTTTCTCCCAAATTCAACAACCTGTGATCTCCGTCGGCGCATTCGCTTGACGACAAATTGAGCGCATGTTAACAGAATGTTTTGCCTTTATACCCTAAATAATTCGAGTTGCATGAAGGCGGCAAGGGAGTGAATCCCCGGGAGCTTACATAAGTAAGTGACCGGGGTGAACGAGTGCAGCCAACGCACAGGCAACTTGAAGTATGACGGGTATATTTGGCCCGTCAGATAAGGAACATTCATGTTACGGTACGCTCTCTTAACCGCCGGGCTAATGCTCGGCGCCTCCGCGTTTGCCGCCCCGGCAGGCGATCTTCCCCTGATGCCCTGGCCTGCGAAGGTCGAACGCCCGACAACCCAGGGCGCGCTGGTGCTGAGCAACAACGTTTCCGTCAGCGTCAGCGGCGACGATCTGGGTGAGGCGGTGGACCGCCTGCGCCAGCGCATCGCCCTGCAAACCGGCTGGACCCTGCAGCCGCAGGCCGACAAGCCGGAAAAGCCAACCATCCGCATCGCTATCGTCAAAAAGGTCAAGCCGCAGCCGCTGCCGGACAGCGACGAAAGCTACAGGCTGACGGTGGATGCCAGTGGCGTAACTATCTCCGCCAACACCCGCTTCGGCGCGCTGCGCGCCATGGAAACGCTGCTCCAGCTCATTCAGAACGGGGCGGAAAACACCTCGCTGCCGTGGGTCACGATTGAAGATTCCCCGCGCTTCCCGTGGCGCGGGCTGCTGCTTGATTCGGCGCGCCACTTCATCCCGCTCCCGGATATCAAACGCCAGATTGACGGCATGGCGGCGGCCAAGCTTAACGTTCTGCACTGGCATCTGACCGACGATCAGGGCTGGCGCTTCAGTTCGAAGCGTTACCCTAAGCTGACCCAGCTTGCCAGCGACGGGCTGTTCTACACGCCGGAACAGATGCGCGAGGTGGTGCGTTACGCTACCGTGCGCGGCATCCGCGTGGTGCCGGAGATCGACATGCCGGGCCACGCCTCGGCGATTGCCGTGGCATACCCGGAGCTGATGAGCGCGCCGGGGCCGTACGAAATGGAGCGCCACTGGGGCGTGCTGAAGCCGGTGCTGGATCCCACCAAAGCGGCAACCTACGCCTTTGCCGACGCGATGGTCAGCGAGCTGGCGGCGATCTTCCCGGATCCGTATCTGCACATCGGCGGCGATGAGGTCGACGACAGCCAGTGGAAAGCGAATCCGGCCATTCAGCAGTTCATGCGCGATAACAGGCTGGCGGACAGCCACGCGCTGCAGGCTCACTTTAACCGCAGGCTGGAGACGATCCTCGAGAAGCATCACCGGCAGATGGTCGGCTGGGATGAGATCTACCATCCTGACCTGCCGAAAAGCATTCTGATCCAGTCCTGGCAGGGGCAGGACGCGCTGGGGCAGGTGGCGCAGAACGGCTACAGGGGCATTCTCTCAACGGGCTTCTATCTCGACCAGCCTCAGTCCACCGCCTATCACTATCGCAATGAAATTGTCCCGCAGGGGCTGAACGGCGTGGATGTGATAGCCGACACCGACAGCGTTCAGAGCTGGGCCTTCTCCATGCCGCGGCTGAAGGGCAAGCCGGTAGAGGGCAGCTTCACGCTGGTGAAAGGGGAGTCGGGGTGGCGCGGGTTTATCGATTTTGCCGGGAAGTCGCGTCGCGCGGTGCAGGATATCGAATGGCGTGATGACAACCAGGTGACGTTTACCGTCGACACCTGGATGGGCGAAACGCGCCCGGTCGTCTCCGTTGAGAACGATAAGCTGAGCGGCTATTTCCTGGTGGGCAATGCCCGCTACCCGATTAGCGGCACGCGCCTGAGCGAGGTGCCAAAAGGCATCCCGCCGGTGGTGCCGGACGTGGCGAATGAGGCCAACCTGCTCGGCGGTGAAGCCGCGCTGTGGGCAGAAAACGTGGTCGCGCCGGTGCTGGATATCCGCCTGTGGCCGCGCGCCTTTGCGGTGGCGGAGCGGCTATGGTCGGCGAAGGACGTAAACGACGTCGACAACATGTATACCCGCCTGCAGGCGATGGACAGCTGGTCGACGGTATCGGTCGGGCTGCAGCAGCATACCCAGCAGCAGGTGCAGTTCACGCGCCTGGCCAATAACGCCGATACGCTGCCGCTGCAAATCCTCGCCCAGTCGCTTGAGCCGGCCCAGTATTACACCCGCCAGCACCTCAAATTCCAGGCCGGAAACTACCATCAGTTTGAACCGCTAAACAGGCTCGCCGATGCGCTGAACGCCGAAAGCGCCACCGTGCGTCAGATGAGCAAATGGGCGGACCGTCTGGTGAGCGACGCGGAAGACACGGAAAGCGCCGACGCGCTGCGCCACGTGTTTAACCGCTGGCAGAACAACACCAGCGACGCGCTGGCGTTAAGCGAAAACAGCTATCAGCTGAAGGCGATCAAGCCGGTGATTCAGGAGGTGGACAAGCTGGCGTCGATTGGCCTGAGGCTCACCGATCTGGTGGCGCGTCAGGGGACGCTGGACGATAAGGAGATCGCGTCGATTCAGAGCGAGCTGGATAACGCGGCGAAGATTCAGGATGAGGTAGTGATTGCGGCGGTGTATCCGCTGGAGACGCTGCTCAGAGCGACGCGGAATCAGTAGTAAAGAACCCCCTCACCCCAACCCCTCTCCCCAAAGGGGCGAGGGGCTCTATCGTTCCCCTCTCACCGATGAAGAGAAGGCTCGATCGGTTCCCTCTCCCCTTTGGGGAGAGGGTTAGGGTGAGGGGCTCAGACGACTCAGTGCTTAATAACCCACGCCTCTTTCCAGTGTGAACCTGTGCCCGGCTCAAACTGGGTCGCATACTTGCTCCACTGCACGCAGTAGCCGCTGTACGGGAATGGCTTACATTCGTAGGTCTTACCGTCTTTAGGCTGCAGCACCACGGTACCCGCTTTGTAGGACGCGATATTATCCGGGAAGATAAAGTCGTGCTGGCCGCCGGTGTCCGCCGCGGCATCGCTTTCCAGCATCAGGTTCAGTACGTCCTGCGCAAACAGGGTGCCGTCTTTATTGGTGGCGTAGTACTTCAGCATGTGGTGACCCGCTTCAACGCCGGTCAGCGTCATGGTGACGTCCTGATTGGCGTTGTTCATCTCCTGCTTCAGATACCCTTTTTCCGCGCCGTGATGGTTCATGACGTGGGCTTCGAAATCGACGTTGCCGTGGGTATTCACGTGGAAGGTCACGGTCGCGCTGCCGTTCTCGATTTTGCTGTAGTGCAAGTCGGTAACGGCGATGGTTTCATTGACGTCCGCCTTCTGCTCTTCGTATGAAATCGCAACGGATTGCAGGGTGCTGCCATCTTTGACGAATACGCTGTTCGCGCCGTGAACCGGGCTAATTTCGCCCGCTTCATCCTTCACCCCGACGCGGATATCGCCGTGAGCGGTGTTAATTTTCTGCGCCAGATCGTAAGACCACTGGTTGGCATCACCCTGAGCGGCAGTGGCAATCGTCAGTTCGGTGCGCAGGGAAGTCACTTCACCGTGCGCGTCGAAGAAGCGGGCAATGACCTTATCGCCGACGTTCAGGTTATTACCCGCAATCTGGCCGCTGAGCGTTTTGCTCCACTCAGATTCGATACCTGTATTTTCATCCGGCGTTACGTTGCCTCCGTTACCGAAATCAACGTCAATGGCCTGGTAGAAACTATTAGACGTATCCGCAATTTCCCAGACGCCATAAATAACCTGATAGCCGGTACGTGACGGCACATTACATTTCATCGCCTGACGCATTGCTGGCGCCTGGCCATTTCCATTAATGGTACAGAACGGCGTTAATTCAAACTGAGCGCGGGTCAGGGGCTTATTTGGATCCCAGTTTTGTTTGGTAATGTAATAACGCCAGTTGGTGGTTTTGTGCGGCGCGGTGTGATACCAGACAAACTCATGCGGGCCCGCGGTTATAGGGTTTTTCGTCCATGCGTTCAGGCTCTGCTTATCCAGCTGGGAGTAATTGGCAATCCCCGCGCTGGCAAGCTGGCCGTCAGGCGGCATCGCCCCTGTCGGGAAACCGGAGCTTTTCTCCACGCTCTGCGGTTCGTACTGTACGGAACCGCAGTCAATATTTTGACCGAGCTTACACATATAAGCGCGGCTGGCGGGTGATTCAATATATCCATGCGCGAGTGCGGAAGAGGCGACGGTTAATGTTGCGATCGCCAACGCAATTTTTGAAATTTTCATTCTTAGTCCATTTAAAAGAAGATAACAAAGCAATTGCAGTTTATTAATGGACCGCGTATGGCGTCATTGAATGTCGAGAGTAAAAATAGCCAAAATAATAAAGGGCAGCCTGAGCTACCCTTTATTTATTGAAATGAATTAACGACGTACGGCGATCGCTTCAATTTCAATTTTCACGTCTTTTGGCAGACGGGCGACTTCCACGCAGGAGCGCGCCGGGAAGGTGGCGTTATGTTCGGTGAAGAACGCTTCGTAGGTAGCGTTAACGGTGGCGAAATCGTTCAGATCTTTTACGAAAACGGTGGTTTTGACGATATCGCCCACCTTCAGGCCGGCGGATTCAACGATCGCCTGCACGTTTTCCAGCGACTGACGCGCCTGCGCCGCCACGTCTGCCGGCACTTCACCGGTTTTTGGATTCACCGGGATCTGGCCAGAAGTGATGATCATGCTGCCCAGATCAACGCCCTGAACGTAAGGGCCGATGGCCGCTGGTGCATTTTCCGTCGCGAGTACTTTGCTCATTTTTTCTCCAGAATTACAGCGTTAAGAATGTTCCCGGCCATTATAACAGCCGGGATTTCATTACCAACCTCAATTAGTTGGCCAGCACCACATAATGAGAAAACTCTTTTTCGCAGTATTTGCATTTGAGCGCAATGTCATCGGCGCGTTTTTTCACTGCAAAACTGGAGGAAACCGGCTCGGCGTGGCTAATGCAGTTGCTGTTCGGGCAGACCAGCACGCTCTCAATGCGTTCCGGCAGGCTCGGACGGGATTTACCCACCACGTCGTAATCGTCGATGCGGTTAACCGTCGCGTCCGGCGCGTACAGCGACAGCTGGTTAACCTGCTCGTCGGTCAGGAAGGTATTCTCGATTTTGATCAGATCCTTACGGCCCATTTCACCGGACGGCAGGTTCAGGCCGATGGTGATGCGCTGGTCGGTTTCGGTCAGCTTGAACAGCGTCAGCAGCTTAAAGCCCACCTGCGCAGGGATGTGGTCAATCACGGTGCCGCGCTTGATGGCTTCAACCTGGAGTTTGTTATCGTGTGTCATGGTCGTTTCCCCTTACAGAGCTAATTCGCGATTCAGAACCAGTGCCAGTAACGCCTGGCGGGCGAAGATGCCGTTCCCGGCCTGCTGGAAGTACCAGGCGTGCGGCGTTTTGTCCACGTCGGTGGCGATCTCATCGATCCGCGGCAGCGGGTGCAGCACCTTCATGTTGTCGCGCGCGCCGTCGAGGTCGCTGGCGCGCAGCACGAACTGCGCCTTCACGTTGGCGTATTCGGACGGATCCAGACGCTCTTTCTGCACGCGGGTCATGTAGAGAATATCCACGTTGCCCACCACCTCTTCGATGCTGGCGTGCAGGCTCCACTGAATGCCTTTCTCGTCCAGCATGTCGAGAATGTACTGCGGCATCGCCAGCGCGTCCGGGGCGATGAAGAAGAAGCGGTTGCCGTTAAATTTCGCCAGCGCCTGGGTCAGGGAGTGGACGGTGCGGCCATACTTCAGGTCGCCGACCATGGCGATGTTCAGGTTCTCCAGCGTGCCCTGGGTCTCCTGTATGGTGAACAGATCCAGCAGGGTCTGGGTCGGGTGCTGGTTGGCACCGTCACCGGCGTTCAGCACCGGAATGCCGCCGGAAAATTCGGTTGCCAGGCGCGCCGCGCCCTCCTGCGGGTGGCGCATCACAATCGCGTCAACGTAGGTGCCGATCACTGAAATGGTATCCGCCAGGGTCTCGCCTTTTTTGCCCAGCGACGTGTTGCTGCTGTCCGAGAAGCCCACCACGCTCGCGCCCAGGCGGTGCATGGAGGTTTCAAAGGAGAGGCGGGTGCGGGTCGAGGCTTCGAAGAAGCAGCTCGCAATCACCTTGTGCTTCAGCAGCTCCGGTTGCGGATTGGCCTTCAGTTTTGCCGCGGTTTCCAGAACCAGTTCCAGCTCTTCGCGGCTGAGGTCGTTTATGGAAATGATGTGTTTTTGATAAAGCGGATTCATGTTTATCTCCTGACGCCGGGCAAAAAAAAGCCCCTCAAATGAGGGGCTCTGGGAATAGATTACGCAACGGGAAGAAAAACGGCAGGCCAGCGTCTGATTTCAGACGCGGTAAGACGTTATGTCGTACACGCTTGACCATGCTTCCTCCCGGCAAATTGTCGGGCATTATACGCAGCTCGCTTTTCGGATCAAGCGATTTAATGCACGCTTTACTCAAAGCAAACGGTTCTTTGTGAATATTAATGCGTTCTGAGTAAATAATTAATTTGCTTATGCACCAGCGCGGTGCGCTTCACTACCCGGGGGGCGACCCAGACAATACTGCTTCCGGCCACCACGCCTAATATTTCCGGTAACTGGTGATAATCCAGAATACGCGCCACCGCGCGGCCATATCCGGCCACGGTATGGATAAGGATAAATTCGCTATTGTGCTCCACGCTTACCACCATTTCCGAGACGGTGCGCGCCGCGTCGGGGGCAGGGCGCAGCTGTGGATTCAGCGAATAAATCTTTAGCCCTTTAGCATTGCGAATTTTTATGACGCCAAGCAGCTTGAGCAGACGTGAAACGGTGGACTGGCTGATGGTCTCAAAACCATGCTCCTGCAGGTCGCGGCGGATCTCCTCCTGAGAGAGATAGCTCTTTTCCGCGATCAGACGCTGGCAGACCGTTAGCTGTAGTTGCTCTTTGGGAGAGTACTCTTCGTAATCCATCATAGTTCTCATATCAGTTCCCGAAATAACCGGTGGCACCGCACCGATCCGCAGGCCGGATACGCGCAGCGCCATCCGGCAAATCACAACAAGGCACCCAGGCTCAACGCCACCATAATCACCACCGTTAATATCCCCAGCAGCGGCGCGACCCACTTCAGATAACGCACGTAGGGCACGCGGGCGATAGCCAGCCCGCCCATCACAACGGCAGAGGTAGGAGTGACAAGGTTAACGATGCCGGACGCCGACTGGTAAGCCGTAACCACCAGGTCGCGGTTGACGTTAGCGAAATCGGCAAGGGGCGCCATGATCGGCATCGTCAGAACGGCCAGGCCGGACGAAGAAGGCACAAGAAACGACAGCACCACCTCCAGCCAGTACATCACGTTGATGAACGCCACCGTCGACAACCCGGTCACCAGCCCCTCGGCGCTGTGCAAAATGGTGTGGGTAATCATGCCCTTATCCATGATCACTACGATACCGCGCGCGATGCCGATAATCAGCGCGACGCCCAGCAAATCTCGCGCGCCGTTGATAAAGGTTGAGGTCAGCTCCTCTTCGCTCATGCGGGCGATAAGCCCCACGATGATGGCGCTGGCGAGAAACACCGCGGAGATCTCCGCCATCCACCAGCCCAGCACCGCCACGCCGTAAATCATCACCGCGAAGGCGAGAGCGAAAATCACGAGGATGATTTTGCGCACCGGGGTAAATTCCAGCGTCTGCTCGCCCCTGTTGCCGAGGAAGTGGGCGCGGTTCTCCTCCTGCTTATCCGCCACGATCGACAGCGACGGATCCTGGCGCACCTTGCGGGCGTAACGCATTACCCACGCCACGCAGATGACCCAGCCGATGACCAGCAGCGCCACGCGCAGGGCGATCCCGTTGGTGAAGGGGATCCCGGCGGCGTTGGCGGCGATCACCGTGGCGAACGGGTTGATGGTGGAGCCGAGCGTGCCGATCCCCGCGCCGAGCAGCACGGTGGAGGCCGCGACAACCGGATCGAAACGGGCGGCCAGCATTACCGGCACCAGCAGGGTGTAGAACGGCAGCGACTCCTCGGCCATGCCGTAGATCGTGCCGCCTGCGGCAAACAGCGCCATCAGGATCGGGATCATCCACTCCTCGCGGCCGCGCAGCCGGGTGGTGACGCGCTCGATCCCGGCGTCAATCGCCCCGGTTCTGGTGACGATCCCGAGAAATCCCCCGATGATCAGGATAAACAGCGCCACGTCGATGGCCCCGGCCTGGCCGGACTCCGGATCGTATAGCCCGGCAATCGGGGCCATCAGCACCGAAACCAGACCCTGCGGGTGCGCCGCCACGTGCGCGTAGGTGCCGGCAACCGGCACGTCCTTGCCGAGCGCCTCGTTCATTGCCATATGGTACTGCCCCGCCGGAACAATCCACGTCAGCGCGGCAACCACGGCAATCAGCACAAAGAGGATGGTATAAGCGGAGGGAAACTTGAACTTGCCCATGATGTTCTCCTGAAACCCGGCGCACCCAACGGCGCGCCGGGCGGTGATTAGTCGCCGAGTGTCGCCACCATGACCGCCTTAATGGTGTGCATGCGGTTCTCCGCTTCGTCGAAGACGATGGAGTTCGGTGATTCGAACACCTCTTCCGTCACCTCCAGCCCCTTCAGGCCGTAGGCCATCTCGATCTCGCGGCCCACTTTGGTGTGCTCGTTGTGAAACGCCGGCAGGCAGTGCATAAACTTGACGTTCGGGTTGCCGGTGGCCTTCATCACGCCCGCGTTGATTTGATACGGCTTCATCAGGCTGACGCGCTCGGCCCAGGCCTCCTTCGGCTCGCCCATGGAGACCCACACGTCGGTGTAGAGGAAATCGGCCCCCTTCACGCCTTCCTCCACGTCGTCGGTAAGGGTGATGCGCGCGCCGGTTTCTTTGGCGATGGCGCGGCACTGCTCGACCAGACCCGCTTCCGGCCAGAAGGATTTCGGCGCCACCAGGCGGATATCCATGCCCATCTTGGCCGCGCCGACCATCAGCGAGTTGCCCATGTTGTTCCGCGCGTCGCCGAGATAGGCAAAGCTCAGCTCCGGCAGGGCTTTGCCCGGCGCATGCTCCAGCATGGTCATCAGGTCGGCGAGTATTTGGGTGGGGTGGAACTCGTCGGTCAGGCCGTTCCACACCGGCACGCCCGCGTACTCGCCCAGCTCTTCGACGATGGCCTGGCCGTAGCCGCGGTATTCGATGCCGTCGTACATCCTGCCCAGCACGCGGGCGGTGTCTTTCATCGACTCTTTATGGCCAATCTGCGATCCGCTTGGGCCGAGGTAGGTGACCTGCGCGCCCTGATCAAACGCGCCCACTTCAAAGGCGCAGCGGGTGCGGGTGGAGGTTTTTTCAAAGATCAGGGCGATGTTTTTCCCGACCAGGGTTTGCTTCTCGCGCCCGGCTTTTTTGGCCGCCTTCAGCTCGATGGCGAGGTCGATCAGGTACTGGATCTCTGCCGGGGTGTAGTCCAGCAGCTTGAGGAAGTTGCGGTTTTTCAGGTTAATGGTCATGGGGGAATCCTTTTTAAAATTAATGTCTAAGACCTTTCCTTACCGCTCACCCTAACCCTCTCCCCAAAGGGGCGAGGGGATGGTTTGCTCCCTCTCCCCTTTGGGGAGAGGGCAGGGGTGAGGGGCGAGGTGCGAAGTAATTCAGTTACGAATCAACGTGCCTTTCTCGCCCGCGAGGATCTCCGCGCCGTCGGCCAGCGCGCCGATCCCGGCTATCCCATTGCAGGCCTCAACAAACTCGCGGCAGGCGGCGACCTTCGGCCCCATCGAGCCGGCGTCGAAGTGCATGCCCCTGAGCAGCTCCGGCGTGACCTGCGCCAGCGGGCGCTGGGTCGGTTTGCCCCAGTCGATATACACCGCGTCGGCATCGGTCAAAATCAGCAGGGCATCCGCCTCAATCTGGCGCGCCAGCAGGGCGGCGGAGAGGTCTTTGTCGATTACCGCCTCAATGCCGCGGTAGCCGTTGGCGTTTTCCACCACCGGCACGCCGCCGCCGCCGTTGCAGATCACCAGGTGGTCGCGCTGAATAAGCGCCGCGATGGCGTCGCGCTCAACGATGCGCTTCGGCTGCGGAGAGGGCACCACGCGGCGGAAGAAGCCGCCGTCGGCCTTAAACACCCAGCCTTTCTCCGCGGCCAGCGCTTTCGCCTGCGCTTCGCTGTACACCGGGCCGATGTACTTGGTCGGGTTGCTGAAGGCCGGGTCGGCGGCGTCCACCTCCACCTGCGTGAGCAGGACGCTCACCTCGCGCTGCGGCAGGTTGTTTTTCAGCGCCTGCTGGAGCATGTAGCCGATCATTCCCTGGCTTTCCGCGCCGAGAACGTCCAGCGGGTAGGGGGCGACCTTGTCGTAGGCGCTGTTCTGCAGCGCCAGCAGCCCGACCTGCGGCCCGTTGCCGTGCACCAGTACCACGCGCCACTGTTCAGTCAGCCCGGCGATGGTGCGGGCGGCCAGCTCGATGTTCTGGCGCTGGATGTCGGCTTCCAGCGGTTCGCCGCGCCTGAGCAGCGCGTTGCCGCCCAGGGCCACAACCAGAGTGGGTTTTCGTTCCATGATGGCTCCTTAAATTCCGTCGCGTTCCAGCGGGCAGCTCATGCAGCGCGCGCCGCCGCGACCGCGTCCCAGCTCGTCGCCCGGGATGGGCAGCACGGTGATACCCGCCTTGTCGTACTTCTCGTTGGTCCAGACGTTGCGCTCGTAGCCGATCACCACGCCCGGGCGAATGGTGAGCACGTTGTTGGCGTCGTTCCACTGCTCGCGCTCGGCCTCAAAGGCGTCGCCGCCGGTGGTGATCAGGCGCACCTGATTAATGCCGAGCGCCTTCTCGATGGCGTGCAGCAGGTCGGTTTCCTGGGTGCGGAGCAGGCCGCCGCGTCCGTCCGGGGTGAGCGTCCAGCACTGGGCGTCCTTGCGCACCACTTCCGGGTAGACGGAGAAGGTATCCACGTCGATGTGGGTCATCACGGTGTCGAGGTGCATGCAGGAGCGGTGCTTCGGTAGCTCAACGGCAATCACGCGCTCGGCCTGGCGGTGTTTGAACAGGCTGTTGGCGAGAAACTCCACGCCCTGCGGGGTGGTGCGTTCAGACATGCCAATTAATACCGCGCCGCGGCCAATCACTAATACGTCGCCGCCCTCTAAGGTGGCGTGGTCATAATTAATATTCTCGTCGCCGAAGTACTTAATAAAATCGCCGTCGGCAAACGCCGGGTGCCAGCGATATATTGCCCGCAGGTTATTCGTTTCACGCTGGCGGGCCGGTTTGGCCATCGGGTTAATGGAGACGCCGTTATAAATCCAGCACGAGGTATCGCGGGTAAATAAATGGTTCGGCAGCGGCTTCATAATAAAATCATTCGCCGAGTGGGTATCCACCACCATATTTTTAATGGCTGCCGGAATTTCGCCGTAGGTTAATCCGCCGCTTAATCTGCGCGCCAGTTCCCGGTGCGGCATATCCGCCAGCCAGCCGCGGACGTCGCCGGCAAAGGTTGGCCCGAGGCGGTAGTCGGAGATTTGCGTCTCCAGCAGCCAGGCCTTAGCCTCTGCAATATCAATGGTTTGTGTCAGAATGTCGGTCAACAGCAGGACTTCCACACCCTGCTCGCGCAGCGTGTTTGCGAAAATGTCATGTTCCTCACCCGCCCGCTCAACCGAGAGCACGTCGTCAAATAAAAGCTCCTGACAGTTTGATGGCGTTAAGCGCTTCAGGCTTAAATTAGGGCGGTGCAGCATAACGCTACGCAATTGACCAATTTCAGAACCGACGTAATGCTTTTCCATAATTATTCCTTTTTCTTTTTTTCAGAATAAAAAGGGCATGCGCCATGTGATGTATTTAATTCCATGGCGGCTAAGCTCAATTGATTTCGTGATTCATAGTAGGCGGTTAAATAATCCGTATTGTGATGCCGCTCACGCGAAAACGGATATTAAGAGGTTTGTTTTCATTTGCATGATTCGCATCAGATAATGATTAATTTCATATTATGGAAAGATGAATAGCTAAGCAGGATCCGCTGGCATTATTTTAGGTTGTTATTATTTTGTAGAATTAAATACTTTGAAATGCTTAGTCATGCATTTGATTTTAAACGATAAAATCATGGATAAAGAATGGTTATGCAGAAATGCCGGTTAACTATTTTTGACTTAAGAAAAATCAATAAATAAATATGGAGTTATAAAGAAAATAATCGAAGTGATAAAGTGTGATGCGGCAGCAGGTTTTGTGAATTAACGTTGTATTTCAGCTGATTATGCCGGGCACGTAAAACGCACCGAATGAGGTTATGCATAACCGCTGCATAAATGCCGGTGTGTAATTAACATAGGATTAACACATTTACCGATAAACATGCGCTCGCGCAAAACTTGCCTAAAAAGGGCTGGTGTGAACGAGACAATCCTCGTATAAAAGATGAAAATGAAACGATGTTTTACTTTGAGGATTCAACCATGATTATTGGCAACATTCATCATCTTCAGTCCTGGCTGCCGGTCGAGCTGCGTCAGGCCATTGAGCACGTTAAGGCACACGTCACCGACGCCACGCCGATCGGCAAGCACGACATCAGCGGCAACAGCCTGTTTTATCTGGTATCGGAAGACATGACCCAGCCGTTTGCCGAGCGCCGCGCGGAGTACCACGCGCGCTATCTGGACATTCAGATTGTGCTCAAAGGTCAGGAAGGGATGACGTTCAGTACGTTGCCGCACGGCACCCCGGACACCGACTGGCTGGCGGACAAAGACATCGCGTTCCTGCCGGAAGGCGAGCAGGAGAAAACCGTGGTGCTGAGCGAAGGGGATTTCGTGGTGTTCTGGCCGGGCGAGGTGCATAAGCCGCTGTGCGCGGTGGGGGCGCCTGCTAAGGTCAGGAAAGTGGTTGTTAAGATGCTGGTGGAGTAACCCTTACCCCTCACCCTAACCCTCTCCCCAAAGGGGAGAGGGGACTTTTACACCCTCTCCCCGTGGGAGAGGGCCGGGGTGAGGGCAACAGACCGCACCCTCTAATATGTGATCCAGCTTAAACTTCCCGCACTCCCTCCTCATCTCTCATTTACCTGCGCTTTTTCTGCGTCATAGTATGATCGTTAAATTAATGAACGCTGTTCTATAATGTAGAACAAAATGATTCAGCAAGGAGATCTCATGCCGCAGTCCGCGTTGTTCACGGGAATCATTCCCCCTGTCTCCACCATCTTTACCGCCGACGGCCAGCTCGATAAGCAGGGCACCGCCGCGCTGATCGACGATCTGATCGCCGCAGGCGTGGACGGCCTGTTCTTCCTGGGCAGCGGCGGCGAGTTCTCCCAGCTCAGCGCCGAAGAGCGCAAAACCATTGCCCGCTTTGCTATTGAACACGTCGATCGTCGGGTGCCGGTGCTGATCGGCACCGGCGGCACCAACGCCCGGGAAACCATTGCGCTGAGCCAGCACGCCCAGCAGGCGGGGGCGGACGGTATCGTGGTGATCAACCCCTACTACTGGAAGGTGTCTGAAGCGAACCTGATCCGCTACTTCGAGCAGGTGGCCGACAGCGTCACGCTGCCGGTGATGCTCTATAACTTCCCGGCGCTGACCGGGCAGGATCTGACCCCGGCGCTGGTGAAAGCCCTCGCCGACTCGCGCAGCAACATTATCGGCATCAAAGACACCATCGACTCCGTCGCCCACCTGCGCAGCATGATCCACACCGTCAAAGCCGCCCATCCGCACTTCACCGTGCTGTGCGGCTACGACGATCATCTGTTTAATACCCTGCTGCTCGGCGGCGACGGGGCGATTTCGGCCAGCGGCAACTTTGCCCCGCAGGTGTCGGTGAATCTTCTGAAAGCCTGGCGGGATAAAGACGTGGCGAAAGCGGCTGAGTATCATCAGACCTTACTGCAAATACCGCAGATGTATCAGCTGGATACGCCGTTTGTGAACGTCATTAAAGAGGCGATAGTGCTTTGCGGCCGCCCGGTTTCTACCCACGTGCTGCCGCCCGCCTCCGCGCTGGACGAGCCGCGTAAGGCGCAGCTGAAAACCCTGCTGCAACAGCTCAAGCTCTGCTGAGCCGGACGATAACCATGACCATCGAGAACATTTACACCCCGCAGGACGATGCGTTTTATGCGGTGATCACCCACGCGGCGGGGCCGCAGGGCGCGCTGCCGCTGACCCCGCAGATGCTGATGGAATCCCCCAGCGGCAACCTGTTCGGCATGACCCAGAACGCCGGGATGGGCTGGGACGCCAACAAGCTGACCGGCAAAGAGGTGCTGATTATCGGCACCCAGGGCGGCATCCGCGCCGGAGACGGACGCCCGGTTGCGCTGGGCTACCACACCGGGCACTGGGAGATCGGCATGCAGATGCAGGCGGCGGCGAAGGAGATCACGCGCAACGGCGGGATCCCGTTTGCGGCTTTTGTCAGCGATCCGTGCGACGGTCGCTCGCAGGGCACGCACGGCATGTTTGATTCCCTGCCGTACCGCAACGACGCGGCGATCGTGTTTCGCCGCCTGATCCGCTCCCTGCCGACGCGCCGGGCGGTGATCGGCGTGGCGACCTGCGATAAAGGACTGCCCGCCACCATGATTGCCCTGGCCGCGATGCACGATCTGCCGACCATTCTGGTGCCGGGCGGGGCGACGCTGCCGCCGACCGTGGGGGAAGACGCGGGCAAGGTGCAGACCATCGGCGCGCGCTTCGCCAACCACGAACTCTCCCTGCAGGAGGCCGCCGAGCTGGGCTGTCGCGCCTGCGCGTCGCCGGGCGGCGGATGTCAGTTCCTCGGCACGGCGGGCACCTCGCAGGTGGTGGCGGAGGCGCTGGGCCTGGCGCTGCCGCACTCCGCGCTGGCGCCGTCCGGGCAGGCGGTGTGGCTGGAGATCGCCCGCCAGTCGGCGCGGGCGGTGAGCGAGCTGGATAACCGCGGCATCGCCACGCGCGATATCCTCACCGACAAAGCCATCGAAAACGCGATGGCGATCCACGCGGCGTTCGGCGGCTCCACCAATCTACTGCTGCACATCCCGGCCATCGCCCACGCGGCGGGCTGCACTATTCCGGACGTTGAGCACTGGACGCGCGTCAACCGCAGGGTGCCGCGCCTGGTGAGCGTGCTGCCCAACGGCCCGGACTATCATCCGACCGTGCGCGCGTTCCTCGCGGGCGGCGTGCCGGAGGTGATGCTCCACCTGCGCGATCTCGGCCTGCTGCATCTTGATGCAATGACCGTCACCGGCCAGACGGTCGGCGAGAACCTCGACTGGTGGCAGGCATCCGAGCGCCGGGCGCGCTTCCGCCAGTGCCTGCACGAGCAGGACGGCGTGGATCCGGACGACGTGATCCTCCCGCCCGAGAAGGCAAAAGCGAGAGGGCTGACCTCGACGGTCTGCTTCCCGACGGGCAACATCGCGCCGGAAGGATCGGTGATCAAGGCCACGGCGATCGACCCGTCGGTGGTGGGCGAAGATGGCGTTTACCGCCACACCGGCCGGGTGCGGGTGTTTGTCTCGGAAGCGCAGGCGATCAAGGCCATCAAGCGGGAAGAGATTAAGCAGGGCGATATCATGGTGGTGATCGGCGGCGGGCCGTCCGGCACCGGCATGGAAGAGACCTACCAGCTCACCTCGGCGCTGAAGCATATCTCGTGGGGCAAGACGGTGTCGTTAATCACCGATGCGCGCTTCTCGGGCGTGTCGACGGGCGCCTGCTTCGGCCACGTCTCCCCGGAGGCGCTGGCGGGCGGGCCGATTGGCAAGCTGCGCGATAACGACATCATTGAGATTGCCGTGGATCGCCTGACGTTAACGGGCTGCGTCAACTTTATCGGTACCGCGGAAAACCCGCTGACGCCGGAAGAGGGCGCGCGCGAGCTGGCAGTGCGGCAGACGCACCCGGACCTGCACGCTCACGATTTTTTGCCGGACGATACCCGCCTGTGGGCGGCGCTGCAGTCGGTGAGCGGCGGCACCTGGAAAGGCTGTATTTATGACACCGACAAAATCATTGAGGTAATTAACGCCGGTAAAAAAGCGCTCGGCATTTAATTATTTTTTGAGATAAACCCGTCTGCGGAAAATATTCCGCGGGCGGCTTTTTTGTTTCTGTTATTTTCCAATATAAACAATAATTTGCGATATATCGTTGGCGTCACAAAAGCAAAATAACGTAATTCATAAATAAGATATGACCATTGCTGGTTAATTGAACAGCTCATTACACTCCTCCTACACGATGTTGTAATTCAGCACACTACATAAGGGTGTAATTCTGATGACGCAATTAACCATGAAGGACAAAATTGGCTACGGGCTGGGTGACACCGCCTGCGGCTTCGTCTGGCAGGCCACGATGTTCCTGCTGGCCTACTTTTATACCGACGTGTTTGGCCTGTCGGCGGGCATTATGGGCACGCTGTTTTTGGTCTCCCGCGTGCTTGACGCCGTGACCGACCCGCTGATGGGGCTGCTGGTGGACCGCACCCGCACGCGGCACGGCCAGTTCCGCCCGTTCCTGCTGTGGGGCGCCATCCCGTTCGGCATCGTCTGCGTGCTGACCTTCTACACGCCGGACTTCTCCGCGCAGGGCAAAATCATCTACGCCTGCGTGACCTACATTCTCCTGACCCTGGTCTACACCTTCGTTAACGTCCCGTACTGCGCCATGCCGGGCGTCATTACCGCCGACCCGAAAGAGCGTCACGCCCTGCAGTCCTGGCGCTTCTTCCTGGCGGCGGCGGGCTCGCTCGCCATCAGCGGCATCGCGCTGCCGCTGGTGAGCATCATCGGCAAAGGGAACGAGCAGGTGGGCTATTTCGGCGCCATGTGCGTGCTGGGGCTGAGCGGCGTGGTGCTGCTCTACGTCTGCTTCTTTACCACCAAAGAACGCTACACCTTTGAGGTGCAGCCGGGCTCGTCGGTGGCGAAAGACCTTAAGCTGCTGCTGGGCAACGGCCAGTGGCGGATCATGTGCGCGTTCAAGATGATGGCGACCTGCTCCAACGTGGTGCGCGGCGGGGCCACGCTCTACTTCGTGAAATACGTGATGGATCACCCGGAGATGGCGACCCAGTTCTTACTCTACGGTAGCCTCGCCACCATGTTCGGCTCGCTCTGCTCCTCCCGTCTGCTGGGGCGCTTCGACCGCGTTACCGCCTTCAAGTGGATCATCGTCGCCTACTCGCTGATCAGCCTGCTTATTTTCGTCACCCCGGCGGAGCACATCGCGCTGATTTTCGCCCTCAACATCCTGTTCCTGTTTGTCTTTAACACCACCACGCCGCTGCAGTGGCTGATGGCCTCTGACGTGGTGGACTACGAGGAGAGCCGCAGTGGGCGCCGCCTCGACGGGCTGGTGTTCTCCACCTACCTGTTCAGCCTGAAGATTGGCCTGGCGATTGGCGGGGCGGTGGTGGGCTGGATCCTCGCGTACGTCAACTACTCCGCCAGCAGCAGCGTGCAGCCGGTCGAGGTGCTCACCACCATCAAAATTCTGTTCTGCGTGGTGCCGGTGGTGCTCTACGCGGGCATGTTCATCATGCTGTCGTTCTATAAGCTCACCGATGCCCGCGTGGAGGCCATCAGCCAGCAGCTGATCAGGCACCGCGCGGCGCAGGGCGAGGCCGTTCCCGACGCTGCGACAGCCGCATCCCATTAACCGGAGGCAATATGGAAATCACTAACCCGATACTCACCGGCTTCAACCCGGACCCGTCCCTCTGCCGCCAGGGCGAGGACTACTACATCGCCACCTCGACCTTCGAGTGGTTCCCCGGCGTGCGCATCTATCACTCCCGCGACCTGAAAAACTGGTCGCTGGTCAGCACCCCGCTGGACCGCGTGTCGATGCTGGACATGAAGGGCAACCCGGACTCCGGCGGCATCTGGGCGCCGTGCCTGAGCTACGCCGACGGCAGATTCTGGCTGCTCTACACCGACGTGAAGATTGTCGACTCGCCGTGGAAAAACGGCCGCAACTTTCTCGTTACCGCGCCCTCCATTGAGGGGCCGTGGAGCGAGCCAATCCCGATGGGCAACGGCGGGTTTGACCCGTCTCTGTTCCACGACGACGATGGCCGTAAGTACTACCTCTACCGCCCGTGGGGGCCGCGCCACCACAGCAACCCGCACAACACCATCGTGTTGCAGGAGTTTGACCCGCAGACCGGCACCCTCTCGCCCGAGCGCAAAACCTTGTTTACCGGCACGCCGCTCTGCTACACCGAAGGCGCGCACCTGTACCGCCACGCGGGATGGTACTACCTGATGGTCGCCGAGGGCGGCACCAGCTACGAGCACGCCGTCGTGGTGCTGCGTTCAAAAACCATCGACGGGCCGTACGAGCTGCACCCGGAGGTGACGATGATGACCAGCTGGCACCTGCCGGAGAACCCGCTGCAGAAGAGCGGCCACGGCTCGCTGCTGCAGACCCACACCGGGGAATGGTACATGGCCTACCTCACCAGCCGCCCGCTGCGCCTGCCCGGCGTGCCGCTGCTGGCCTCCGGCGGACGCGGCTACTGCCCGCTGGGGCGCGAGACCGGCATCGCCCGCATTGAGTGGCGCGACGGCTGGCCGTACGTGGAAGGCGGCAAGCACGCGCAGCTGGCCGTAAAAGGCCCGCAGGTGGCGGAGCAGCCTGCTGCCGTTCCGGGCATCTGGCGGGACGATTTCGACGCCAGTTCGCTTGACCCGGAGCTGCAGACCCTGCGCATTCCGTTCGACGACACCCTCGGCTCGCTCACCGCGCGGCCGGGCTACTTACGGCTCTACGGCAACGACTCGCTCAACTCGACCTTTACCCAGTCGACCGTGGCGCGCCGCTGGCAGCACTTCGCCTTCCGCTCAGAAACGCGGATGCAGTTCTCGCCGGTCCACTTCCAGCAAAGCGCGGGGCTGACCTGCTACTACAACAGCAAAAACTGGAGCTACTGCTTTGTGGACTACGAGGAGGGGCAGGGGAGAACGATTAAGGTGATTCAGCTCGACCACAACGTGCCGTCGTGGCCGCTGCACGAGCAGCCCATTCCGGTGCCGGAGAGTGCGGAGAGCGTCTGGCTGCGGGTGGATGTGGATACGCTGGCCTACCGCTACAGCTACTCGTTCGACGGCGAGACGTGGCACGCCGTGCCGGTAACGTATGAGGCGTGGAAGCTGTCGGACGACTACATCGGTGGGCGCGGCTTCTTCACCGGCGCGTTTGTGGGGCTGCACTGCGAGGACATCAGCGGCGACGGCTGTCACGCGGACTTCGACTACTTCACCTACGAGCCGGCCTGACGGCTCAGGCCGGGTAGCCCAGCGCGCGTGAGAGCTGGAGCCCGGCCTGCTGAAGCTGCTCGCGGAAATTAGCCAGCTCTGCATCGTCCACGCGGGAGGTCAGCGTCGACAGGCTCAGGGCGGCAATCACGCGGGACTCGTGGTTCCACACCGGCACCGCCACGCAGCGCACGCCCTGCTCGTTCTCTTCGCGGTCCAGGGCAAAACCCTGCTCGCGGGTCTGCGCCAGGGCGCTCAGTAAGGCTTCGCGAGAGGCGAGGGTGGCGGGCGTAAAGGTAGTGTACTGATAGCCCTCCAGCAGGGCGTTCAGCTCGGCCTCGCCCAGCCAGGCAATTAACACCTTGCCGATGGCGGTGGCGTGAACCGGCAGGCGGCGGCCAATGCGCGAATAGGCGATGGCGGCCAGCTTGCCTTCGATCTTCTCGATATAAACCCCTTCACGCCCGTCCAGGATCCCCAGATGGGTGGTCTGCCCGGTCCGCTGGGACAGCTCCGTCAGCCAGCCTTTCGCCTTCTGCCGAATATCGATGGAGCCCACGACAAAATGACCGCGCTCGACCAGCTTCATGCCGAGGCGATACTTGCCGTTCTCCGGGTTCTGATCGATATAGCCATGAAGCTGCAGGGTTTTCAGCAGCGAGTGGAGGGTACTCTTGCTCAGCCCCATCAGTTTGCTGATGTCGGTGATCTTAAGCTCGGTGGCCTGCTCGTTGAACAGGTCGAGGATCTGCAACGCACGTTCAACAGACTGAATAATCGGCATAATGCTGGTATGTCCACGCTGGAATTAAGGCGAAAACGTACCTTTTTCAGGGTGAAAAATCAATGAAATGGAGGTAAAAGCAAAAACGACAACAAGGTTGTCGTTTTTTAGTGTTTTCCCCCTCTCCCTGTGGGAGAGGGCCGGGGTGAGGGCACCAGCGCGCAGAGGACCCAATCACTCCCCAAGCGTCGCCACCATCACCGCCTTAATCGTATGCATCCGGTTTTCCGCCTGGTCAAACACGATGCTCGCCGCCGACTCAAACACCTCGTCCGTCACTTCCATCCCGCCGTGCAGATCGAACTCTTTCGCCATCTGCTTGCCGAGGGTAGTCTGGTCGTCATGGAACGCGGGCAGACAGTGCAGGAACTTCACGTCCGGGTTGCCGGTGAGCGCCATCATCTGCGCGTTCACCTGATACCCGCGCAGCAGCGCGATACGCTCCGCCCACTTCTCTTTGGCTTCGCCCATCGACACCCACACGTCGGTATAGATAAAGTCCGCGCCCTTCACGCCCGCCGCCACGTCTTCCGTCAGGGTGATTTTGCCGCCGTGCTTCTGGGCCAGCGCGCTGCACTCCGCCACAAGGCTCTCTTCCGGCCAGCAGGCCTTCGGAGCCACCAGACGCAGATCCAGCCCGGTCAGCGCCGCCGCTTCCAGCATCGAGTTGCCCATGTTGTTGCGCGCGTCGCCCGCGTAGACCAGCGTCATCTCGTTAAACGCCTTGCCCGGCAGGTGCTCCTGCATGGTCAGCAGGTCCGCCAGCAGCTGTGTCGGGTGGAACTCGTTGGTCAGCCCGTTCCACACCGGCACGCCCGCGTACTGCGCCAGCGTCTCAACCACTTCCTGGCCGTGACCGCGATACTGAATGCCGTCGTACATCCGCCCGAGCACGCGCGCGGTGTCCTTAATTGACTCTTTATGCCCAATCTGGCTGCCGCTCGGCCCTAAATAGGTAACGCGCGCGCCCTGGTCAAATGCGGCAACTTCGAAAGAGCATCGTGTACGGGTTGAGTCTTTTTCGAAGATGAGCGCGATGTTTTTACCGGTAAGCTTCTGTACTTCCTTGCCATTTTTCTTATCGGCTTTGAGCTGTGCGGCAAGAGTCAGCAGAGAATTGAACTGTGCAGGGGTAAAGTCGAGCAATTTCAGAAAGTGTTTCTTGTACAGATCAGACATTTTATCCTCACATGGCGAACGCCACTTATTGAATTAAAATTCACTTTATATGTGTAATTATTCATTTGCAACCCCGTTTCACAAATCTTTCCAACAAAGGTGGAGGCAAACCCGTCCGTGTGTGAAAATAGAAGTATCTGCCGCACTTTAAAGAGGATTGAGCCATGGCAAACCCGGAACACCTGGAAGAGCAACGCGAAGAAACGCGTCTGATTATTGAAGAGCTGCTGGAAGACGGTAGCGATCCGGACGCGCTGTACACCATCGAGCACCATTTCTCTGCGGATGATTTCGACGCGCTGGAAAAACTGGCGGTAGAGGCCTTCAAGCTGGGCTACGAAGTAACCGAGCCGGAAGAGCTGGAAGTGGAAGAGGGCGATACCGTCATCTGCTGCGACATCCTGAGCGAAGGCGCGCTGAAGGCGGAGCTGATCGACGCGCAGGTAGAACAGCTGATGAACCTGGCCGAGAAGTTTGAAGTGGAATACGACGGCTGGGGAACCTACTTCGAAGATCCGAACGGTGAAGACGGCGAAGAAGGCGACGACGAAGATTTCGTCGACGAAGACGACGACGGCGTGCGTCACTAAGCGTTTCAGGCGGTGGCGCGCGCCACCGCTTTTTCAAGGCAGAACCATGGATTACCCGCAGATACTCGCCCCCGTACTCAACTTCCTCCAGTGCCCGACCCCGCAAGCATGGATTGATAAAGCCCGCGACCCGGCGAACCTGCCGCTGCTGCTCACCGACCACATGGTGTGCGAGCTCAAGGCCGCCCAGACTGCTCTGCTGCTAGTGCGTAAATACGTCGCCGACGAAAGCGGTGCCGACGCGCTGCTCGACTGGCTCAAGCCCTACGAACAGTTCACCTTCCGCGACGGCCCGGAGCCGGACTTCATCGCCCTGCACAGGCAGATTGGCAAAAGCGTGATGCCCAAAACCGACGACCCGTGGGGCCAGGCGCTCATCGACAGCATGGTGCTGCTGATTAAAGAGGAGCTGCACCACTTTTGGCAGGTGCGCGAGGCGATGCTGGCCCGCGACATTCCGTACGTCAAAATCACCGCCAGCCGCTACGCCAAAGGGATGCTGAAGGAAGTGCGCACCCACGAACCGCTGACGCTGATCGACAAGCTCATCTGCGGCGCCTACATCGAAGCCCGCTCCTGCGAACGCTTCGCCGCGCTGGCCCCGTTCCTCGACGACGACCTGCAGAAGTTCTATCTCTCGCTGCTGCGCTCGGAAGCGCGCCATTATCAGGACTACCTGACGCTGGCCCAGCAGGTGAGCGACGACGATATCTCACCGCGGATAAAGCTTTTTGGCGAAATTGAAGCCACACTTATCTCGACACCGGACAACGAGTTTCGCTTCCACAGCGGCGTGCCGGTGTAAACCGGCATAACTCAAGGATAAGGATGCGAGATGAATAAAACGTGGACCCGTATTGTGATTGTCGTCATTGCGGCTGCCGCCGTGGCTTTCTGGGTGTTTTTCGACAGGCAGCGAGCCCCGGAACGGCAGATGGACAACGCCCTCAACGCGATGCCCGCCTGGCAGGTGATTAAGGAGCAGGAGCCCGCGCTGCATCAGCGTATCCTCGACCAGATGGCCGCCTTGCAAAAAGCGGGCGAGCCGGAGCAGCAGATTATCGACACCATCCAGCCGCAGATCCTGCATCTGCAGATGTCGCGCCTGCAGAACGCCCCGGACGCCAACGTGGTGAACTACATGACCATCAACATGGAGCAGACCGCCGCCATCCAGAAGGTGAGCGACGACGCCTGCTTCCGCTTCCTCTACCCGATGGTGAAGGGCGGCATCAACCCGATGCGCATGCTGGATAAAGACCTGATGGCGCGGCGCATGCAGGCCGACGCCGACATGATGCGCGCGGCCTACGGCAAAAACAGCCACACCGTGACTCCGGCCGAGCGCGAGGCGGCTGTCGAGGATGTGAGACCGATTATGAAGCAACTTGCCGACAAGTACGGCGAGGACATCCAGCTGCTGCAGACACCGGAGAAGGCGGCGGGCAAAGAGAAGCTCTCCTGCGATATGGTGCAGGAGATGTGGGCCAAGGTGCTGGCGCTGCCGGAGCAGAAGGCGGCGAGGGTGATTCGGCTGGCGGTGTCTGAGCTGGAGTGACGAAGGGCGCTGGTTTTTTGGGCACTTAGCGCAGGTTTAGCGCGTCGTCGCTTGCATGGCGGCGCGCGACAGGTATAATCCACAACGTTTCCGCATCCCCTTCAGTGCCGAAGTGGCGAAATCGGTAGACGCAGTTGATTCAAAATCAACCGTAGAAATACGTGCCGGTTCGAGTCCGGCCTTCGGCACCATAAGATGCAAATTAAAGTCGCTTAAGGGCGGCTTTTTTGCTTCTAAAATCCAGTGTCCGCAAGGCTTCGCCCCGCTTTTCAGTCAACCGACGTCAATCTTAGTTACTCTACATCAACAAGCTTGTGAGTATAGAGCCGAATATATGCTGGTTCGATAATGCTTATATACTCACAGCAGCATATGGAAGGAATGCCATCATGGCCCTGATTGTTACCAAGGTGAGGTCAGTCCAATTGAGCCTGCGGTTCTGAACTTAACGGGGACTGGCTTAACGAAAGCTCAGTGTAAGCAAAAGTGAAATTACTACCCATCCAGTGTCGGGACGTTCATAACGAATTACTGAACTATCCAATTGATAAAATGAGAAATTTATTCTAATTAAATAGTTAAAAGAACATAGCGCTAATAACGCGCCGCCTGAACTATGTCCCCACATTGTTAACCGTTAGAGCCCCTCATAAAATTTCTGGTAGCTGATTCCAGCAGCCCGGACTTTCAGTGTCAAAAAACTCTATCATAGTTTTTTGCCCAAGATTATCTTTGATTAATTGATTAGCTCTATTGCAATATGCTTGGTCTCTTCTGAAAACAGATACCGCGACTCGCTTTATACCCGTTCCTGCCATTCGTTTTAGCAGATGTATATCATGCTCGCCCATTCCCCAGCCTAAAATCACAAGATTCTCACGTTGTTCTGCGAGAACTTCCCGGTAAACCGTTGATAGATAGAAACTGCTTTGAATCGAGTTTACTTTTTGTTCATGCGTCCCTTCGCTCACAAACAGCGGAACGACTTCCTCGCTTTGCCAACGTTTCAGAATCGACTCAAGTAAACCCGCCTTCTGGATATGAATTTTACTCTCCTGTTCAATGCGATTTCGACACAATATGAGACTGCCATGCGGATAAAAAACAAGCGTATTAGACTGTTCATCTCCAAGCATTCCTCTTAACCGCTGCCAATCCTGCTCAAAAAGACCTCTGGCAAGAAAGCAGTCCTTAAATCGATGATGATCTTTGATATCCAAGCCATATGTCATTGCCCAGTAGACGATCAGGTCATAGTTAAGCGAAATAACCGTGTTGAATTTTTTTAGAAACTCGTAAATATATGGCAGTTGTTCATTAATTTCATCATGCTCAGGATGCACATCCCTTACAGCCTCAATGAGGGATTCACGGATTCGGAGGTAGGCCTCATGGGTGCGGTCATCCTCAATTTCTAAAGATTTATTGACGTTAGACGCCTGCCAAACAATACGCAGAATAAGTTCGAAATCTTTAGTTTTAAAAAAGTCAAAAAGTCTGCGTACATCTGCCTCTAGGCTCTCTCTTTGCGTTACATGTTCAAACAGAGATCCATATGCAAAACGAGGACTAACGGCGATGCTTGCGCCGTTGCCCAGTAAAATAGTCCCATCGTATTGTGGTGCTAGCTCAGACCAAGAAAGAATGGAAAACGACATTTTAGCTATCCTCTCCGATAGTGAATTTTTTTTAAATAACAAACATTTTACAGCGCAAGTCTAACTGTTTGAATTTTTTCGTCATCATTTCAACAATCTCACTAACTGAAGGGGGGAATTGTCTTTGTTTTCAGTCAGTTCAATACTTTGCTACATAGCCAGCACATTTATCCATATAGATATTATCTTCATGATTTTATAGACTATCTAGATAAGAATATCCCTTTCAGGAAAATGATCGATGCCCCGATTAAGGAATACTATTTTATGGTCAGGTCATGAGCACTAAAGCCGTCACGAGAGACAATCATTTAACGGAACTTCACGAAGCGGGATTCAGTTTCTATGAGTTTTTTGCGGGGGGCGGTATGGCCAGGGCTGGGCTGGGAAAACATTGGCAATGTCTGTTTGCCAACGATATGGACCCGGTAAAAGCATCGACATACATCGACAACTGGGGCGACGAACATTTCGACATGCGTGATGTACGCGAAGTAGCCCCCGATGAACTGCCACTTCATGCCGATTTAAGCTGGGCCTCATTTCCCTGCCAGGATTTATCGCTGGCCGGCAATGGCCTGGGGATTGGCGAAAGAGATTCCAGCGCGGATGAGACCACGCGTTCCGGCGCAGTATGGCCGTTCCTCGATTTAATAAGCAGGCTCAGCGAGGAAAACCGTAAGCCGCCGATTCTTGTTCTTGAAAATGTTCTTGGGTTGCTAACGCTGAATCAAGGTAGCCATTTCGCTGCTATATGTCATCAGTTAAGTAAAACTGGCTACCGATATGGCGCAATGATCATTGATGCGAAGCATTTTCTTCCACAGTCCAGGCCCCGCGTATTTCTTGTGGCGATTAGTCGCCATGTTTCCATTCCCGAATGTTTGGTTTCAGAAGAACCTTTGCCGCAATGGCATTCTCCTTCGCTCATTCGAGCCTGCGAAGCGCTTATAAAGGATGACCGCAATGACTGGGTCTGGTGGTCGCCAGGCAATATGCCAGGAGCAAGAACGAAGGAATTAGATGACTTAATTGATTTTGAGGATGATAACGCGCTTTGGCATTCTTTCGATGAAACACAACGGCTGATCGGTATGATGGCACCGGCGAATCTGTCGCGTCTGGCGAAGGCGCAGGCATCTGGCGTGGCAATTGTAGGCAGCCTTTATTTACGCATGCGCAAAGAAAAAGGTGTCAACAGGCAACGGACCGAAATTACGTTCTCGCCCGTTCTTGGTTGTCTTAGAACACCAAAAGGCGGGGCTTCACGTCCGCGTATTATTGTTGTTAAGGGCAACCAGGTGAAAACGCGTTTGTTATCGGTCAAAGAAGCGGGGGCGTTGATGGGTTTGCCGGATGATTTTATTCTTCCGGCGGCTTATCAATCGGCGTTTAAAGTGATCGGTGACGGCCTCGCCGTTCCTTCCGTCCGTTTTCTGGCCGAGCGTATTTTGGAGCCACTGGCTATGGCTGTCCGAACTAGTACCCATCGGACGGAGGATATTCGCGAATGAATTGGACGCCGCCCGTTACGCCTGATGGTTGGGAAAGTAAACTGATTGATTATTTTCTCCGGTTCCGCGCTGACGGCGACGCGCAGGATATTCGCTGGTTTGAAGTTACGCCGACGACGCTCGCGGCGGCATTCGCCGAAAGCGGGGTTAGCGCGGATGAAGCTGAAGAAGCGTTTCGAAAATGTATGTCGAAAATACGGGATCTGCCGCAGCGCCTGGAAAGCGGTATGATGGAAAAGTCGACTCGTCGATCGCCCGGATATTTTACTTATCTTATCATGACGCTGCTTATCAGCAGTCAATTCGACGCGCAGGACGAACGTAATGATTTTCGCCTGAAATTACAGAACTGGCTGCAGGTCACTCATAGTTTTCAAAACTTATCCGGCATTAACAAGATGTGGGAGGCATTGGCCGAATGGCTTAGGCACCGTATTCAGGAAGGCGAACCCTACAGGCGTCTTATCTTGCCGCCACGGGATGGCTGGGTCCAGATCGGTCACACCTTGCGACTAGCATTCCCGAATAAAGCCGATCTGCGGCTGATGAGCGAATGTCTTGAGAGCTATCCGCAAGCCGCCGCTAACCCGCGCCAGTTAATCGAGTACTTTCAAATTTTTATTCAAAGACAGGGTGTTTCTCATGCGCTGAAGGAGGCTTTCACTGAATTCAGAGACGCGTGGTTATTGGGACGTCGCGCACTGTTCGATATGCCCTTCTGGCGCTTGCGCCAACGAGCAGTGCAGATATCGTCCTGTGTAATGACTCACCAAACTATCATTGATATGTACCTCGACTTCGACGGTTCGCGGTGCTATTTCAGCGTCGCAGGCGAGAGTGACGAAAGGGTTTTTCATTCTACGTTATCCGAAGCCCTTATCGCTCGCGACGCCGCAAACAGCGGAAATCTGGGGAAAGCAACGCAGGTAGGCTTACTCTTTTTTTATGAAATCGGACACGGGCGCTGGAGAGCGACATCGTCCCCCGACGTAGATTCTCAACGTTTTCATATCGCTTTATCCAGTAAACACTCTGTACAAATAAGTAAGCGCCTTAATGGATATATTACAGAAGACGAGTGGATTTTAACGGCGCAGGCGCTGAACAGATTTTCAGCGGTGGATATATTCCGCTCAATAAGCTCCTCTTCGAGTATTCAGGATGACGACGTTATCCGCCCTCAGCTATATGGGGGAATACGCGTCCCTGGCGGATGGCTAGGATTACCTGCATTTTTGCCTTTTGTTGAGTCAGATACGCGAAGCTACAGAATATATGCATCCGGGAATGTTGATGCAAGGACAAACGTTTCTGTAATAGATGGTCGTTTGATTTCTTCTGTACCGCTTAACGGTGAAATTTTCATCGAGCCAACCCTTGATACAGGTGAGAAAACGCCGCCGTGGCGCCGGCGCGCGCGTTTTTTCACTCGTGCCGTACCGCACCCGACTTTAGGCGAAAGCGCAAGATACCGGTTTGAGCCGTTTTGTGACTGGTCGACGTCTTCACTTAAGTTGCCGGCGTTTAATTTCGAAGAAAAATTTCAGTGGGAAGATAGCGAAGAATGCTGCGATCATCTTTTGGAGGTGATTTACGCCAGCGGAGCCAGCGGTTGGGAAGAAGCTGAGTTATTTGCGCTTCTCAGACATGTGGACGGTAATATCAACGTATGGCATTTGATTCGTTGTTTACAAAATGCAGGTCTGATCGAGCCACGCCTGCGTTCTGGGTGGAAAGGTCGGGCATGGACGCTGGTTAAACCTTCATTGCTTCATATTCGCAATGGAGAAAATTCTCTTGTGGTTGTGGAAGGTGCGGTCTGTGCCAGTCTGATCGATGATTTTAAAAAAGCGGTCGCCGGACTGGGCGGAGAAAGTTTCCGTCGTCGCGGCGTAAGCCTCTGGTCGCCCCCTGTATTTGGGGCCGCACTCGCTAATCCGGATTCGTTATCCCAGCGTCTAGGATGGCCGCTTATCGAAATCCCATCATCACCCGATACATTACCTCTTTCACTGGTCACAACGGAACGCTCCGCTGAATTACACGAGTCAGTGGCGATCTGGAACTGGCGTTCAGGAAGATTTCAGCAGCATGGTTCCAAGGATAAAGAGTCTGCTTCGCTGTCACTTCATATTCACCCTGGCGGACGGGATCATGATATCTATCGAGTTGTTTCCGGAAGAAAAACAACACATTATCTTTCTAGAACTGCAGCTATTATCGCCGCTGGCGCAAAAAATCGGGAACCCATTTTTGAACGCGTCACCAAAAATCATCTGCTATGTCTTATCAATGATTGCGGCCTTCCCGACGCACTAGCTGCGGGAATACGGCGTTATACGCTTAGAAACGGAGGTCCGTTTGACTCCGGCTACGCATATCCTGTTGATGATGTCTCTTTCCTCTGGTTAGAGTCACTGCTACCGGGATGTTTCTATTCCCTTTCTCCAAACGGCGAGGGTGATTTGAGCAGCATAATCTCCGCCAGTCGCCATTCCGGGGGAAAAGTGCGTCTGATATGGCGAAATGGTCAGCTAAAGCTGACGTAGGGATAATAAGGAAAATTAAATATGGGCAAAATCCCTTGGTATCTTGGTCAATTTGATCGCAGAAATTATCAGTCTTACCTTAAAGCTATTGCACAGGAAACGCCTGTTGGTTGGCGTTCGATCGATAACCCTAAGAAACTGTTTCCTCGCACGGGAGAAGTTGAGTTTAACGAGGCTGTGGCTTTGTCGCTTCGTAAGGGAGATTGGGCCGCTTTTCATGTTGGGCCTGGCACTCGCAACAGAGCACAGGCGAAACATGCCCGCCGTATTTATCCTTATTATGATTTATCTTCTGGCCAGACACTATTGGAAACGCGTCGCCAACTGAGTTTCGATGGTATAACAACAGATGGCGAGCCGGGATTATGGGCTATTCGTTTTGGCGCGGATGGCCTGATTTTGGCAAATCTAGCTGAGTCGAAATCAGGTTGTCTGATCCTGTCTAAAAGCCAGAACGTATATGAATATGATTTTCATGGAGGTGTCGTAATTTCCGTATCTGGCATATCTGAAAGCGGAAAATTGTTTTATATGCCTGATGTCGATGCGTCACCTGCTTATATCCATGACTGGACGCCGGATAAGCAGTACATCGAAAACGTTATTCAAATACTTTCCTGCGCTGATTCGACAGCAGCAATTGCTTCATGGCTTCGGGTGCACACAAATGAGCAAAACGGAAAATTAACTTCTGGAGTCAATGACCTTCTGGCTGCAGCTCAAACGCTCCGGGCAGGAGAGTTGGCTAAGAAACTGGAAGAAGAGGATTCGTTGACTCGTCAGTTTACAGAAGCCGTCTTGAAGGACCAGTATATCGCCCAGCTTCTCGAGCATCAGATACAAAAAATCGCGGAAGAAGAGCGAGTCGCGTTGCGTGCCGAACAGTATAGATCGCTTGATAAAGAGTTTTCTACTGAACGACTGCGACGTCGTGAAGTTATTGAAACGGAAATGTCTGTTTTTGTGAAGACAAGGAAATGCGAGCTTGAAGAGGAGATTGCACAATTACGACAGCTCGAAGAAGAAAAACTGCAGATTGATTTTGCAAAAAAGCAAGCGGACTTAGAACGAACGCTCAAACAGGAAAAAGAGTATCTTGAAAACGAAATTAGCCGTTTGAAAGACGCTTGCGCTGAGTTATGTGCTCAGAACGCAAATCAGCATCAGATACTCACTACCCTGATCAGCGAGCATAAATCATGTTTGGCATCTTTAACCGATGTCAAAGAATGTACTGCTCAGGCAAAAAATGAACTCGAAAAAATGGATATCGCCATTGCCGAGAAGGCTCGTCGAATGGCTTACTCAGCAATCCCCGAAGTACGCCTTCCAGCGCAAGCAAGAGTAATATCCTGTGAAGAATTCGGTCATAGCGTTAGAGAGAACAAGTTACTGACACCCGATGGAAAGATACTCATGACGCAATTTCTTGCGTTGATGTTGGCTGGTGAGTGTCCGTTGCTATATGGCCCAGAAACACAAGACTTCCTTGCTATTGCCGAATCGCTAATTTCTTCAGGCCGCTCCATCCGATTGGTTGCCGATCCGACGATGATTTCCTGTGGGGATCTTTGGGTTCGTGCAGGAAATCATCTGGCGACGCCGCTTTACCAGGGTTTATTGTTGAGTGAGTCTTCTTATCCCAGAACGATCCTCGCCGTCATTGAGCGTGTCGAATGTTCCGCTGCGCGTTTCTGGTTGCCAGCACTGAAAGAACAATTGTACGGTGGTGATTTCCCCCGACGCTTTCTGATTTGCGGCACGATTGAAAACGAAGATTGTGAAGAAACGGAGAAAATGAAGGAACAACATCTTCGCCTGCGAATGGAAAATGTTGTCATTCGGAATGCGATTGCGTTATCCCCTTTACATCTTTCTTCAGAAAATCATAGCGAGCTGGATCCCGGCCCGGCATCGCAAGGCTCTCTCCCGGACAGACTCGCTATTGCGGATGAAATGTCAGCTGGACGTTTGGATCTGGCATATACACTACGGGCGATGAGAACAGCGCATGAAGTCGGGCTGCTTGATGCTCAAAACAAATCGATGTATCAGGAAAATTTAATAGATTTATACGCCGAAATTAAAGAATAACGAAATGTACGCTCAATAAATTACAGGAGAAGGAAATCATGTTAGACCCTATTGGCGGCTTTCGCCGTATTCAGGATTTCTTCATTTCATATATAGAAACCAGCTTTCGTATTGCCGATCCTTCAGTTTCGGCTTCAAGACGTAATCTTTTGAATAGCAGTGGAGAATTTGCTGCGGAGCCCTACATTGAGCCTGTTTTACGATATGAGTCTTCTGATAAAACGCTTGAAGCTCTGGCCGAGATGGAAGGTGGGCCGCTAAACAGTTTATCTCGCAAAGGCCGTAAGGCGTTCGTCGAATTAGCGTTATCCGGCCTGTTCGATTCAAAACCTGGTGATGAAGTCTGGCCGCGTCGTTCGGTCCATGCGCCATATAGCCACCAGACTCAAATGCTGGAGCGTGGTATTTCTCCTGGTTGCCCCGGTATTGTTACATCGGGAACAGGTTCAGGAAAAACGGAAAGTTTTATGTTGCCTATACTGGCCGCACTATCGAATGAAGCTGTTAGCTGGGCGGCCCCTTGCGACGGTTATCTGCAAAATCGATGGTGGAACGATGAAAAAACAAGCTGGGTTTCTCGTCGCGAAGGAGAAAAACGTCAGGCGGCAGTCAGAGCTCTGGTGCTGTACCCGATGAACGCCCTGGTTGAAGATCAAATGGCGCGTTTACGTAAAACATTAGATTCAGATAACGCGCGGAAAGTGATGGAGCATCGCTTCGCTAGGAATCGAATTTTCTTTGGGCAATATACTAGCGCAACACCAATTACTGGCTATGCCAACCACCCACGTCTTTCCGGAGTCAAATCGGAAAAAAGTCGCCGTGCTCGTAATCTTGAAAAATTACGTAAGGCGTTGAAGCGAATTGATAGCGATCAGCAGGCTGCGCGCGCATTCGACGAAAAAGAAAACCCTTCGGAAAAGACCCGATATATATTCCCTTCGACAGACGGTGGGGAAATGATGTCTCGCTGGGATATGCAGGCTGCCCCACCTGACGTTCTCGTCACTAACGCCTCAATGCTAGGGGCAATGCTTTCGCGCGAAGTTGAAGACGGTATATTTGATGCTACTCGCGAATGGTTGATGAATAACAACGACGCATACTTCTATTTGGTATTTGACGAGCTGCATTTATTACGTGGTTCCGCTGGAACTGAAACCGCGATGTTGATTAAGTCGCTGATTGTAAGACTCGGGCTTGACGACCCGAAACATCGTTACAAACTGCGTTTACTCGCGTCTTCAGCATCACTGCCGATGGAAGGTGTGGATGGAGAGCAATCACGGAAATACCTACGCGATCTATTTTCGCCCTTCGGTACTTGCCGCGATTCTTTCGATCCCGGTAGCGATGAGCCTGATTTTTGGCGTAACTGCGTCATTCAGGGAAAACCTTATATACCATCGAAACCAGAAGGAAAAATCGCCGTGCGGCCTTTCGCCGCATTGATGCGTGTTGCCCTTGAGGGGCAGGGAAATGTTGTTCGCAATCTGAACATGACGGACGCGCTTAGTAAAGCTTTGTCAAATGTCTTCCAAGCTTTGGGCGTGAAAGCACAAAATGATGTGCAAGGCATTAAACAAGCAGCGGAGAAAGCAGCTGCCCTGCTGACCAACGCTTGTATTGAAGAAGGCAGCGAGTCGCCGCGAGCGATGCCGCCGGGACTCATCATTGATAAGATTTTTCTGAAGGAAGAGACGGATAAACAAGATGAATTGGAATTAGCATTACGCGGATTAATGCTGGTACGCGCACTGCCGGAATCCGGGATGGATTGTGAGCAACTCGCGAACGTCACACCAGCTTTTCGCGTACATACATTCGTCAGAAATATTGAAGGTTTCTTCGCCTCAGTAGCACCGGGAGAACAAAAGGCAAAATTTGCTGATTTTTGTATGGAACGAGGCCTGTCTCACGCGCCTTCGGCCCCGGGTGGAGATCGCGGTCGTCGTTTATTTGAAATGCTATACTGCGAAGCATGCGGTGATTTACTGCTCGGTGGTCAGAAGGGGCAGAATCACGGTAAAACAATCGAATTATTACCTTCGGCGACCAATCTGGAAAATCTTCCCGAACGTCCCGGTGCTGAATATTACGATGATATGACGCTGGAGGAGTTTGCGGTTTTTTGGCCTGTCGATATAGCCGGGCGGCCTCCTATAGGCTGCGAAAAAGGGTGGGATGTCTGGGAAAAAGCGGCGCTTAATCCTGTTACAGGCATTGTGACCATTGGGCAGGAAACATCGACGAATACTGACGCGGTTCGCGGGTATCTCTATTTCCAAAATCCTGTTAAACCTAAAAAAGGCGAGCCAGCGAAGAATCCTTCTGCTCAGCCTTTCTGCTGCCCTAACTGTGGGATTGACTATTCCAGTCGACCTGCCAGCAATCGTTCCAGATCGCCCATTCGCGCATTTCGCACTGGTGTGACGAAATCATCCCAACTGGTAGCAACTGAGCTATTTGAATTACTCCATGCAATCGGCGCGGAAGCAAAGAGTATCGTTTTCTCCGACAGTCGACAGGATGCGGCATCAATGGCGCTGGAAATCGAACGGTTGCACTTACGCGATTTACGCAGGGAAATTTTGGTTGCCGCTTCCAGAGCAATGATTAACGAGGCTGAAAGGAGGTATATTTCAGACGAGGATATTGAAGACTGGAAAGCCAAAGCCAAACAATCTGGAGATTACGATGAGTATATCAGACTGCATGACCTTCAAAAAAGTCAAGATGGAATTACTGAGCTTTGTAAATATCGACGGATAAAAATCGACAAATTACTTGAGTCTGAAGGTGACTCAATCGGAAGAATCACGTCTGAGCTCATCGGGCTAGGTATATCGCCCTATAAATATCGTTCTGATTCAGATGAGAATGATAATTCTGTTTGGCATACAAATTTCATAAAAGAAGGAGGGGATATTAGGTTCAGTGAAAGGCTTCCTGCTCATGAACGAATGAAAATAAAAACAAAAATATCCTACGATCAATCTGAATTGATAGATGATGTTATTTTTGCCAATACTTTTTTCGCTCTGGAAGAAACAGGGTTGGCATACCCGTGCATCTCAGATAAAGATGATATGCCGGAAATTGATGCCTGGCTAAGGGTATTTTCAGGTGCCTATCGTATTAAAGAGAATAAATATTTCGATGCAAGTCGTACACGTGATTGGTATGTTGGGAAAGATGTTGAAAAAGAGAGGGTTAAGCGCGTCGCCAGAGCCTTGTTCGGTGATGGCGGGTATCAAGATGGTTTAACGAACATCTTAAATAAACTTTCTCTGCTTGATCATAAAGCAGGACTAATCAATATCGGTAAGTTGTTCCTCAAAATAAGTAAACCAGGCGATCATTACTGGCAATGTGGAAATTGTGGGCGAATTCACTTACATCTAGGATTTAAATATTGTACCCGTTGTGTGAATAAACTCGACCTTGAACCTAGCGGAATTGTCGAAGATCTTTGGGAGGAAAACTTTCTCGGTAAGCGCATTGTACGTGGAGAGCGAGATGGAGTTAAACGTTTCCGGCTGAACGTCGAAGAATTAACGGGACAGACGGATGATTTCTCCGATCGTTTGCGTAAGTTCAAGGGGATTTTTGTCGATAAGATGAGTGAACTTGAAAAGCTTGATTCGGAAATAGACATGCTTGCCGTTACCACGACAATGGAAGTCGGAATTGATATCGGTTCACTTCAGTCGGTTTATCAAGCCAACATGCCACCTCAGCGGTTTAACTACCAGCAGCGCGTCGGTCGAGCTGGGCGACGTGGCCAAGCTTTTTCTTTCGTTATCACATTTTGTCGCGGACGAACTCATGATGCTTACTATTTCGCTCATCCTCATGCAATCACCGGAGATCCACCGCCGCCACCTTTTCTGGCGGTAGATCATGATGCCATTCCATTAAGACTTATGCGGAAAGTATGGCTTAGAGCTGCATTTAATCTTTTACGTGAAGAGGATCATAAAAACGGTACAGCTTTCCCTGGGGATAAACTCGTTCCGCCTGATATTCATGGCGAATATGTTTCTACGCATGATTACTATCATAGCGATGAAACTAATTGGGCTGAACGATTGCTGGGAGCGTTGAAAGCAACGCAGAATATATATGATCGCTTTATTAACGCAGCAACGTTCGATCCAGAGCAAAAACAACGGCTTAATTTATTGTTAAATGCGGGGAAAATAATTGATGAAATCGCTGAGCTGAAAATTTATATCCCTGAAGAGGATATGGGGCTTGCACGTTTCCTGGCCGAACATGGTAAATTGCCGATGTATGGAATGCCGACTCGGGTGCGCAACCTTTATTTGGGATTGCGTAAAACAAAAGGTCTGAATGCACAAGAAGAATACGAATGGTCGACGATGGATCGCGATCTTGATCTCGCAGTTTTCGAGTATGCTCCAGGCTCAGTATTAATCAAGGATAAGAAAAAGCATGAGGTAATAGGCTTCACAGGTAATTACCAAGAGCCGCAGGTCCAGTACAATCGCATATCGAATCTCTCGACGGTAGGCTCGTGGCTGGAGTCTTGTAGCCATGTAGCAGTTTGCCCGGCATGTGGTTCCGCCAAGCTAGAGCTACATAAACCTGAAAACAACATTAATTGCGAGGATTGCTGCACGCCTATCAGTCCTGACGAATTCAGGCTTTATATCACGCCAGCCGCTTTTCGTACGGATTTCAAACCCAAAGACGATATGGAAAATTTTATCCGCATGTCGTTGAAAACCACAGCGACAGTGTTACATGAAGGCGTTCCAACAAAATGCGATTCCTTCACTGTTCAACGCGGCGAAGTGACCATTCTACGGCTCAACGATGGTCCCATTAATGGGGAAAAGGAAGGTGAACGATTTAATGTTGACTTGGTGTACGATCAAAAAGCACCAATGCCCTTTTCAACTTATTGCCCGTCAGTTAAAGGCGATCAGGCTATCGACTCAGACTGGCTAAAATCGCACAATAACCCGCGCTGGCAGTTTCGTGGCGAGAAAAAAAGCTTTGGGCTTGTATCAAGTAAAGAGACGGAGTCTCTTCATCTTGAAATAACAGAATTCAATACTCGCCTTAATCTGGATATGGTCGCCAGATACGGCGAGTACATGAATTTGCCTACGCGCGCGGCGGCTATCAGCGCGACCCAGATCTTAACGCATAAGGCAGCACTCTATCTCGATGTTTCGCCAGATGAATTTGAAATGCTTGAACCCCGACTGCATCTTGGTAAACCCAGATTGCAAATCGCCGACGCGTTAATCAACGGCTCAGGATTATGCAGACGGCTTGCCGAACCAGCAACTGCAGACGGCTTACCGCTGATAGTCAAGTTATTACATGAGATTCTCGAAGAGAATGACAACTGGCCGATGATTGATTTTTTAAACAAAGATCACCCGATTCAATGCCAAACCGCGTGTTACAAGTGCATACAGCGCTATGGCAATCGGCAATATCACGGCTTGCTCGACTGGCGTTTAGGTATGGCCTATCTACGGGCGATGGTTATGCCCAAATTCGCATGTGGTCTGAATGCCGCAGACTGGAATCAGCCAGAGATGAAAGGATGGAGAGAAAGAGCGTTCCAATTAGCGGAAGACGTAGAGGCTCTACGACCAGCAACAATCAAATTGTTAAAAGATTATTCGTTACCTGTGCTTATCGAAATGCAGGACGGGAAAGAGCTTTGGAGAGCGGCCGTAACGCATCCTTTATGGCAATGGAGAGATGACAAACGCGATGCACTGATTAATTCTTTTGGATTGGCTGACGGGGAGTCGCCTCTTCTGTTCATTGATACGTTTGAACTGGAAAGACGGCCGCTGCGTGCGCTGGCGAACCTTAAACGGAGTTAAAATGTTAACAATCATGCTGCTATTTACCGGTTGATGTTTTTTGGCCTAAGGCGCTTTTGTATCCGAAAGCGCTGTCCTCCTCTTTTATCTCAAGGAAACATTAAGTGCTTGAGCCAATTTGTCTTGTATCTGAAATTGATGATGTTAGTGTAAATGTGTATTGATTAATGGGTAAAGATAAGGAGTTATGATGGTAACAAGGGATAGAATGAAACAATGGATCATTGAGTGTCTTCAGGGGCGGGGTGGAAGTGCTTGGCCGCGGGAAGTCTCAAAATATGTATGGGATAATTATGAAAAAGAGTTAAAGGATGCTGGGGATATATTATATACGTGGCAATATGACATCCGTTGGGCCGCTCAACAATTGAGAAATGAGGGTGTTCTCAAACCAGTATTTAACCGTAGGGATTTACCTTGGGAATTAGCATGAAATAGTAAGTTTAGTACTAATGCTTTTATCGCTGTCATGGTTATCTTGTTCATCTTTACTGAAAAGCGCCATCCTCATTAAAATTTTCGTCGATAACCATATCAATGTTGTAATGATATGGTTAAGATCCGCTAAGTCATACCACTTTGATCATCTCAGCCCAAAATCAGTAATGTTTTTTCCAAAAATTTAAGAAGATCTTCTTAAAAAGGTACTTTTACTTAATATTACATTCAACCATATTTCATTCCTCTCTGGGCGATTATCCTTTGTGGTCCACAGTTTATTTATATATACGCTCGGAACCGCCTTCAGCAGCTCCCGCAACCCCTCTTCATCCAGGTCCGTAAACCGTCTTTCACCCTGCACCCGCTCACCGTTGCCATACTTAAAGGACACGTACCAGACGCCGCCAGGCTTAAGCGCATCCGCAAGCTTCTGCATCACCGTAGGCAACTCAGAAGAGGGGACATGCAACAAAGAGGCACAGCACCAGATCCCATCGTACTGCGCTTTACCCTCAATCTCTGAAAACGTCATCAACTGCACGGGTAACCCGGTATGTTGCTTTGCCAGCTCCACCATCGCGGAAGAGGCATCAAAAGCGTCCACCAGATAACCCCTCTCATGAAATGCTTTTGCGTCCCGGCCCGAACCGCAGCCCGCATCCAGAACCCGGGCACCGTGAGGCAGGTGTTGGGTAAAGGCCTCGTAAAGCGGGGTCATATCAACATTGACCGTGCCATCGAAGAAATCCTGCGCGTGGTTCTGGTAGTAGTGAAGTGTCATTAAAACGTTGCCTCGCCTTCCGAGTTGGGTTTCCAGGTATGGATAAGTTTGTCCAGCGCGGCCTGCCAGTTACGCTGAAGAAAGCTTCTCCGTGCTTCAGGACGCTGCCCTGTCTGTAGAACAATCGTCTCATGTAACGGCAGTTTGCTCTGAATAAAATACTCATTGCGTGTGTGTAACCGCTGCAGGAGCCTGAGCTCGGGAATGCGTGCAGATTTGCCTTCAACGCCACGGTTACAACACCGGCAGGCCAGCACTAAGTTCCATACGCCGTTAATATTGCTCACTTCATGGCGGGCAGCCCAGGGAATAAAGTGGTCGACGTCCGCCAGTTCTGCATCTCCCGGTACCAGACTGATGGGTTTAAAGCAGTAAAAACATCGTCCTTTCTGGTATCCATTCAGGCTGTCGCGACAGCTGGTGATGTCTACGCGCCGCGCATTTACCCTCGTGAACAGCATCTGATTATCTTCGTCAAACTCCACGCCCACAAGGTTACGTGAAATCCCCATAGACCAGGCCTGTTCCACCAGGTTCCAGCGAGCATTGGTTTCAAAGGCGAGGTTTTTATACTGCAGGCTTTCGCCCAGTAAATAAAAGTTATCCGTCAGGCGGATCCCGTTGTTGGTTTTGCGCTCATCAAGGAAAAAACGTTTATCGATCTCGCCCTGGTTCACGTAGTGAAAGGCATCAATCACGTTGTTAAAGCCAAGGCGCACCGTCGCTTCAATGAGCTGAGCGTGGGTGATTTCACCTCTGTTGAACTTCAGGCAGGTTTCCAGAAATTGGCTGCTGCGGGAGGTGATCTGTTTTGGCGCGTGCTTCAGGTGCTCGCAAAGATAGCGGCTGAACGGTACGGCAAGCTGATCGAGCGTAATCAAATCGCTGCCCGTCTTATCCACTTCATACAACGCTGACGCCAGCGCAAATTTGTAAGATGCGACGTTCCTTCCAAAGAGGATCACACCACGCCAGTAGTTCTCAAGCGTCGGATCGGCCTGATAAAATTCCATCGATGAAGTCCTGTTACGGTTGGCTGGGCAGGGCGTTACTAAAGCCTGTAACAGGATCACATAACAAAATCAGGGTGATGTAAATCGTTAATCTATAGGTTTGATGAATTTTTGAGAGATATGTGAGAAAGGTGTGGAGGCAACCGATGCGGCATTAGCGCCAGGTGTGCGGACGAACAGATATCTGGAGGAGGTGAGTTGAAGTGATTTCCAGCCGAAGCGTTGTCATCTCTCGAATTAAAACCCTATTTCCTGAATCCCCCTCGCAAATTCCAAATTTACCCCACATCAAACCGCTGTATTTATATTCAGCCCTGTATAATGAGCCCCAGAAATTACGCCGAACGGCAAAGGAAGTATCAAAGAAAATTTAACGAGGAATTCGCGATATGAAGGTGCTGCAACACCCCCATACCGCTAACCACAACCAACTTGATAGGAGTTGTATATGGCTGCGACGAATTTTAAGCCAGAGTTTACTGTTTGCAAAACAGAATCAGACGCTTTCACCGGCATGATTGAAAACCGCGAGCTGGTACGCAAAAACAGCGCCCGCCGTCTTCACGGCAACCAGACCAACGCGGCGCCCGTCCATCCCCGCGCCGAAACGCCGCAGGACAGTGCCGCCTGCTGCGAACTTTATGCGCGCATAGACATGAAATACCTTCTTCTGGGCGGCGACTGGTTAACCCGCGCAGGCTTTATCAACGGTATGCCGGTGAAAATCCGTGCCATGAAAGACTGCATTGTGATTACGCCGCAGCATACAAGAGAATTATGGGGGTGCCTGGAGGGTATGAGCGTGGTGAATATAAATAAGCAGAAAGTCGTGCAGTGGTTAAAAACGTTTCCGGGCGCGTTGAATGATACGGGGGATATACCCGTTGTGAAGCGGGGAATCGGGCAAGCGATGCCTGAGTAGTTCTGGCCTCCTGCCTTCTATTCCTGGAGCAATAAAACGATACGGGCATGTCATCCCATGCCCGTTTTAAGTAAAAATCACTCGTGCTTTACCTGTTCTTTCACAGCCTTAACCAGCACAGTATGAAGTTCGCCAACGGTTAAATCGCGTATCACAGGTTCGGGTATGCCACGTACCCAGCGTATAAACCGACAGATGCCAAAAAAATCTATGCCTTCACCCGTAAACAGATACTCGTTATCAGCAAGAGAGAACGTTTTCCTATAGCCATCTTCTCCTGTGGCAAGCTGAACGCCAAACGCTTTTTCGCAGTCTTCCAGTAGGTCTTCGCCATCCATACCGCAAATATGCAAATCGGCCTCAATCCAGGTTTTGCTATCGATAGGTTTACGGTGCTCGCCTGAGGAGTTCCGAACAACCTCAATGACTTGTGAGAGAGTGGGTTCCATAAAGATGTTCTCCTTTTAAGCGATGGAAATAATCGCTAGCTCTTCCCGGCAGCGCTCCGCTTGTGCGGACCAACAAGAACAAAGTTATATCGGCCCGCGAAATTATGAGTCGATTTAAGCTATTGCCATATGATTCCAGGCATCTCTGTAAATTATATTCCCATCACAGTGTTTCCAGGTGATTGCCTCATATCTTAGCTCGATCGTCTCTGTATGCGTTCCTGTTCCAGAACCCGGGAACAGATTTGGTGTGATACCCGTGATTTTTACATTCTCCAGTATAATGTTGAAATATTCTCTCTCGATTCCTGCATCATCAATTTGATACATTTTTATCGTAGCCGATTTTAATGTTTGATTTTCACATAGTGCCCTGAAGAGAACGGGTGTTGTTTTATCAAACTCTTTCTGAACGGCAATCGGTGTATGTACACGAGTTCCTGTTAGTCGGCCTGTATTTCCACTCACAGGAATGGTGAGGTGATGAGCGACCGCCTTTAATTCAATAGCGCCTAGCCGACCGGACACCATGGAACCTCCTACGACTGGTGAGCCATTAGCATCGGTTAACCAAAGATATGCTGGATTTGACATGATTATTCCTCATCTATTTTTACAAAAGAAGGTAGGCGCAACATCGCCACGACCCATATGAATAAGCCAATAACTTTCAGAGGCCATGGTTCAAGGACAGCTATACAAGCAAATGCACCGATGATAAGTAAGGGACCTGATAACACATCCAGGATCCCGCCCAAAATATGTATCTTTCCTGGTAGTAATTTATTCATTACTAATGAAATAAGGTAGGCACTTAGGGTAATGATGCAAAAGGCGATTGTTTTATCATGCCAGGTTTCGAATTCAACCCAGCTAAGGATATAGGCTAATACTAAATATGAGCAAAGAAGCAGGTTTATAATTGGGGCGATAAACTTACTCATACGCGCCTGCCGTAGTGTGTGCAGTTAGTTTTTCATTAACTTTCTTCATGATTTGATTAAATACAGGTTTTCCTTCTGAATAACCTGCATGGATAGCATCTACGAAAGGCTGGACGGCATCAGCGAACAGAAAATAAAGTAAGTCATAGTCTCTTGGTCTCAGAAGTTGATATACTTCTGGGGCTTCTGCTTTGAGTCTGTCAGATGTTCTTATTGATCGTTCAGCCATTCCCCCAAACAAAAGGAGTGTGCTCAGTGCCGTGATTGGGTTATTTTTCCCTTTGAAAACAACGAACGTGAAGGACGTTTTTTCAATAACATGCTTTGCGATTGTTGATGCAATAATATTGGTTGATATTCTACCTGCAATTGAAGTCATTACAGATCTGTATATTTTATCCTGCTCATCCTCGGTTAAATATCTATTGAATTCTTTAAAAATAATTTTAACTGCATTGACAATGTTCTCGTAATTCAAAATGCCGTTTTTTATGGCAGTCATCATTCTTATACGTTGAGTTTCACGAGCATACCTGGTATCCGTGTCAAAAATTCCATAAACTAGATATCCATAATCTAGCGGTACAGATAGCCCTCCATTTATAAGCCCAGTAACTGTATCAGGAGAAGCGATTATGTTGCATAATCTCCGGGCTATATCTTCTACATCAGCCATAGTATCCCTTTAAATGTATTATAAAGTGTAATATCAATGTGATATTAATATAGATAAAGCAATTAATTATATCTAAACGACGAATTAAGAATTATTGGCGGAATTAATATTATATTAAATGAGATAATAAGCGGCTTTGTGCTAACACCACGCACTCCGCCGCCCAGCCTCAATCACTTCATCTATTCAAAACACCGGCACCCCCAGCCCAACCTTCACCTCCCTCAACGTCGCCTGCGTCACCCCCTGCGCCCGTTCGGTCCCGCGCTTCAGCATCGCCATTAACTCGCCCCTGTCACGCATATACATCGCCCTCCGCTCCCGCATCGGCGCAATCAGCTCCTGCAGGCACGCCTCCAGCTCGTTCTTACACGCCCGGTCACCCAGCCCGCCCGCCTGATAGTGCGCCTTCATCGCCGCCACTTTGTCCTTGTCCGGATGAAACGCGTCGAGGTACGTAAACACCACGTTCCCCTCAATCTGCCCCGGGTCGCCTACCTTCAGGTGGTTCGGGTCGGTGTACATGGCGCTGACCGCACGGTGGATGGCCTCTTCGCTGGCCGACAGGTGCAGCGTGTTGCCGAGCGATTTCGACATCTTGGCGCTGCCGTCGATGCCGGGCAGGCGGCTGGTGTCGCTCAGCATCGCCTTACAGTGGCGCAGCACCGGAGCGGGCAACAGGCTGTTCATCTTGTGCACAATCTCGTTGGTCTGCTCAATCATCGGCAGCTGGTCGTCGCCGACGGGCACGCACCCGGCCTTAAACGCGGTGATGTCCGCCGCCTGGCTGATGGGGTAGGCCATAAACCCGACCGGCAGAGAGCGGGCAAAGCCCTTCTGCGCAATCTCGTTTTTCACCGTCGGGTTACGCTCCACGCGGGCAACGGTGACGATGTTCATATACAGCATCGTCAGCTCGGCGAGGGCGGGCAGGGCGGACTGCAGGCAGATGGTAGTCAGGTTCGGGTCGATGCCCGCAGCGAGGTAGTCGGCCAGCACTTCGGGGATGTTGTCGCGGATCTTCTGCGGGTTACTGCCGTTGTCGGTCAGCCCCTGCAGGTCGGCAATCAGCACAAACTGGTTGTGCGTCTGCTGCAGCGCCACGCGCTGGCGCAGCGATCCGATGAAGTGGCCAAGGTGCAGCGGGCCGGTTGGACGGTCGCCGGTGAGGATGGTTGGTGCGTTCATAAAGACTCCTTAACGTTGTAATGCCGAAAGGTGTCTTAGATGTGAGAAAGCCGCCTTTCGGCGGCTATCTGAAAATGGGGAAAACTACTCCGTGCCGCCTTTAAGAAGGCAGCCACCAGCGGTTTACGGTGAGCACGGCGTGGTTTATGTTCATCTCTTTACCGTACCACGTCCGGCGCGAAAAACAAAAGGGCACGTCATGCTGCAATCTCTCAACCACCTGACCCTCGCGGTCAGCGACCTGCAAAAAAGCGTCACCTTCTGGCACGAGCTGCTGGGCCTGACGCTGCACGCCCGCTGGAATACCGGGGCCTATCTCACCTGCGGCGATCTGTGGGTCTGCCTGTCGTACGACGAGGCGCGGCAGTATGTGCCGCCGCAGGAGAGCGACTACACCCACTACGCGTTTACCGTGGCGAAAGAGGATTTTGAACCGTTCTCGCAAAGGCTCGAGCAGGCGGGCGTCACCGTCTGGAAGCAGAACAAAAGCGAGGGGGCGTCGTTCTATTTTCTCGACCCGGACGGGCACAAGCTGGAGCTGCACGTGGGCAGCCTCGCCGCGCGGCTGGCGGCGTGTCGCGAGAAGCCGTATGCGGGCATGGTGTTTACCTCAGACGAGGCTTGAGGCGCGTACCTTCAGCCTGCCCGCCAGCGTCACGTGCGTGGCGGCATCTTCCTGATTGCACAGGTACTCCACCGCCAGCCGTCCCAGCTCGCTGTAGGGCAGCTGGATACTGGTCAGCGGCGGGGTGAGCTGCTCGGAGATCTTCTGGTCGTCGTAGCCCGCCAGCAGCATATCCTGCGGGATACGCACGCCGTTCACCGCCAGCGCCTGATAGCAGCCAATCGCCAGCCAGTCGCTGGCGCAGAAGATGGCGTCCGGGCGCTCGGCCAGCGCCAGCAGGGAGGTGGTGGCGGTAAAGGACTCGCTGAACTGCCAGTTGGTCTGGCGCACCAGGCTGTCGTCGCACGCGAGTCCGGACTGCTGCAGCGCCGCCTGGTAGCCCGCCAGACGCTGGCGCGAGGCCTCCATCCAGCTCTCGCCGGTGATGTGGGCGATGCGCGTGGCCCCGCAGGCGATGAGGTGTTTAGTCACCTGGAAGGCGTTGGCGTAGTCGTCCGGGATAAACGACGGCAGCAGCGGCGAGCCGGGGTCGCGCTGGTTGAGCAGCACCAGCGGGATGCGGGTGCAGTCCTGGAACGCCGTCATGTCCACCAGCGTGGTGACCGGAGAGGCGAGAATAATCCCGATGCAGTTGCGCTTCTCCAGCTGGCGGATGATGTTCAGCGCCAGCTCGATGTCGTCGCCGTAGTCGTAGACGGTGAGCAACGTTTCATTGCGCCACGCCGCTTCCCGCGCCTGGCTGATGGCGTCGATAAACGGGTCGAAGCTCTGCATGGAGCTCACCAGCAGGGCGATCTCTTCCTGGTTGCGCGGGGCGTGAACGGCGGGGAGGCGGTCGTAGCCGAGCTCGGTGGCCACGTTAATCACCCGCTGGCGGGTGTCGTCGCTGAGCTTGATGTTGCGGGACTGGTTAAGCACCAGCGATACCGTCGCCTGCGATACCCCTGCCGCCCGCGCAATATCGTTCATCGTTACCTTCGTTTTTCGCTTCATCCGTCCTCTCCCTTTCGCGATTTCGCATCATACCCTAACCGCACGCTTTAGCGCCGTCGATCACGTTTCTCATTCATCGAAGCGTGAACTTTGTGAGTACCGTCGCTTTTCTGAGCGCCGTGATTTGCGCATTTAACCCGCAGCTAATATTTATTAGCTAAATATTATCAGCAAGAGGACGCGTAATGAAAGAGCAGTGGAGCAGGGAGCAGGCACAGGCGTGGTACCAGCAAAAGGGCTGGCTGTGCGGGTTTAACTATCTGCCGTCGACGGCGGTGAACTGGACCGATATCTGGCAGGCAGAGACCTTCGATGCCTCCACCATCGAGCGCGAGCTGGGCTGGGCGGCGGAGGCGGGCTACAACACCCTGCGCATCAACCTGCCGTTTATCGTCTGGGAGCACGACCGCGACGGGCTGATGGCGCGCATCGACCGCTTTTTGACGATTGCCGACGGTCGCGGCTTCAGCACCATGCTAACCCTGATGGACGACTGCGGCTTCTCCGGCGACGAGCCGTACCTCGGCCCGCAAAAGCCGCCGGTACCGGGCAAGCACAACAGTCAGGCGGCGGCGAGTCCGGGGCGCGACAAGGTGTGCGATCCTGACTGCTGGCCGCAGATTGAGCGCTATATCCGCGACGTTGTCCGCCAGTTCCGCGACGATAAGCGCGTGCTGCTGTGGGATCTCTATAACGAGCCGGGCAACCGCGGCATTTTCGCGACGGGCACGCAGGAGGTGCAGTACGACGCGAAGCTGGAGACCTGCGCTCACGAACTGATGAAGCTGGCGTTCCAGTGGGTGCGTGAAGAGGACCCGACCCAGCCGCTCACCGTTTGCGCGTGGCGCCTGCCGCCGGAGGAGGAGGGCGAGACGTTCTTCCGGCATCCGCTGGACCAGACCGCGCTGGCGCTCTCGGACGTGGTGAGCTTCCACGCCTACACCCACACCGGCCGGATGACGGCGATTATCCAGCAGCTGCAAAAGCTTGGTCGGCCGCTGTTCTGCACCGAATGGCTGGCGCGCCACGTGGGTAGCACCATCGAGGAGCAGCTTCCGCTGATATACGCGGCGAAGGTCGCGCCGTACCAGTGGGGGCTGGTGCGCGGCAAAACCCAGACGTGGCTGCCGTGGCCGGTGGTGATGAAGGAGTCCACAGACTACTGCCGCCTCTGGTTCCACGACGTGTTCGAGGAGAACGGCATTCCGTTCTCGCGCCGTGAAATCGCTCTGATGCAGCAGCTGCGCAAGATCGCCCCGCAGGCACAAGGCTAATAATATCGACCCGGCGGTCCACCGCCGGGCAACCAGGCAGGCATATATCAATGGCAACGACAATGAAAATACCGTCTCGCGAGCTGTGGTCTTATTTTGGCTATGGATTAGGCCAGTGTTTTAGCTTTGGTTTAGTGGGTTCGTTTATTAACTATTTTTACACCGACGTGCTGGGGATCTCGGCGCTGGCGGCGAGCACCATCTTCCTGATTGCCCGCGCGTGGGACGCGGTTCACGATCCGCTGTTTGCCAGCATTATGGACACCATTAACAGCCGGTTCGGCAAGTTTCGCCACTTTTTGCTGATCGCGCCGCTGCTGATCACCGGCGTCACGCTGCTGTCGTTCTATAAAATCGAAGCAGACATGACCACCAAAATCCTCTACGCCGGGGTGACGTATATCCTGTGGGGGACGCTTTACGCCATCTCCGATATCCCGTTCTGGTCGATGTCGTCGGTGATGACCAACGACTCCGCCCAGCGCACCCGCGCGGTGACGGCGGCGATGCTGGGGGTGAACGCGGGGATCGCCTGCGCCAACATCTTCTTCCCGAAGCTGGCGGCGTTTTTCGCCCAGTACAGCAATGATAAAGGCTACTTTATGGCGGCGCTGGTGATGATGCTGATGGGCCTGCCGCTGATGCTCAACGGCTTTATGCAGATTAAAGAGCGCGTGCCGCCGAGCCCGGAAAAGGTGACCATCCGCGACACCTTCCACAACCTGCGCCAGAACAAGCCGCTGTTTATCGTCCTGCTGTCGTTTTTCTTCTGCGTGTTCCACAACGTGGCGGGCGGGCTGTATATCTACTTCTTTATCAACAACCTGGGCGACGGCAGCCTGCAGATGGCGATTGGCGTGATGGGGATTGTGGCGGCGGTGCTGTGCCTGGTCGCCCCGATGCTGACGCGCCGTATGCAGAAGCGGAAGCTGTTTATGATCCTCTGCGGGCTGGACGTGGCGGTGCGCGTGGTGATGTGGTTCATCGGCTATCAGCAGGTGACGATGCTGTTTATTCTGCTCGGCCTGAGCACGCTGTTCGTAATGATGACCAACATCCTCACCTCGTCGATGATTGCCGACACCATCGAGTACGCGGAGTATCACACCCACAAGCGCTGCGCGGCGATCACCTTCTCCGGGCAGACCTTTACCGGCAAGATGTCGGTGGCGGTAGGCGGTGGGTTAATCGGCGTGTTTCTGACGATGATCGGCTACGTGCCGCAGGCGCAACTCCAGAGCGAAGGCGTGCTGTCGGGGCTGTTCTTCGGGATTTGCCTGCTGCCGGCGATTGGGTCGGTGATCCGCATGGGCTTTATGTCGCGCTTCACCTTTACCGAGGAGAAGCATGCGGAGATTTGTCGGCTGCTGGCGGAGCGCGAGCACGGCGTTATGCAACGCGGTCAGCCTGAGCAGAAGCATGAGCCTACGCTTACGGTGAATTGATTAAGTAGCGCCCGCGCTGCGGGCGTTTCTTAACAAGCTACTTGATATCATGAAGCAACTTTAATAAAAGGCTATCACCGGTAGATTTTATTTTCTGAAAATAAACAGGCTCAGCTATAGGCGAATCCCATTGGTGTATCTCATCTTTCTTAAACGGGATACATTTCATAGCGGTGTTTTTTAATCGTTTTATGCGAAGGTCATATTCGTCAAAATTGTCTGGCGTAGTTTTCAGGCTCAGCGATCTGGCATGATTGATTTGCGTAGGGCAAATAAGCTGAATATTTCCAAGCGAGAAAATGTTTACGCCGGTGATAAAGAATCTCGAAGGTATATCTTTATAGTAACGTGTGTTCCATGTTAAACCATCAAACATCGCTGGCGGGTGAGTATGAGTATCTATGTAATATTGATGCGTGCGCCAGTCGCTTATGCCGGAAAGGTTCAAGGTCATGTTAATGATCATATTGGGGGTGGGGCGGAAAATCATTGTCAGGACAAGCATGCTGACAGGAATAATGATTAGTGTATAAATGATTATTTGCAATATACTTTTGTTTTTCTTCTCATTTATCAGGATCATTCCGGGGAAAATGCCTACAATAATCATCGCGACCGAGAGCGCAAGAAAAATGATAACCTGTAATAATGTATTACTTTCTTCGTTAAAATCTAGCTGGCCCGCGATAAAAATGAGCGGGAAGATTTGTGTAAAAGCAGGGGCAATCAATAACAGAGGCAGCCAGTTCCTGACGGCGTTTTTCTGCAAATATTTTACATCACGCGTATTATCAACATCCTTATATGACTGAACGTTGAACATAAGCTTGTAGCATAAGCCATACGATGCGGCCAGTATTATGGCTACCGCTAAGGCAAGAACGATAAAACCATTTATATCCAGAAAAAATTGTAAGCAAAACGCTCCGATAAGCACAACGCACATCACAAAGCTATTACCAAAACAGACTGAGGTAAAACTATGTGTCAAACCTTCGTATTTAACAAACTCTTTCTCATGTGCGGTGTAAATTAAGTAAGCAAGGAAAGATGAGATAAAAATGACAAGGCTGAAGCCAATTAGTGATACAAGGGTAAATCCAAATATTATTCCTACTGCGCTACTCACGCTCAACGCATCGTATAAAATATCAAGCCGGTCAATATTCGCAAGATAGAACCATATAACGCTAAATGTACAGGCTGTGACAAATGAAGAGGATGTTAAAATAGCGAAGATAAACTTTCGGGTTAGCCGCTTATGAAACTGGATATTCATCTTATGTAGTCTCCCTTTGAAATGAAGGAATACTAGTCACAAGGGAGAGGGAGTTCTACGCTCAAATTTAGTATGCCGGGAAGCGCATATTCAGGCTGACGCCTGCTGGCGTCAGCCCCGGGACATTACAGCGACTTCACAAACGCCAGCAGATCTTCGTTGAGCTGGTCCTGGTGGGTCAGCGCGAAGCCGTGCGGCGCGTTGTCGTACACCTTCAGCGTGGCGTTTTTGATCATCTCCGCCGCCAGCTTGCCGGTGCTTTCAAACGGCACGATCTGGTCGTTGCTGCCGTGGATCACCAGCGTCGGCACGTCGATTTTCGCCATATCCGGGCGGAAGTCGGTTTCGGCGAAGGCGGTCACGCAGTCGATGGTGCCCTTAAGGGACGCCAGCAGGGCGATGTTCAGCGTCTGGGTCAGGGCACCGGCAGAGACGGTCTGCCCGGCGTTGGTGCCGTAGAACGGCGTGGCGAAGTCGCTGATGAACTGGGCGCGATCTTTACGCAGCCCGTCGCGAATGCCGTCGAACACGCTCTGATCCACGCCCTGCGGGAAGGAGTCTGATTTGCCGAAGATCGGCGTGACCGCGCCCAACAGCGCCAGACCGGCCACGCGCGCGCTGCCGTAGTTGTTGATGTAGCGGGTCACGTCGCCGCCGCCCATGGAGAAGCCCACCAGCGTCACGTCCTGCAGGTCCAGGGTGGTGATCAGGTCGTTGATGTCGGACGCAAAGGTATCGTAGTCGTAGCCGTTCCACGGCTGATCCGAGCGGCCAAAGCCGCGACGGTCAAAGGCGATGGCGCGGAAGCCGCGCTCGGCCAGGTAGTTCAGCTGGCTGTCCCACATGTCGCCGTCCAGCGGCCAGCCGTGGCTGAAGAGAACCGGTTTGCCCGCGCCGCAATCTTTGTAGTAAATCTGCGTGCCGTCTTTTGCCTTAAACGTTGCCATAGTGTGTTCCTGTACAGGTGATGGTTATGGTTATACCGGCGCGACCAGGTAGCGAATGGCCGGTGATGTTGTGCCCTGATGAAAAGCCAGAACGCGGCTCTGCAGCAGGAGGTCATTCATGGTGTGGCGCTCCTGCTTGCGCAGATGCTCAATCCACGAGCCCATCAGGAAGGTCTCGATAAACAGTCCGGGGCGCTCAATATCTTCGTACACCGCCCAGCTCATCGCTCCGGCGCGGCGGCGTACCCGGCGCAGCTCGTGCACCGCCTGCAAAAACGCTTTCGCGTTGTGCGGGTCGATGATGTACTCGTGCGACACCAGCACCGGGCCGCGCTCGTTCGGCAGGTCGATCTCCACGCCGTCCAGCGGCTGGCCGCTCAGGTCGAGATTTAAATCAGGATCTTTCTCCAGCTTCCAGCGGAACGCCGTCGCGCTTGCCAGCACCATCCCCAGCGTGGCGACCACCAGCGAGGTCGGGGTGCCGAACTGCGAAGCGATCTGTCCCCAGATGGCGCTGCCTGCGGTCATCGAGCCGAAGAACACCGTCAGATACACCGCCAGCGCGCGGGCCTTCACCCAGCGGGCGGCGCTGCGCTGCGCGCCGAGGTTGAGGGTCGACAGCACCGCAATCCACGCGAAGCCGGTGAAAAACTCAAACAGGTTGAGCAGCCAGAAGTGGCGCACGAACGCCAGCGCCAGCATGGTGAGGGCAAACGTCAGGCTGGCGGCCACCATCAGCCGGTCGGCGTTCAGCCGCTGGCGCAGCCGCGGCAGCAGGATCGCCCCGGCAATCGCCCCCAGGCCAATGCAGGCCAGCATCACGCCGTAGCCCGCCGGGCCTAAGCCCAGCTCGCGGCGCGCCACCAGCGGCAGCAGGGCCCAGCCTGCGCTGCCGAAAACGAAGAAGGCCACGGTACGCACCAGCACGTTGCGCAGCACCGGCGCGGCGTGCACGTAGCGAATGCCGGAGCGCACCGCCGAGAAGAAGTGCTCCGGCGGCAGGCGCTGTACGGACGGTGCCGGACGCCAGCGCCAGAGCACCCACGCCACGCCGACCACGGAGAGCGCGTTCAGGGCAAACACCATCCACGGCCCGGCGAGCGACAGCAGAAAACCGCCCAGCGCGGGGCCAATCGCCCGGCTGATGTTTACCCCAAGCGAGTTCAGCGCCACGGCGGCGCCCAGCTCCGGCTTGCTCACCAGATCGGGCACCACGGCCTGGAACGGCGGCGAGCTCATCGCTGCCCCCACGCTCAGCAGAAACGTCGCCACCAGCAGAACGGTGGGGGTAACGTGTCCGGTGAAGGAGAGCACCGTCAGCCCGGCGGCGGCGATGAACACCCACAGCTGGGAGAAGAGCAGGTATTTACGTCGGTCGACGATGTCCGCCATCACGCCTGAGGGCAGGGCGAAGAGGAACATCGGCAGGCTGCTGGCCGCCTGTACCAGCGCGATATTCAGCGGATCGGCGCTCAGGGTCAGCATGCTCCAGTTGACGCCGACGTCGCTCATCCATGAGCCGACGTTAGAGACCACCGTGGCGATCCACAGCATGCGGAACACCGGCTGGCTCAGCGGCTGCCAGGGGGAAACCGTCGGTGCGGGCGCTGGCTCAACGTGGGCGTCGCGAACGTCGTTAACCTGGGTCATGCGAACCTCTCCGCAGCCTTACGCTGCACGCGCCACTGGCCCGGCCCGGTGAGGGCAAGGGTGGTGAAAATAATCAGCAGCAGCCAGCCAAATTGCCCTTCGGCAATCGACCAGTCCGGGTGTACCACCAGCATCGCCACCAGCAGCACGGCGATAATCGGCAGGCACGCCAGGCGGGTGTAGACGCCCGCAATGATAAACAGCGGGCAAATCACCTCGGCGACAATCGCCGGGATCAGGCTCGCATACGGCCCGAAGCCGAACGGATCCTCAATGCGCGTCAGCTCTTCGCTGAAGTGCAGCACCTTCGGCAGGCCGTGAACGTACAGCAGCAGCAGGCTGCCGGTCAGACGCAGGAAAAACAGCCCCAGGTCGACCCGGGGCGGGGTAAAGGTGTTTTTCATCAGAATGCAAAGCAGCTGCAGCCCAGCGCCCCCCAGAAAGCGTTATCGTCGGACACCGGCATTGCTGACGTGCGGGCAAAATCGTGCTGGTGGCTGTGCACGCCGCACGGGCCGCTGCAGTGGTGAACCGCACTCAAGCCCACGCGTGCGGCCTGCGGCGGCGCGCTGCGGTAGTGGCCCGGCACCTTCACCACCGGGGACCACTCGGGCAGAACCGGAATGGCCGGCGGGGCCAGCGGGCCAAAGCTGCCTGCGGCGTAGACGATGTCGCCGTTGACCACCGTCAGGACGGACTCGATGCCCTTGATCTCCTCTTCCGGCACGCGGAAGTAGTCTTTGCTCAGCACCGCCAGGTCGGCGAGCTGGCCAACCTTGATCTGCCCCTTCTGGTTTTGTTCGCTGGAGAACCACGCGCTGCCCTGGGTCCAGAGCATCAGGGCGGTGTCGCGATCCAGACGGGCGCTGTGATCGTACATCTGCATCCCGCCGACGGTACGGCCGGAGACCAGCCAGTAGAGCGCGGTCCACGGGTTGTAGCTCGCCACGCGGGTGGCGTCGGTGCCTAAGCCCACCGGCACGCCGGTTTCGAGCATTTTCGCCACCGGCGGCGTATGGCGGGTGGCTTCGATGCCGTAACGCTCGGCGAAGTATTCGCCCTGGAAGGCCATGCGGTGCTGCACGGCAATGCCGCCACCGAGCGCTTTGATGCGGTCGATGTTGGCCTGGGTGACGGTTTCCGCATGGTCGAAGAACCAGTGCAGGCCGTTGAACGGAATGTCGCGGTTCACCTTCTCGAACACGTCCAGCATGCGGCTGATGGATTCGTTGTAGGTGGCGTGCAGGCGGAACGGCCAGCGGTGCTCCACCAGATGGCGCACCACGCGCTCCAGCTCGTCCTCCATGCCCGGCGCGAGGTCCGGGCGCGGCTCGAGGAAGTCTTCAAAATCGGCGGCGGAGAAGACCAGCATCTCGCCCGCGCCGTTGTGGCGGAAGAAGTCGCTTCCCTGGCCCGGCGTGAGCATGTCGGTCCATTTTTCAAAGTCTTCCAGCTCGTGGCCCGGACGCTGGGTAAACAGGTTGTAGGCGATGCGGATGGTCATCTGCTTCTTCTCGTGCAGCTCGGCAATCACCTCGTAATCTTCCGGGTAGTTCTGGAAGCCGCCGCCCGCGTCGATGGCGCTGGTCAGCCCCAGTCGGTTCAGCTCGCGCATGAACTGGCGGGTGGAGTTAACCTGCTGCTCCAGCGGCAGCTTTGGCCCTTTCGCCAGCGTGGCGTAGAGGATCATGGCGTTCGGACGGGCAATCAGCATCCCGGTCGGGTTGCCGTTGGCGTCGCGCTGGATCTCGCCGCCCGGCGGGTTGGGCGTGTCTCTGGTGTAGCCGACCACCTTCAGCGCGGCACGGTTGAGCAGGGCGCGGTCGTACAGGTGCAGGATAAAGACCGGGGTATCCGGCGCGGCGCTGTTGATCTCGTCCAGGGTCGGCATGCGGCGCTCGGCGAACTGGAACTCGGTCCAGCCGCCCACCACGCGCACCCACTGGGGCGACGGCGTGCGCAGGGCCTGCTCTTTCAGCATTCGCAGGGCATCGGCCAGAGACGGCACGCCTTCCCAGCGCAGCTCGAGGTTGTAGTTCAGCCCGCCGCGGATCAGGTGCAGGTGCGAGTCGTTCAGGCCGGGGATGGCGGTGTGGCCTTTTAAGTCTACCACCTTAGTGCCGTCGCAGTGGTGTTGCATCACCTCGGCGACGGTACCCACTTCCAGAAATTTTCCGTCGCGCACGGCAACGGCTTCCGCGACAGGGTTCTCGCGATCGACGGTGTGAAACTGGCCGTTAACCAGAATGAGATCGGCTTTACCGAGGGTAACCATAACTGCTCCTGACTGAGAGGGGAATGGTCAGGATTATGGGAACCGGTTTCGGCAAAGATCCAGTTATACAATAGGATAGGTATACCAAAGTATAACTATACCTAAGGTTAACTATACGAAGAGATAATTACGCGCAGGGACGAAAAACCGCAGGATGAAGGTGATTTTATCGTCGCGGCGCTCGCGGCGATTTCACCCTTAACCACTGGAAAATGCTATGACCTCTTCAAAGCTCGAAGTGTTAACCCCTGCGAACTGTCAGATTATTTTCATCGACCACCAGCCACAGATGGCGTTTGGCGTGCAGTCTATTGACCGTCAGGTGCTGAAAAACAATACCGTGGCGCTGGCGAAAGCGGCAAAAGTGTTCAACATCCCGACCATCATCACCACCGTTGAGACCGAAAGCTTCTCCGGTAACACCTACCCGGAGCTGCTGGACGTGTTCCCGGGCCAGGATATCCTGGAGCGTACCTCCATGAACTCCTGGGACGACCAGAAGGTGCGCGACGCGCTGAAGGCCAGCGGCAAGAAGAAGGTGGTGGTTGCCGGCCTGTGGACCGAAGTGTGCAACAACAGCTTCGCCCTGTGCGCGATGCTGGAAGGCGACTACGAAATTTATATGGTGGCGGACGCGTCCGGCGGCACCTCCAAAGAAGCTCACGACTTTGCGATGCAGCGCATGATCCAGGCGGGCGTGATCCCGGTGACCTGGCAGCAGGTGATGCTGGAGTGGCAGCGCGACTGGGCGCGTAAAGAGACCTACACCGCGGTGATGGATATCGTTCGCGAGCACTCCGGCGCGTACGGTATGGGCGTTGATTACGCTTACACCATGGTGCACAAATCTCCGTCTCGCCAGAAGAGCGAGCACCGTACCTTAGCGCCGGTCCCGGCCCGCTAAGCCCCGGCGGCAGGCTGGTCCCTCATCCGGCCTGCCACTGACTGCTTTCTGGAGTTCTCTATGAGTACAGGGTTGATATCCCTTGCGGCAGGCGTGCTGATCGGCCTGATGTATGCCGCGCTGAAGGTACGCTCCCCCGCGCCGCCCGCGCTGGCGCTGGTTGGCCTGCTGGGGATGCTGGCGGGTGAACAGGCGACGCGCCATCTGCTGGCCCGCGACAGCATGGCGAGCGTTCCGGCGGTGGTTCACCATCCGGCAGGAGAGTCGTCATGAAGGCCTGGATAATTTCGCTGGTGTGCGGTGTGGTGGCTGGGGTACTTTACGCTCTGCTCAACGTCCATTCTCCGGCACCGCCGGTTGTCGCCCTGCTTGGCCTGTTTGGCATGCTGGTCGGCGAACAGCTGATCCCGGTTGGGCGTCGGGTACTGAGTCGCGAACCGCTGACCCTCGCCTGGTTTCGTCACGAGTGTGTGTCAAAAATCAGCGGCACGGCGCCTTCCGCGCCCGTGAAGGAAAACCGCGACGTTTAATGATTTTCTGAGGAATAACAGCATGACGCTGCCGTGGCGCATTGCCATCATCGATGACGAACGTTCTGTCCGCAGCGGGCTGAGTAACCTCCTGGAGTCGGAAGGGTATGTGACCGATACGTTTGATTCGGCAGAGGTGTTTCTGAGCCACCCGTTCGCCCTGTCCGGCGCGTCGCTGGTGATCGCCGATATCAAGCTGCGGGGCATGAGCGGCCTGGAGCTGTTTGAAAAGCTGCGGCTGCTGGCCGCCCCGCCTCCCCCCGTGCTCTTTATCTCCGGTCATGCTGATGAAAATATGCAGCGGTACGCTCTTGATATGGGCGCCGCTGCATTTTTGCGTAAGCCCATTAACATCGATATTCTGCTGGATCATATTCAGCGGGAGCTGGCCCGCCGACAATAAGGATCGCGGATGAACGAAAACGAGCTGCCTGCATTCTGGCCCGCCCAGGGAAATTTCCATGAAGGGCGGGTTTTTGTCCTTAAAGAGGATGTGATTTTTACCGTGCTGGCGCAGGAGGGAGGGATCTCCTGGATGCACGCGCGGCATCCTCACTCTGGCGGCTCCTTTATCATTGCCACCGCGGTCAGCGACGAAGAGGAAGAGCGGGCCACCCGGCTGCTCAAAAATGAGTTTGCGCTGCGAGACCATCTCCAGGACGGCTGGGCCATCCGCGCCGTGGCCTCCACCCAGTACCGGGGGCGCTTCGCGCTGGTGTATGCCCCGTTTTCCTTCGAGCTGCTGGCGCGACGCGCGGGCAGGGCGATCTCGGGGATCGCGCGGTTTATCGAGCTGGCGATCCAGATCTGCGCGCCGCTGCGCCAGATGCACCTGCAAAACCTGATCCACGGCGATATCAAACCCGGCACCATCTTCGTTCATCACGATTCCAGCTGTCGTCTGGGCAGCTTCGGCCTTTCAGGCAGTATCTCCGGGGCTTTTTCCCAGACCCGGCTGGCCGTCTCGGGCGGTACGCCCGCCTATATGTCTCCGGAGCACACCACCCGTACCCGGCGCGCCGTTGATTGCCGCAGCGATCTCTACAGCCTGGGCATCGTGCTTTATGAGCTGCTGACCGGACGCCTGCCGTTTGAGCTGGCCGCGGAGGAGCAGACCAACTGGGCGCATTACCACATTGCCTCTGAGCCACTTTCTCCCGCCGTGATGCGCCCGGACGTGCCCGGCATGCTGTCGACCATCATCCTCAAGCTGCTGGAGAAGAATCCCGATAACCGCTACCAGACGGTCGACGGGCTGATTGCCGATCTTCGACGCTGTCAGGCGACGTTAACCTCCGAAGGCGAGATCGTCGCCTTTGCGCCCGGCCAGCAGGACCGGACGCCGGCGATCCATCTGGCGGACTCCCTGTTTGCGGCGCATCCGCAGGCAAACGACGTTATCGCCGCGTTTGAGCGGGTGGGGCAAAACATTGTGCCGGAGCTGGTGACGATCGGCGGGCCGTCGGGGATCGGTAAATCCTCCATCATCGCCACGGCGCTAAAAACGCTGCAGCAGCGCAGGGTGCTGCTGGCGGTGGGCAAGGTCGATCAGTTTTCGCCGACGTTGCCCTACGGCGTATTAAGCTCGGCGTTTCGCACCCTGACGCTGCACCTGCTCGGGCTGCCCGCTGAAGAGGTGGCGAAGTGGAAAATCCGCCTCTCGCGCGCCCTTGAGGGGTATGAAGCGCTGGCGGTCAGCCTGGTGCCCGAGCTGGGCCTGCTGCTGGAGAGTAAACCCCGCTTTTCGGCGGATACGTTTTCCATTGATGCCCGGGCGCGCTTTAGCCATATGGTGCTGGTGCTGGTCAAAACCTTTGCCTCCCAGGGCTGTCCGCTGGTGCTGGTGCTCGACGATCTCCAGTGGAGCGACGCCGCCAGCCTGCATACGCTGAAGCACCTGCTGATGAACTGCGGCGTTATTCCGCTGCTGGTGGTGGCGGCGCACCGCGATATTGATTCGTTGTCCGACCCGGCGCTACAGCAGCAGCTGGCGAGCCTGCCGGAGGCGGCGCAACGCGCGACGGAAATTGTCCCGCAGGCGCTCTCGGTTAAAGCGGTGGCGCGCTGGCTGGCGACGGTGTTTCGCACCCGCAGCGCGGCGACGACCGACCTCGCCACGCTGATCCACGAAAAAACCGGCGGCAACCCGCTGTTCGTGCATGAGTTTTTCCGCCGCATTGTTGATGACGGGCTGGTGGTCCACAACAAGTATCAGGATAAATGGCAGTACGATCTGCAGGCGATCCGCGCCCGGCATTACACCGAGAACGTCGTTACCCTGGTGCTGGAAAAGCTCGAAGAGATGCCCGACGAAACGCGTCGCCTGCTGGGCAGCATTGCCTGTCTCGGCGGCACGGGGGAGCTGGAAATGATGTGCCGCGTGGTCGGGATGTCGGTCGCGGAAATTCGTTACGCCCTGCACCCGGCGGTGATAGCGCAGCTGATTGTGCTGACGGAAAAAGAGTACGCCTTCACCCACGATCGGGTTCAGGAGGCCGCTTTCGCCCTGCTGGATCAGGGTGAGAAAAGTCACCTGCACCTGACCACCGCCAGCCTGCTGGCCGAGGCCGCGCGGCAGGCGGCGGGCAACGAACTCCTGTTCCGCGCGGTACACCACGTGACGGCAGCCCTGGACAGCATTCAGCCCGCGCCGCAGCGCCAGATGTTCCGCGAGCTGAGCCTGCTGGCCGCGCGGCGTGCGAAGCGCACGGGCGATTACCCTTCGGCGCTGAGCTACATTCAGACCGCCAGGGCGCTGGGCAACGCCGGGGCAGTGTCAGATTTTATGCTCGATATCGAAGAGGCGGGCTGCGAATTTGCGCTCGGCCATCTGGCGCGAACCCGCGAGCTGTGTGACGCCATCCTCGGCTGCCCCGGCGGGCTGACCGAAAAAGCGCTGGCGGCTAACCTGCTGGTGGAAGTGTACATAAGACAGTCGGACAGCCGCCTGGCGCTGGAGGCGGCGCTGTGCTGGCTGGGGATTTTTGGCATCCAGATCAGCCACTATCCGGAAGACGTCGAGTGTGACGAGGCCTGGGAGCGCTTCTGCAACCGCGCGGGCGACGCGCCGCAAAATCTTTTTGTTCAGCTCTCGCAGATGGATAACCCGCAAACCGAAGCGGTGATGAACCTGCTCTACAGCGCCAGCATTTGCGCCAGCTTTATCTGCCCGCGCCTGCACTTTTTGCTGCTCTGCCGCATGATGCACCTGACCCTCGACCACGGCATTACCGGCGCCTCCACCACGGCAATGGCCTGGTTTGGGGTGTTGATTGGTCAACGCTACGCCGAGTACCGCCTCGGGTTCCAGTACGGCACCCTGGCCCGCGAGCTGGTCAATCGCCACGGCTACGATGCGTTTGAAGCCAAAACCCTGCTGCCGCTCGACCAGCTCAGCGTCTGGACCCAGCCGCTGTCCTTCACCATCGAGTGTGCAAAGGCGTGCTTTACCGCCGCCGTGACCCACGGCGATATGACGGTGGCCTGCTTTGCGGCCTGCCACCAGGTGATCAACTTCCTCTCGCGGGGCGATCACCTGGACGGGGTGCTGACCAGCATCGATCGCGGCCTGGCGTTTGTGCGCAAAACCCACTTCCAGGACGTGGAAACAATTTTTATGCTCCAGCGCGGCTACGTTGAGTTTCTGCGCACGCCAACCATCGGCACCTGGAGCGCGTCACAGGTACTGCCTGAAGCACTGCTCCCCGCCTCGCCGGAGCAGGCCCCGGAGCATACCTCGACCATGCTGTTCTGGTACTGGCTGTATCGCGGCATGGCGCACTTCACCTGCGGGGAGTATGCCGCCGCGCAGGCGGAGCTGGAGCAGGCGGGCTGGTTCGCGTGGTCTGCGCCGGGGCACATTCACCTGCTGGATTACCATCTCTACAGCGCCCTGTCGCTTTCCAGACAGCTGACGCCGGAGACCTTCTCGGCAAATCACCGCCGCAGCATTCACGCCCACTACGACAAAATCGCCCTCTGGGCGCGCATTAATCCGGGCACCTTTGCCGACAAAGAGGCGCTGATTTATGCCGAAATCGTGCGCCTGGACGGCATGAACAGCATTGCGCTTGAGCAGTATGAGAAGGCGGTGCGCCTCTCGCGGGAAGGCGGCTTTAACCCCCTGAACGCGCTGGCCCACGAGCTGGCAGGGCGCTTTGCCCTTGCCTGCGGCTATCCGACCGCCTCGGACGCCCACTTCCGCGGGGCGATCGCCGCCTGGGGCCGCACCGGGGCGCAGGCAAAAGTGCGTCAGCTTGAGCAGGATTTCCCGCACCTGCTGAACTCCGCGCAGGCCAGCGCCTACGACACGGTGGCGTTTGCGCAGAATGAGACGATCCGCGATCTGCAAAGCGTGATCAAGGCGTCGCGCGCGCTGTCTGAAGAAATTAACCTTGAGCGGCTGATTGAAAACCTGATGACGCTGCTGCTTGAACGGGCCGGTGCTCAGCGCGGCCTGCTGCTGCGCGTGAGCGACAACCATATCCCGGAGATCGAGGCCAGCGCCTGGACCAGCACCGAGGGGGTACGGGTGCGGATCCTGAAGGAAGCCCCGATGGCGACCGATATGCCGCTGTCGGTGCTGGCGGCGGTGATCCGCACCGGGCAGGAGATCCGCACCGGCAAGCCGGAGGAGTTTCACCCCTTCAGCCAGGATCCCTATCTGGTGACCTCGGGGGCGGCCGTCATGTGCGTTCCGATGTTCAAACAGGCGCGGCTGGTGGGCGTGCTCTACCTGGAAAATCGCCTCATGCCGGAGGTCTTTACCGCCGAGCACTCCCGCGTGGTGAGCCTGCTGGGGGCGCAGGCGGCGGTCTCGCTGGAGACGGCGCGCCTGTACGCCGAGCTGCTGGCGGAAAACATCCAGCGCCGACGGGTGGAGAAAGAGCTGCGATCCAGCCAGACCTCGCTGATGCTGGGCGAGCAGATCAGCCACACCGGCAGCTGGCGCTGGGAGCTGGAGCAGGATCTGATGTTTATCTCCGAGGAGTACGCCCGCATCCTCGGCCTGCCTGAGATGCAGAAAATGATCTCCATGGCGGAGTTTTTAACCTTCGTTCACGAGGACGACTACGCCCGCATCAGCGCACTCGTCACCGGAAGCGTGCGTGACGGGCTCTCCATGCGGGCGGAGTTTCGCGTTAAGCGTACCGACGGATCCACCCGCTATATTCTCGGGATTGGCGACCCGGTGGGCGTGGGCAGCGAAGTGAACGAGTATTACGGCATCATCACCGACATCACCAGCCAGCGCGCCGCGGAGGATGCGATGCGGGTCGCGCAGGCGGATCTGGCGCGGGTGTCCCGGGCCACCACCGTCGGGCAGCTGACCTCCTCCATCGCCCACGAGATCAACCAGCCGCTGATGTCGATCGTCTCGAACGCCGGGGCGAGCCTGCGCTGGCTCAGCCGCGAGCCCGCCCGGCTGGATAAGGTCCGCGAAGGGCTGGAGGAGATCGCCGCGGAAGGGGCGCGGGCGGGGGAGATCATCCGCAGCATCCAGTCCCTGACGCGCAAGCAGGATCCGACCTTCTCGCGCATCGATCTGCACTACCTGATCCACCATATCATCGCGCTGTCGCGCAGCGAGCTTGAGCAGCGACACATAAGCGTTGATTACCTTTTGCAGGCGCAGGACAGCTTTATCACCGGCGACAGCGTGCAGATCCAGCAGGTGCTGCTTAACCTGGTGATGAATGCGGTAGAAGCGATGGCCGAAGTGAAAGATCGCCCTTGCACCATCGCCATCGCTACCGCTACCGGCAATGCGGAGGGGAGGGTGCTCGTGGAAATAGCGGATACCGGCAGCGGTATTGAGCCAGAGCGGCTGGAGAAGATCTTTGACTCGTTCTATTCCACCAAAGCGCAGGGCATGGGGATGGGGCTGACCATCAGCGCCAGCATCATTGAGCGCCACTGCGGGAAGCTGAGCGCGCGTCGGCGGGAGCCGCACGGCACCGTGTTTGCCTTTACGCTGCCGCTTGCCGCGCAGGAGGCGTAGCGGCTACTCCGTCGGCTGTCCCTTGGTCAGGCGCTCAACGGCCCTGACCAGCTCCGCGACGGATCGCACCTGCATCTTCTCCATCACGCGGCGGCGATGGACCTTAACCGTGATCTCACTGACGCCAAGCTCGGCGGCAATCTGCTTGTTCAGCATGCCGCTAATCGCAAGCGTCAGCACCTCGTGTTCGCGCGGGGTGAGGGAGCTGTGCCGCTGCTTCAGGGCGAAATGCTCTTTGTTGCGCACGGCGTTGTGTTCCGCCAGCCTGAGCGCGGATTCGATGGAATCAATCAGCGCGCCGGACTCAACGGGCTTGGTGAGAAACTCGTAGGCTCCGCCTTTAATCGCCCGGACGGACATCGGAATGGTGCCGTGGCCGGTGAGAAAGATAATCGGTATTTCCCGCCCGCTGGCCTTCAGCGCGTCCGCCACGTCAAACCCAGTGATTGTCGGCATCTGCATGTCCAGGATCACGCAGGAGGGCAGCTCCTCAAAGGGATGGTTCAGGAAGGCTTCTGCGGAAGAGAAGCCAAGGGCGCGTAAATCTGCTGATTCCAGCAGCCCGACCACGGACTGCCTGACAGTGTCATCGTCATCAACCACATAAACAATGTGTTCCATTCACCGCCCCGGTGCGATCAGTAAATCATCGAGAATAAAAACAGCCCCCGACGTTTGCGTAAGGGACTGTTTATGCTGACTTTCATCTTAACACATTAAATATCATTATCATTTAACAATATGATAACCATATGAAGTATAGCGAGCCATGGCGGGGCGGTTAAGGAACGAAACGCTGATTTTATGCACCGACCAGCTCAATGCGGTTGCCGTCCGGATCGGCAATCACCGCTTCATAAAAACCGTCACCGGTCATGCGCGGGGCGCTGAGCAGCGTGCCGTTTGCCTGCGCCCGCTCTGCCATGCTGTCCACCTGCGCCCTGCTGCCTACGTTAATGGCGATATGCGCCCAGCCGATGAACTCCGGGTGCGCCGGCGCGCCGGGCAGGTCCGGCAGCGTCATCAGCTCAATGGTCGGCCCGTTATCCAGCGTAATAAAATGGGATTCAAACCCCGGGCGGTTTTGACTGACGTAGCGTTCGTTACTGCGGCCGCCAAACACCGTTTCCCAGAACTGAACCTGTGCCCCGAGGCTGCGGGTCCAGAGAGCGACGTGTGCAATATTCATAAGATCCCTCGTTATTTGTCTGTGAGGACTTTCACCGGTAAAACAGGCTACACTCTGGTTTTGAGCGCTAAATGCTGAGGACATAACAATGCACTACACACTGAAAGAAAGCGACAAGGAAAAAGCGGAAGGGTCAAACGGCGCGGGCGCGCTACAGCAAAAGCTGCTTGAGTCCCGTTCGATTGTTATCTCCGGTGAGATCAACCAGGAGCTGGCGCAGAAGGTCATCACCCAGATGATCCTGCTGCAAAGCGTGAGCAACGATCCGATCAAGCTGTACATCAACAGCCAGGGCGGCCACGTGGAAGCGGGCGACACCATCCACGACTTCATCAAGTTCATCCGTCCGGAAGTGCACGTGATTGGCACCGGCTGGGTGGCGAGCGCCGGGATCACCATCTTCCTGGCGGCGAAAAAAGAGCACCGCTACTCTCTGCCGAATACCCGCTTTATGATCCACCAGCCGCTGGGCGGCGTGCGCGGCCAGGCGTCGGACATTGAGATCGAAGCGCGTGAGATCATCCGCATGCTGGATCGCGTGAACAAGCTGATCGCTGACGCTACCGGCCAGCCGCTGGAAAAAGTGAAAAAAGACACCGACCGTAACTTCTGGATGTCTCCGGCAGAAGCGCTGGACTACGGCATCGTCGGCAAGCTGATCACCCATTATGACGAGCTGAACCTGGACTAAGTTTGGCCCGCGCGTGCGTCGGGTGGGGCGTTGCCTTACCTGACCTACGCGCCCGCGTTTGACCCACGACAAGTTCCCCCTCTGCCTTCTTGCCTATAATCGCGCCTGTTTCCCCTCTCACTGGTGCTGACCATGGCGTATCAACTGAACCTGAACTGGCCGGAATTTCTCGAGAAATACTGGCAAAAACAACCCGTTGTGCTGAAAAATGCCTTCCCGAACTTTGTCGACCCGATTACCCCGGACGAGCTGGCTGGGCTGGCGATGGAGCCGGAAGTGGATAGCCGCCTGGTGAGCCATGCTAACGGCAAGTGGCAGGCGAGCAACGGCCCGTTTGAGCATTTTGACCATCTCGGCGAGACCGGCTGGTCACTGCTGGCGCAGGCGGTGAACCACTGGCATATGCCTGCGGCGGAGCTGGTACGCCCGTTCCGCGTGCTGCCGGACTGGCGTCTGGACGACCTGATGATCTCCTTCTCCGTCCCGGGCGGCGGCGTAGGGCCGCATATCGATCAGTACGATGTGTTTATCATTCAGGGAATGGGCAGCCGCCGCTGGCGCGTGGGCGACAAGCTGCCGATGCGCCAGTTCTGCCCGCATCCGGCGCTGCTGCACGTGGATCCGTTCGAGCCGATCATCGACGAAGATCTTGAGCCGGGCGATATCCTCTATATCCCACCTGGATTCCCGCACGACGGCTTTACCCATGAGACCGCGCTCAACTACTCCGTCGGCTTCCGCGGGCCAAACGGCCGGGATCTGATCAGCAGCTTCGCCGACTACGTGCTGGAAAACGATCTGGGCGGGGAACACTACAGCGATCCGGATCTGACCTGTCGCGAACATCCCGGGCGCGTGGAGCAGTACGAGCTGGATCGCATTCGCCAGATGATGATCGACACGATCGGCAAAACCGAAGATTTCACGAAATGGTTTGGCAGCTTCGTCTCCACGCCGCGCCACGAGCTGGATATCGCCGCCGCTGAACCGCCGTATGCGCCGGAAGAGGTGCTGGATGCGCTGCAGGGCGGCGAAACGCTGTCTCGCCTGAGCGGCCTGCGCGTGCTGAACATCAACGGCAGCTTCTTCATCAACAGCGAGCAGCTGGAAACGGTGGACGCGAAGGGCGCGGATGCGCTGTGCCGCTACACCGAGCTGGGCCAGGCCGAGCTGGGCGATGCACTGAATAATCCGGCGTTTGTGGAAGAGCTGACAGGATTGATTAACCAGGGCTACTGGTACTTCGACGAGTGACGAAGGGCGGCGTTTAGCCTCGCTAAACGCCGCGTTGTTCAGACCAGCATATTGCAGGCTTTCCAGTAGTTCAGAAGCCGTTCATCATCGCGTTCTTTTTCGGCTTTGATCTTCATCGCCTGCGCCAGATTTTCCCGCGACACTTCATGCCCTTTTTGGACAATATCTAATACCGCTTCACCAAGGGCCTGTGAAATTTCAGCCCGATTATTACGAATCGCCATAAATGCCTCCTCGTGGTTTGCGTTAATTAAATTATGAAAGAGAAATAACGAGCCGGAAATAATTCATCTAATTCTTATTAGGGACGGCGGAATTAGGAATCGCTAAATAGACTGAATAAGTGGTTATGTCAATGATGTTTCAAAATGCTAATACAGGCCGCAAGCAGATTTTTATACGCTACAGTTAATGACGTGCAACAGCCATATAACCGAAACAGGAGAATCAACATGGTAGATAAAAGCGCAATTAAGGATCATACCCAGGTTGTAGCCAGCTGCGGTACGCATGTGGGCGTTGTGGACCATCTGGACGGCGAGCGCATTAAGCTTGCGAAAAGCGATCCTGAATCCGGCGGCAAGCATCACTATATTCCGCTCGGCTGGGTCGACAAAGTGGATGATAATAAAGTTATTCTGACCAAAGACCATAAAGCAGTCTTTGCTGAATGGCAGGAAGCATAAATATATTTCTTTCCTGAAAATATATTATCAGGCTCCGGCTCAGGCCGGGGCTTTGTGCTATTAAACCCGCATTAAAAAACGCCGCATTGCCGCCACGATAAATGAATGGTACTGTTTCCCTTCGTCTTTTATCCGATGCAGGCCCCTCACGATGCGCCAGAATGCAAATACCCCAGCGAAACGCCTTTACCTTGTGGCGGATTTTGAGGTATTTGGCGAGCGCTACGGTATCGACTACCATTTTCCGCAGCTCAAGGAGACGCAGGCCACCAGCCCGGTGCTCCGCGGCGATGTGGAGGAGATGACGCTCTCCTCAGGGATTTCCCTGACCCATTCCGACGTTCACGTACTGCAGCCCTACGAAACCACCTCCCGCCACAGCAGCCCGCTCTATATGCTGGTGGTGCTGGAGGGATGCGTCACGCTCACGCTCGGGGATGATGAATACGTGGTGCGATCCGGGATGGCGTTCAGCGCCCGCCTCAGCGAAGAGCAGGTGATGGGCGCGCGACACGATGCCGACTGCACCCTGAAGACGCTGTCGTTCGGCGTCTACCCTTCCGATGCCAGACGTGAAGGGCTGCTGGAGTCGCTGCTTCTGGAATGGCAAAACCAGAAGATTCCGGGGTTTGTCTGGCAGGTGCCGGACCACGTGCTTTCCGGCATTGAGCATGCGCAACGGCAGGGGGTAAGTGCGCTCTCCCGGAGGTTGCTTCTGGAAGGGCTGATGTATCAGCTGCTGGGACACGGCCTGAGCCAGCGCCAGCAGCATGGCCTGTGCCGACCAGAGCATGCGCGTCTGGAACGCGTGCGGAGCATGCTGGAACAGTCGCCCGAACTGAATCACACCCTTGCCGAACTGGCCGCCCTAGCGGCAATGAGCCAGAGCAGCCTGCGCAGCAAGTTTCGTCAGCGCTACGGCTGTACGGTATTTGATTACCTGCGCGACTGCCGCCTTTCGCTGGCGCGCCGCTACCTTCTTGAAGGCTACAGCGTGCAGCAGGCGGCGTGGATGTCCGGCTACCAGCATGCCACCAATTTCTCGACCGCGTTTCGTCGCCGCTACGGCGTCTCTCCCGGCGAAGTGCGCCAGCCGCGCTAACCCATTTTTCCTGTTCCTGCGAACGCGATCCGTGCGGTTTGCCATCGCGCATACGAAACCTGGCGGCGCGCATAGCCGTTTGCGGAATGAAAAAGGTAATAATTCTTATTAACAATAAGAAATGCCTTTGGAGAGGATCATGTTTGCTAAGTCGCGTCTGGCACTGCTGGTGGGATGGGTTACCGGTAGCGTCGCTTTTCCTTTGCTGGCACAGGATGCCCAAAAAACCGAAACCGTTGTGGTCACCTCGCAGATGCAGTCTGCCGCCACCAAAATTGAAACGCCGGATATTGAAACCCCGCAGTCGGTCTCTGTCGTCACCCGCGAGCAGTTTGAAGAGCAGGGGGCCACCAGCGTGCGTCAGGCGGTGAGCTATACGCCGGGCGTGTACAGCAACCAGATTGGGGCCTCAAACCGCTTCGACTACATCGTGCTGCGCGGCTTCTCTGACGGCAGCCTGGATAATATCTACCTCGACGGCCTGAAGATGATGGGGGACACCAATTCCCACAGCTCGCTGGTGGTCGATCCGTGGTTCCTGGAAAACGTTGAGGTGGTCCGCGGCCCGGCCTCCGTGCTGTATGGCCGTTCATCCCCCGGCGGGATCGTGGCGCTGACCTCCCGTAAGCCGTCGTTCGATCCGGGCGGGGAGATCAAGCTCTTTGCCGGGAATAACGACCAGCGCGGGGCGATGTTTGACGTCACCGGCCCGCTGGACGATAACGACCGCGTGGCGGCGCGCCTCAGCGGCATGACCCGCTACGCCGATTCCCAGTTCGACCCGCTGAAGGAGGAGCGTTACGCGCTGATGCCGAGCCTGACCTGGCGCATCACCGACAGCACCCGTCTGGATTTGATGGCCTACCTGCACCGGGATCCGGAAGGCGGTAGCCACTCCGGTCTGCCGTATGAAGGCACCGTCGTGCCGCACCATGGCAGGAAGATCGCCAACACCTTCTATGAAGGGGAAGACGATTACGACAAATACGATCGCCGCGAGAATATGGTGGGCTACAGCTTCGAGCATATGTTCGATAGCGGCTGGTCAGTGCGCCAGAAGCTGCGCTACCTGCATACCAAAGTGGAGCTGAATCAGGTGTATGCCGCGGGCTGGCTGAACGACAGCGAACTGAACCGGGGCTACTCCGGCTCTGACGAGAAGATGAACGCCATCACCCTGGATAACCAGGTGGACGGCAGCTTCGACACCGGGGCGGTGAACCACCGGGTGCTGATCGGCATGGATTATCAGGATCGCACCAACAACGTGACGGGCTACTACGGCGGCTTCCCGCCGATCGACGCCTTCCATCCGGCGTACGGCGCGAAGCCCGACTACATCACCCAGTACAGCCGGGAAAAGCACAAGCTGCGCCAGACCGGGTATTACCTTCAGGATCAGATGTCCATTGACCGCTGGCGCCTGACGCTGGGCGGACGGTACGACCAGGTGAGCGTGTCGAATATCGACAACTTCAACCATACCCGCAGCGATCTGGACAAGAACAACTTCAGCAGCCGCGCGGCGCTGCTGTATCTGTTTGATAACGGCGTTGCGCCGTACGTGAGCTACTCTACCGCCTTTACGCCGACCAGCTTTGCCGACGAGCAGGGTAAGATCCTTGACCCGATGAAGGGCAGGCAGTGGGAAGCGGGCGTGAAGTACGAGCCGGAGGGGATGAACAGCCAGTTCAGCGCCTCGGTGTTCCGCATCAACCAGAAGAACATCGCCACCAAAGAGGAGCCGACCGATCCGTATCGTTCCATCGGTGAAATCGAGTCCGAAGGCGTTGAGCTGGAGGCGATTGGTCAGCTGACCGACAGCCTGCGCGTGCAGGCGGCGTATACGTATACCGATATTCGCTATAAGAAGAGCAGCCCGGAAGAGGAGGGCAAGCGCGCCGTCTATGCCCCGCGCAATATGGCCTCCGCCTGGCTGATCTACGGCGTTAAAACCGGTCCGCTGGACGGCCTGACCGTCGGCTCCGGCGTGCGCTACGTAAACGGTATTACCAGCGATCGCCAGAACACCCACACGCTGCCGTCCTATACGCTGGTGGATATGGTGGTGGGCTACGATCTGTCGAAGGTGGGGCTGAAGGGCGTGAGCGCGCAGCTAAACGTCAATAACCTCACGGACAAAAGCTACGTGGCGGCGTGTAACTCGCTTTCGTACTGCTACTTTGGCGCAGAACGCAGCATTGTGGGCAGCGTTTCCTGGACGTTCTGAGGCGTTAGCCCCTTTTCGCCCTCTCCCCGTGGGAGAGGGCCGGGGTGAGGGCATCAGGCCGCGCTACTCCTCCATCGCAATCACAATCGCTTCCCCCATTTTCCTCAACGCCTCGCGATGCTTTTCCGAAGGCGGTAACGCCACGTTGATGCGCAGGCAGTTGCGGTACTTGCCGGAGGCGGAAAACAGCGACCCGGCCGCCGCCTGGATCTTCAGGCGGCACAGCTGCTTGCTCACGCACACCATATCTACCTTCTCCGGCAGCTCGACCCAAAGCAGGAAGCTTCCCTGAGGCCGCGTGACGCATATCTCTGCCGGAAAATATTGCCGCACCCAGCAGGTATAGGTTTCCATATTTTGCTGATAAATCTGGCGCATACGCCGCACGTGGCGATGGTAATGCCCGTCGCGAATAAAGGCCGCCACCGCCATCTGCGTACCCGGCACGTTGAATCCGCCGGCGGCATACTTCATGTGCATCACCCGGTCGTAATAACGGCCCGGAACAATCCAGCCGACGCGCAGCCCCGGCGCCACGGTCTTGGTAAATGAGCTACACAGGATCACGCGGCCGTCGATATCCATGGCGTGAATGGTGCGCGGACGCGGGTACTCTGCGGCCAGCTCGCCGTAGATATCGTCCTCAACAATCACAATATCGTGCCGCTGGGCGAGCGTCAGCACCTGCTTTTTCCGCGCTTCAGGCATGATAAAGCCGAGCGGGTTATTGCAGTTGGGCACCAGGATCGCCGCCTTGATCGGCCACTGCTCCAGCGCCAGCTCCAGGGCTTCGATGCTGATGCCGGTTTCAGGATCGGTAGGAATTTCAATCGCCTTGATGTCGAAGCCGCGCAGCATCTGCATAGTGCCGTGAAACGACGGGGACTCGACCGCCACGATATCTCCCGGCTTGCAGATCGACAGCAGGGCGATAGACAGCGCGCCGTGGCAGCCGTTGGTGATCACAATCTCGTTTGCCGCCACGGTGGAGCCGCCGTCCAGCATCAGGCGGGCGATCTGCTCGCGCAGCTCCAGGCGCCCGTCGAGCACGTCATAGCTCAGCATCTCGCCCGGATTGTGCTGCGCAATGCGGCTCATCTCGCGCCAGAGCGGCTTCAGGCTCGGCTGGTTAACGTCCGGCGAGCCGCCGCCGAAGGAGATCATCTCTTTATCGGCGCGGGCGTCCAGCAGCATCATCACCTCATCCCACTGGGTAACGTCCACGGGGCGCTGCACCGGGCGCGTCATCGCCGGTACGGGTGGCTGAGCCTTCCGTGTTGAAACAAAATAGCCGGAACGCGGCCGGGGCGTGATGAGCTGGAGGTTTTCAAGGATGTGATAGGCCTGCTGTATGGTGCTGATACTTACGCCGTGCTCCTGGCTCAGCGCGCGCACCGACGGCAGACGTTCGCCGCTGCGGTACAGCCCTTGCTCGATGCGTTCCGCCAGAAGATTGGCCAGATGCTGGTAGCGCGTCATGCTGTATCCTTTGTTATTACCATACAGTTTAATAAACCAGTACAGATTGCCGTTACAAACGGCATGCAGATACCGTTTTAGCGGATCTGTATGTTAAACAAAAGGTGTTTTTGAATCTGTATTGCACGGGCTGATTTGCACGATGATAGCCTCACTGGCACAGTGAGGAGAGCATGATGGAATTTAACGAGAACCGCGCAAGGCAACCTTTTATCGCGTTTGTCTGGATCGCGAAAACGCTGCGTAACTGGTACCGGATTAATCGTACCCGCCGCATTTTGAGTAAAATGAGCGACGAGCAGCTCAGGGACGTGGGGCTGTCGCGGCATGATTTCTGACCCGTTAATGCCCGGCAAGCGTAGCGCCACCGGGCAAGGCTCAGCCCAGTAGTGCAAGCGTCTGCCGTTTCGGCCTCTCCAGCAGCTCAACCGCCTCCTGATACGACCGCACGTTGTTATAGCCCATTACCAGCCCGTAGCGTTTTCCCGACCCGCAATACCACTCGGATAGCGCGTTCACCTGTAGCTGGTGTGCCTGCCAGCAGCGCGCCACCTCCCGGTCACGGCTTCCTGTGCTGAGAAACGCCACAATGTGCATCCCACCGTCGTTTTGCTCGGTGAAGAACAGGTCGCCATATACCTCACGCAGGGCGGCAATCATCCAGTCGCGCCGGGTCTGGTAGAGGGCGCGCATCTTCTTAAGATGCCGGAAAAAATGCCCCTCGTTGAGAAACGCGGTGAGGATCTTTTGCGTCAGTACCGGCTGGCCGCTGGTGGTGATTTCCGCGCAGTCGGTAAAAGCGCTAACGGTGCGCGCGGGCATGACCACGTAGCCTATGCGCAGCGACGGCATAATGGTTTTACTGAAGGTGCCCATAAAGATCACCCGGTCATGCCGGTCGAGGCTTTTCAGCGACGGCAGCACCTTGCGGGTGTAGTGAAACTCCCCGTCGTAATCGTCTTCAATAATCCACGCCTCGTTCTGCGAAGCCCAGTCGAGCAGCTGCTGTTTACGCGGCAGGGAGAGCGTTACCGCCAGCGGGCTCTGGTGCGACGGGGTGACGATGGCAAAGCGGGCGTCGCGATGGTGACGGAGCAGGTATTCCGTGTCGATCCCGCTGCGATCGACCGGCACGGTGTGCAGACGCGGCACGATCCGCCTGAGCAGCTGCTGGCCCATAAAATAGCCCGGATCTTCAAATACCACCTTGTCGCTGCGGCTCGCAAGCGCGTCGAGGATCAGGCGCAGGCTGCCGCTGTAGCCGCTGGTGATCAGCACCTGGTCGGCGGTGCAGGAGAGCCCGCGGGAGATATTCAGATAGCGGGCGATCGCCTCGCGCAGCGGGTACCAGCCCGACACCGGCGGGTTGAGCATTTCATCCTGACGCATGGCGCGCGTCGCCTGGCCCGCCAGCAGCAGCCATTTTTTGTACGGGAAGCTGTCGAGCGCGGGAATGCCGGGGCGCAGAAAGCCGGCCCGCTCGCGCTGGCTGATAAGCGATGCCGGGAGCGTGCCGGTGGTCTGCTCCGCCGGAGCGGGTGTAGCCGGAAGCAGGAGATCCGGGTTTACCCGCGTGCCGCGGGCGCCCTGGCTTACCAGGTACCCTTCGCCCGTCAGGATGGCATAGGCCGTTTCGACGGTTTTGCGCGCCACCTTCAGCTCCTCAGCCAGCACGCGGATGGCAGGCACCTTATCGCCGGGCTTCAGCACGCCGCGCGTGATGTTGTCGCGATAGCGGGCATAGATGTCGTGATAGCCTGGCTTCATGTCCTACCTCATTTCACGCTTTTTGTATCTTTTTACTATGTCATGAACGGCGTAGATTTGCCTCATCGCGCGACATAAACCGCACAATACAGAGGAAAGACAATGAGCACCCGCGTAAACCACCATAAAGCCACACCTGCCCTCGCCAACGCCCTCTCCGCCCTGAGCATGGAGGTGGCGAAAACCTCCATCGACCCGGCGCTGAAGCACCTGATCGACATTCGCGTGTCGCAGCTGAACGGCTGTACCTTCTGCCTGGATATGCACTCGAAAGAGGCAAAAATCGCCGGCGAGCGCGAGCTGCGCCTGTACCATCTGGCGGCCTGGCGCGAATCCCCGCTGTTCAGCGCCCGCGAGAAAGCCGCGCTGGCCTTCACCGAAGCGCTGACCCAGATTGGCGTTCACGGCGTGAGCGACGCGTTGTACCGCAGCGTGGCGGAGCACTTCTCGGACGTGGAGATTTCGGAGCTGAACTTCGCCATCGCAGCGATCAACGCCTGGAACCGTCTGGGCATTACGTCGCGCATGGCGCCCGGCTCGCTGGATGCGGCTTACGGGCTGAACAAGGCTAACCTGGAATAATCACAATAACGCGGCGCTTACCGGGCCTGCCGTAGACCGATAAGCGCCGCGCCACCACATTTCGCTCCCTGCCGAAGCATCGCCCATTCTGTTCCCGCATGCTCTTCGTAACCTCACAACGGAGAGACAACCATGATCGCAGTCCTTTTCGAAGCCAAAGCCAACCCCGTCCATCAGGCGCGTTACCTGCAGCTGGCCGCTGAGCTCAAGCCGCTGCTGGCGGGTATCGACGGGTTTATCGATATCGAACGTTTCCAGAGCCTGACCACCGACGGCAAAATCCTCTCGCTCTCCTGGTGGCGGGATGAAGCGGCTGTCCGCAGCTGGAAGCAGAACGTCTTTCATCAGGCCGCGCAGGCCGAAGGGCGGGAGTCGATTTTTGCGTACTACCGTATTCGGGTGGCGCAGGTCACGCGGGAGTACGCCTCCGAAACCGGAGGGCACGCGGATGTATGACGTTCATGTCGTGTTTAACGCTGCTCCCGGCGAGCTGGCGCGCTTTGGGCAACTTCTGGGGCGCAACGGCGTGGGGCTGGAAGGCGGCGGCGTATTCGGCACCGATGCTCATTTTCTGGTGGAGGATGGTGAAAAAGCCCGCCGCGTGCTGGCTGAGGGTGGGTTTTCCGTGCTGGCCGTACGTAAACCGGTAATCAGAAAACTCAAGCAGGAGCGACCCGGCGAGCTGGGCGAGCTGGCTGCCGCGCTGGCCGCACGGGGCGTGTCTGTCCTTACCCAGTACAGCGACCATGCGAATCACCTTATTCTGCTGACGGATGATGATAAGCTGGCCGCAGAGATCACCGAACCCTGGGCAACGAATGTTAAAGACGAGCTTACCTCCTGACGGCAGCGCGGCGCTGGAGCGGGCCATTGCCGCGGTGGCGGCAGCCATGGCCGATCCGTCGCGCGTGAAGATGCTCTGCGCGCTGATGGACGGACGGGCCTGGACCGCCACGGAGCTGAGCGCTGCCGCCGACGTGGCGCCGTCGACCGCCAGCGGGCACCTCGCCCGGCTGGTGGAAGGGAGGCTGATTACCTGCCTGTCGCAGGGGCGGCATCGCTATTATCGTCTGGCGGGGCACGACGTGGCGGCGCTGGTCGAGCAGATGATGGGGCTCTCCTGGAGCCGCATTACGCCGCCGGAAACCTCCGCGCCAAAAGCCCTGCGTGAAGCCAGGACCTGCTACGACCATCTTGCCGGAACGGTGGCGGTGCAGATCTATGAGTTCATGCAGGCGGAAGGCTGGCTTGAGGCGGACGGCTCCGCGCTGACGCTGTATGGCCGGGAGCAGTTCCTGAAGCTCGGCGTTCCGTTAAGCGCGCATCCGCGCCGGAAAGCCTGCTGCGCCTGCCTGGACTGGAGCGAGCGGCGGTTTCATCTGGGCGGAGAGGCGGGGGCGGCGCTGCTCATGCATCTGGAAAGCAAAGGGTGGATCCAGCGGGTGGCGGGCTACAGGGAGGTGGTGGTTACGGGCGCAGGGAAGGCGGCCGTCAGGAAGTACTTTAGCCGCTAAACGCCATTGCAGCCCGATCCCCTCACCCACAGGAGAGGCAGCCAGCCTTTCGCAATTCCTGCGCTTTAGATTCTCGTTTCTTGATACTTACCCTGATAACTATTATCGTGTTGGGGTAATACGAGAGGAACTCCCCATGAGTGAAGACGATCTGTTTAGCCGCAGGCCGATGGGCATGCGGATGGCGATGATCGTGCGTCAGTGGCGCGCGGTGATCGACGACGCCATTCTCGACACCGGGTTAACCCAGTCGAGCTGGACGGTGATGATGCAGCTTCATCAGCTTGGGGATAACGTCTCGGTCAGCGAGCTGGCGGAGGTGCAGGGTATTGAACTGCCCCCGCTGATGCGCACGCTGACGCAGCTGGAAAAGCAGGGCTACCTGCTGCGCACCGTCTCGCCATACGACAGGCGCATCCGGCTGCTGACGCTGACGCCCGAAGGAAAGGCCATTCTTCAACGGCTCACTCGGGTGATCGAGACGCTTCAGGCGCGCGTATCGCAAAACATCGCGCCGGAACATATCGATATCTTCAGCGCCACGTTAAATCAAATCGCCTGCAATTTGCGGACAATCCGCGAAGAAGAAAACAAGACCGAAAAATAATGACTCCTGAACAAAAGTTTGCCCGCTGGGTAAGGGTGAGTATTGCCTCTTTCCTGCTGATGTTTGTCTACTTTATCGTCGCGGATATCTGGATCCCGCTGACGCCGGACTCCACCGTGATGCGCGTGGTGACGCCAGTGTCGGCGCGCGTCTCCGGCTATGTGGCGGCGGTCCATGTCCATAACAACAGCCAGGTGAAGAGAGGCGATCTGCTGTTTGAGCTCGACGACACGCCGTTTCGCAACCGGGTCGACGCGGCGCGCATCGCGCTGGAGCAGGCCCGCCTGTCTAACGCGCAGCTGGACGCGCAGATTGCCGCCGCGCAGGCCAGCCTGAAAACCGCCGTGCTGACGGCGCGTAACGATAAGGTGACCTTCGACCGCTACCGGAAGCTGAGCACGATGCAGAACGTTTCGCAGGCGGATCTGGACAAAGTCCGCACCGCCTGGCAGAGCAGCGAGCAGTCCGTCAGCGCGATTCAGGCCAACATCCATAACCTGCGCATTCAGCGCGGGGAGCGGGATGAGCACCGCAACGTGACGCTGCAAAAATACCGTAACGCGCTGGAGGAGGCGGAGCTGAATCTGGGCTGGACGAAGGTCTACGCCGGGGCGGACGGTACGGTCAGTAACCTGCAGTTAAGCCCCGGCTTTTACGCCTCGTCCGGTTCGGCCGCGCTGGCGCTGGTGAACACGCAGACGGATATCGTGGCCGATTTCCGCGAGAAAAGCCTGCGCCATACCCACCAGGGCACCGATGCCGCCGTGGTGTTTGACGCCTTCCCGGGGCAGGTGTTCCGCGCCCACGTCACCAGCAGCGACGCGGGGATCCTCGCCGGACAGGAGGCCGTTAACGGCCAGCTGTCACAGCCGGAAACCTCCAACCGCTGGGTGCGTGACGCTCAGCGTATGCGCATTCACGTGGCGCTGGACGAGGCCATACCGAAGCCGCTGCCGACCGGCGCGCGCGCTACCGTACAGCTCTACAACAGCGAAGGGCCGTTTGCGCGCTTCTTCTCCGGGATGCAAATTCATCTGGTGAGCCTGCTTCACTATGTCTATTAGCACTCTGGCGCGGGTCTTTACCCCGCACGGCAACATCGTCTATACGGCAAACGACTTTCGCCAGACCCTGCGCATCGTCTTTGCCGGGATGATTGCGCTCAGCGTTTCGAGCTTCTACAACACCAGCTACGGCGTGTTTTTTGTGGTTTATCCGATCATGCTGCTGTCGCTGGTGCCGGTGTTTAATCGCCACGTGGCGAAGCAGTTTGTGTTCAGCGCTTCGCTAAACTGCGTGGAGATGGTGCTTATCATCGGCTATCTGTCGCAGTGGCCGGTCATCATGACGCTGGTGGTATTTGCCCTGTACGTGATGCGGTTTCGCTTTATGAGCAAGGGGCCGCTGTTCCTGTTCGGTTCGATGGGGGTGGTGTGCCAGAGCGTGATGCTCAACTTTATGAGCTATCCCACGACCAGCTGGCACACGCTTTTATTCTCCAACATTGAAGCGAGCGTGATGGCGGTGTGCCTGAGCGCGCTGATGAATTACCTGCTGCCGGACGTGGAGCCGCGCAAGCCGCCGCCGCTGATCGAGAAAAACGACGCCCGCGTGCGCCACGAGTCGCTGCTCTCCGGCACCGTGGCGACGCTGATTTTCGTGGTGTTTCAGATTAGCGATTTAAGCGATTCCCTGTCGGCGCTGATGGCGGGCATTCTGATTCTGTTCCCGATGCACTATCGCGGCTCGGTTATCAGCTCCATCTGGCGCGTGGTTGGGGTGGTGCTGGGGTGTCTTTATATCCTTGTCGTCCAGCTTATTCTGTACGATCACAGCAGCCACATGCTGCTGATGATGCCGCTGATTGGCCTTGGGCTGGCCTTTGGCGCGCGTCTGCACGTAATGGAGAAGGTTGGCGCCGGTGTGGGCTTCGCCAGTATTACCACCATCGGCATTATGTTCGGGCAGAACATGCACCCGGACAGCGACCTGGTGTTCAGCGATCTGTACCGCATCACCTCCGTCACCTTCGCGCTGGTGGTCACGCTGACGATGGTCTTTCTGGTGCACCTGATCCTCAACCGCTTCGAGGCGACGCGCTACGTTATCGCGCCGCCAAAAGCGGATTAATGCCCCAGTACGGCGGGCAGTTGCGAGAGCAGAAACAGGATCAGACCGATCGTTCCGCCCACCAGGGTGCCGTTAACGCGAATGAACTGAAGATCTTTACCGATGTTGAGCTCAATCTGACGCGACATGTCTTTGGCGTCCCAGCTTTTCACCGTGTCGCTGATATGTCGCGTCAGGAACGCGGCGAAATCCGGCGCCACGCGGTGCGCGGCCTGCTCCAGATGTTCGTTCAGGGACGCGCGCAGGCTGGCGTCGTTGGTCAGCGTTTCGCCAAACCATAGCCCGGCGCTGGCGATGCGCTGCTTCACGCGGGAGTCGTCGCTCTGCATGTCATTTTTCAGCCACTGGCGCAGGTCGGCCCACATCTCCCCCAGATAGCGGTTAAAGGCCTCGTCATTTTTCAGGTAGTGCTTAATGTTTTCGGCTTTTGCCGTCATCTCCGGATCGTTTTTCAGATTGTCGATGAGCCTGATGGTGGCGCGGTCGAACGCCTGACGGATCTGGTGTGTGCGATCGTGGCTGATGTCGTCCAGCAGGGTATTTACCGCGTTTGACACCATCTCGGCGCTCTGGTCGCCCAGCCACTCGGTGGGCAGCACCATCGCCTTGCGCGGATGCTCGGTCTTAAGCCAGTGGACGATCTGGTCGGAAATAAATTCCCGCGTGCTTTCCCGCTGGATCAGGGTAATCAGCCGGTTAATGATGGCGTCCAGCAGCACCTGATGGCGGTTGTTTTTGGTCATGCTCTCCAGCATGACGGCGCTGGTTTCGGTGAGATCGACCTTGTCGATAGCCTTATGCACCGCGCGCTTGAGCAGGCGCTGAATGCGCCCGTCGTCGGTCAGTTCCAGAAAACCGCTCATCACCTGCACCAGATGCTGCCCCACGCGCCGGGCGTTATCGGGCTGGCTGAACCAGGTGCCAATCATCTGCGCGGGCTCATAGCGGCGGATGAGGGCAACAAGGGACTGCGTGTCGAGAAACTTCTCCTGCACGAACTGGCCGAGGTTATCGCCGATACGGTCCTTATTGCGCGGAATAATCGCCGTATGGCGCGAGATAAACGGAATGGGCACCCGGCGAAACAGCGCGACAACCGCGAACCAGTCCGCCAGCGCGCCGACCATCGCCGCCTCGGCAATGGCCTTCACGCCGCGCACCCAGAAGGTTTGCGGCAGGAAGAGGGTGGTGATAAACGCCGCGACGGCAATCAGCAGCAGCGACAGCGCCAGCAGCTTGGCGCGTTTGAGTTCAGCTATTTTTTCCATGGGTTAAGGATAGAGGTAAGTGAACCAAAAGTGCAAAGCTGGCGTTAAGGGAGGAAGATGTCTTCTTTGAGTAAACAGGTCGCTATTATATTAAAAATATATGCATTGAAATTATTTATTATTAATTTTTCTATGTTTTTTGTGCTCCTCTATTCCTGGGCATAAGATTTTGTGACCGTTGAGGTAATTTTAACTCTCTTGTTAGTCATAAGATAAAGAACTATTCGTGAAAGGGGGGGGTATTAATGACATGGGAATATAAAGTATCAACAGGGGTATTAAGTCACAATGGCGAGTTTGTTGCTAACTGCTATAGCGGTGCTGGCGAATCGAAAGATAAACCAGAATGCGAACGACAACGAAACAGAGGCCCTATACCAAGAGGTATTTATTTTATTGCCGGGTGGAATAATCACAAAAGCGCAGAGGCAATTATCCTTGAACCTATAGCGGGGACCAATACTTTTGGTAGGAATCATTTTCAAATCCATGGCGATAAGAAAGGCCAGCCACCGGGGTCAGCATCTGCAGGCTGCATCATTATGAACGGTCAGGATAAACGACATATGATTTATGATTCGGGTGACACAATACTGGTGGTGAGGTGATGAAATATCTCATTGTATTTATCTTTTTCCCCATGTATTTATTTGCTAAGGTCCATGGACCTGAACAGATTTTGCAAATGATAAATGATAAAGGTGCCAGTTCAGTTGTAATGGAACTGGATTCAAATGATAGCGGTGAGTCGGAATGGTGGAATCTTGTCATCCCGGAGATAAGTAAAGGTTCCCGTGCATGGTTAGCCGTAGCGAGTGCACTTGAACCTGGTGTGGATGCCAGTACGGCTGAAGATCTAAAGGCGGCGCTTTCAGAAGCTATTCCACATAATCCAGCGGGTGTGTTGGCAATCTTAAAAGACGATAAACCGTTGCTCTCTATTGACCAAATCTGTGCTTTCGCTAATTTCCCGGAGACGGAAGCAGAGAGCAATAAGCTTTTTGTCGATTCAATAAGAGAGATGTTTAAGGTTAAAACCACAGAGGGTAAAAGATGTCTCGCCGTTATGATCGAAACCATTGAACACTCTGTTCCATTCGATAAGGATATTTAAATGGCCATTCCAGGATATATGTCATTAACTGACGAAGTGGGTAATATCATAAAAGGCAGCGTGAGAGTTAAAGATCGTGAAAATCAGATTGAGGTTTTAGGCCTCTATCATAACGTAAGCTATAACTCTGATCTGCATAATGGCAGAGCGTTAAGCAAGCGGCAGCATCGTCCATTTCTAATCGAGAAGGAAATTGATGCCTCTAGCGTTCACCTGTACAAAGCATTGAGCACGGGTGGCACGCTCAGGAAAGCGGCTATCGACCTGTATAGAATCAATGATGCCGGGCAAGAAGAAACCTATTTTACGATAATGCTGGAAGCGGTGAAGGTCGTTACGGTATTTTCAGTGATGCATGACGTGAAAGATACTTACCATGAAAAACAAGGGCATCTTGAGCTCGTTTCGCTTCGTTATGAAAAGATTACCTGGCATTACCGTGACGGTAACGTTATTCATTCGGACGACTGGGATTACCGGTTAGGGGCTTGATTAACTGGCTACGGGAGAGGGACGGTTTCCCGTAGCCGGGGGGAAATTTCTGCTGTATTTCAATCTTTTAACCGTGTAATTTGTTTTTTATTGAAAACATTAATATTTAAGTTTTTAAAGATTTTCCCTTCACCCCATTGTTTTATTCTTGGACGTACTTTACCGATGACTATAATCTCGTCTTTAGCTTCGAGGTTTTCAAAAAAGGTCGTATCGTTACAGGTTAAACCAGGAGCGAAGAACTCTTTGCTTTTATCTTCATGCTCCAATGTACATAACTCTCCTTTGAGGGAGCAGAAACTGCCTCTTTCCATATTAATGTGTTTCTGTGCTTGTTTAACAGTTATAAGAATTGCGACAGGATGCGTAATTTTATCAGTTTTTTTTAAAAAGATGGGATAACGGTCTTCATCATAGAAAAAATCATTCCAGCTAATTTTTTTACCGTTGCAACATTTTTTGCTCTTCATCGGCGAACATTTTCTTACGATGAGACTCAAATTTATCACTAATAAATTTCAGGAACACGAGGCTCAGTACCACGTGCCTGTACTCGGAGGATTCAACGCTACCGCGAAGCTGGTTCGCGGTATCCCATAAAGTGTCTTCAAAGCCTTTCTTTGCTTTGGCTTTTTGGCCATAATGAACTCAATCAGGAAAAATTTGGCGTCTATTGTAGCGATTAAGACGCTAAATTTCGCCTTTTAATCCCTCTTCCAGTTCATCAAAAAGCTGCATGTCCACGTCCAGCAGTTCGATCGCATTGCTGCGACGTATGCCGACATTATTCTCTATCAGCAGTTCAAGGAGACGGTCACCATCAATCAGGGTAATAGGAGCCGCTCCGGGATGCAGAGCCGCTTTTTCACAGTTCCCGGCAAAACGGCCCGTGGTGATGAGCGTGCCCCGGATCGCGCTGTGTTAAGGCAATGCCCCACGTAACTGGTCGATAACAGGACGGGTTATGTTGCTCTGCATACGCTTAACCTGCACTACTTCCGTAATGGTAGTAATGCCCACCTGTACTCTGCCGACGACGTCGACACCCTTATCGCCCGATGCTTTGGTCACTTCCACCTGTTCATAACCCATTGCCTCCAGAAGTTGACCAATCAAATGCTCAAACTTGTAGGGATTCATGGTGCTGATTTGTTCGCGAAGCTGCTCTTTTTGCTGCTGGTTGTAGCGCTTAACAGCTTCCAGAAGTTCTTTTCGCGGATCGGCTTTGCGGGCTGGTAAGGCATTCGCCAGCCATGCCCGGCCTCTATCGGTGATGTAGTAACTCATCCCTTCCCGGGCGACCATATCGCGATCGATCAGGTTACAGAGTCTCGAGTAGAGGGTGCTTTTGACAGAACTGGTTGAAGCGAACTTTGAATGCTGATGTAAAAAAGCCTGCCATTCCGGGAGTAAGTCAGCACGACGGGACATTTCACGTCCAGCAAGCAGTTCAAGAAGTTGCAGTAACCCTTCTTTATCGTCCAGCGCGCGTAGTGTGGTGTCATCATCATTCAGGAATTGATGCCCGCGCTGGGTGGGTTCCCATGTATCTTTCGGCGTCGTTTCCATCAGTTCGAAGACAGAAGAGTTTAGAAACAAATAACTACCGTAACTATGACGGGGATTGAGGATGTGGTTATCCTGGTTCCAGATTTTCAGCGCGATCTCGGCATCTTCGCCTTTCAGGCGTTCGTTGATCCACATATCGGGTTCGGACCAGTCGACCGGCTTTTGCGGCGTGCCGGTTTGTTCATGTATTGCATTGATCATGTTACGTACGGAATTTACTGAATAGCCGGAGACGGCTTTCATCATTGCCTGAACCTGCGCATAGGTTGGAAAAAGTGGCGTGATGACTTTGTAATTTTTCACGTTGTTCCCTTAACGATTGCTGTGACTTTAGCTTGCCACGTCAGGGAAGAAATACTAATAGCTAAGTCACTTATTTTGTAAGGCAATGAAGTCGTTGATTTCTATATAGGCAAAACACTATTTGATAGCAGCCGCCACAGCACCCACCCGCCAAACGCCATCAGCACTACCCCTGCCGTGCGCTCAATCAGCCACAGCGAGCGGCTGAGCTTCTGCTGCACCGCGGGTAGCCCCATCAGCGACACCAGCGCCAGATCCCATGCCAGCACCACCATCACCATCCAGACGCCGCAGGTCGCCTGCTGAAGCAGCGTGACGTTCGGCCCCAGCAGCGCCGTCATCAGCGCCAGATAGAACAGGGCGTTCTTTGGATTTAACAGCGCCGAGCCGAGCCCCAGCAGGATCTGCTTGCGCAGCGAGGGAAAGCGCTGGTGGGTTTCATTCAGCACCAGCGCTTGCGGGCGGCTGCGTACCAGGTGCGAGCCGATCCACAGCAGGTACAGCGCGCCGGAAAGTTCGATAAGCATAAACAGCCACGTAAACTGGCGCAGCGCGCTCCAGCCGATAATCACCAGCAGGATATACAGCCCGTTGCCCGCGGCGATGCCGAAGCACAGTCCAGCGCTGCCGCGCAGCCGGTAGCGCGCCGCGTAGCCCACCAGCAGGAAAAAATCGGGACCCGGGCTTAGCAGGGCAACAAAATGCGCCAGCGCCAGGGCGAAAAAAGCGGAAGGGAAGAACGTTTCCATAGTGACCTCGTTGCATTAACTGAGGCCACCTTACGATGTTACTTATCCTGATTATTGTCTGATATTGATCGGCCCGTGGCGTACTGGCGCGGCGTGGCGGCGGTATAGCTGACGAAGGTCTTGTGGAAATGGCTCTGGTCGGCAAAGCCGCTCTGATAGCCAACGTCGGCGATATTGTCCCCGGCGCGCAGCCGCGCTTTGGCGTACTCCACGCGGGAAATGTTGAGAAAGCTGCCCGGCGTCAGGCCGGTGTCCTGCCTGAAGGTGCGGATCAGCGTCTCCTTGCGGAGCGAGAAGCGTTGGGCAAGGTCATCAAGCGAGGGCGGTGCGGCAAGGTCGGAAAGCAGAGCCTGCTGAACGTGCTGGCTGGTTGAACGTAGCTCACCCGTGCGGCTGGCGCAGCGCGGAAGGGCAGAAATCAGCGCGTTCAGGGAGTTAGCCGACATGTTCTCAACAACGTTCAGGTAAAGCGCAAATAGCGTGCGGTCGCGAATGACCTGTTCTGCCAGCGGAAAGTCCATGTCGATATAGAGCATATGGTAGCTGCGCGGTTGCCCGGCGACGGGATTGCAGCTGTGCGGCGCATAGGCCGGGATCGCAATGAGGTCCCCGGGATGAAGGATGTACTCTCTGTCATGACACACGCAGCAGGTCTGGCCTTCCACTATCGCACCAATCGAGAGCTGGGGATGACAATGACGTTTATACGCCACGGTGCTCTGCCACGTGCTGCGCAGCTCAAGGCCCGGGGTGCGGTTAAAGTTCTGGCGGACGTGTCGGGTATGGGTCATAGGCGCTCCTGTCGGGTACGTTTTTTATACCATGCCCGTGCCCCACTAAGAACCCTCCGTATATACCCAACTTTACCTCCATCGCCAGTCATGTTGACTACGCTTAAAACCCTAAGCGGTAAAACAAGGAGATTCGATATGGCTTACCAGACAGTAAATCCTGCCACTAACCAGCTCGTCAAAGAATATCCCTCCCACACTGACGCAGACGTTGAGGCGGCGCTGAAGGCAGCCGATGCGCTCTATCATTCCGACTGGGCGAAGGGCGATATAAGCCAGCGTCTGCCGGTGCTGCATAAGCTAGCCGATCTGATTGACGAGCGCGCGGAGGATCTGGCGAAGATTGCCAGCCAGGAGATGGGTAAGCTCATCGAACAAAGCCGTGGCGAAGTGAAGCTGTGCGCGCAAATCGCCCGCTATTACGCCGACAACGCGAAGCAGTTCCTTGTCCCGGTGAAGTATCAGTCCGAACTCGGAGAAGCGTGGGTTGAGCATCACCCCATCGGTGTGGTGATGGCCGTCGAGCCGTGGAACTTCCCGTATTACCAGCTGATGCGCGTTCTGGCGCCAAACCTGGCGGCGGGTAACCCGGTTCTGGCCAAGCACGCCAGCATCGTACCGCACTGTGCCGAGACCTTTGCGCAGCTGGTGCGTGAAGCGGGCGCGCCGGAAGGGGCGTGGACCAACCTGTTTATCTCGTCTGAACAGGTGGCGAACATTATCGCCGACGATCGCGTACAGGGGGCGGCGCTCACGGGTTCCGAAAAAGCGGGGAGCGTGGTGGCAGCGCAGGCAGCGAAGCACATTAAAAAATCGACCCTCGAACTGGGCGGTAACGACGTGTTCGTGGTGCTGGACGATGCCGACCTGGAGAAAGCCGTCAAGACAGGCGTTAGCGCGCGGCTCAACAATGCCGGACAGGTCTGTACCGCGGCGAAGCGCTTTATCCTGCACGAAAACATTGCCGACGCGTTCCTGAGCAAATTCACCGAGGCGTTTAAGCAGGTGAAGATTGGCGATCCGCTGGATGAAAGCACCACGCTGGGGCCGCTATCGTCTAAAGACGCGCTTGAAACGCTGACCAAACAGGTCGACGAAGCGGTGAAAAACGGGGCGACGCTGCACTACGGCGGCAGGCCGGTACAGCGCGACGGGAGCTTCTTCGAACCAACGATCCTGACCCACATCTCGCGCGACAACCCGGCGTATTTCGAAGAGTTCTTCGGCCCGGTGGCGCAGATCTATGTGGTGAAAAATGACGACGAGGCGGTCGCCCTGGCGAACGACTCCCACTACGGTCTGGGCGGGGCGGTATTCAGCCAGGACATCGAGCGGGCGAAGAAGATGGCGTCGCGCATTGAGACGGGGATGGTCTACATCAACTGGCTCACCGACACCGCGCCCGAGCTGCCGTTCGGCGGCGTGAAGCGTTCCGGCTACGGACGCGAGCTGTCGGATCTGGGGATCAAAGAGTTTGTGAACCAGAAGCTGGTGGTGGTGCGCAAGTAACGCGGTAATAAAAAAACCTGCCATCCGGCAGGTTTTTTTCAGGAAATTTATTGCACTTCAATCTTGTCCCAGCCGCTTTTGAACATGCAGCTGTCAACGAGCGTATCCCGGCGATATTCATTCGCGTCTTCCACCGTGTAGCTCGTTGAAACATCCTTTTTCTTATGCTTCTTGTCCGTTTTTTCCGAGCTTGAACCGGTCACGACGTTATCCGGGGGCAGATCGATAAGCGCCTGCGCTTCGCATTCCGTGAGCTTCTTATTCATCTCAGCATCACTGACGCCTGGCTTAACCCATTTGTACTGGACACAACCGGCAAGCATGACCGTGATGCTTAAAACACAAAGCGCGGCTATGCGGGGTTTCATCAGAAACTCACTCCACCGCCCACGTAGGCGCCGTCGATCAGCGTGTGGTTTGGACGGCCGTCTTTACCGTCAACGCTCACGTGGCGGTAGCCCACCTTCAGCGTTACCGGTTTGATCGGAGTCCAGCTAACGCCGCCGTTGGCTTCAACGTAGTTCTTCACGCTGTTGTTCAGGCCGTCCGGCGCAACGTAACCTTCACCAAACACGCGGATGCTGTCGGTCAGGGCAACGTTCACGCCGCCGCCGATGGGGAACGCCACGCCGTTATCACCTTTTTTCGGGCCGATGTAGATAGCCTTCGCGCCAGCGTTCAGAATCACCGGGCCGACTTCGACGTTGTAGCCTGCGCCCACGCCGCCGGTCTGGGTGCCGTCATCGGTGTTTTTCAGCCAGTTGCCTTCGGTGTACAGACCGGAGGTGGATTTACCCATTTCCACGTTCAGGTTGGTAAAGTTTTTACCCTGCTCGATGCTGCCGCCCATGGCCAGCGCGGAGCCCGATACGGCGGTCAGTGCGGAAAGGATCAGAACGTTAAGTTTTTTCATGAGTATGCCCTCGTCATCAAATTAATCTGAGGGCACCTTAACAAGCGATGTTTATGACTGCAAATGTGATGCATATCGCGGTTTTATGCTGATTATGTATATTTATTGAATCTTAAATGTTGCATGAATGTTTGTTTGGCCTGTCGTCAATGCGCAATAAATTCGCGTTTAGGTAAAGTTTATATTTCTGGCTAAACGGTGAATGAACGAGGCGCAAATAGTCATTCAGGGTGAATTAATTGGGTTTCTAATAATTTCCAAAAGTATTTCAACTGTCACAGATAAAGACAGAGGTTTACATTTCTGGTGATTGATATACACCCTTTCGGACGGATCCGTGCGCCCGCCATGTCATTTTTCTGACACGTTTCTTCATTACGTTGTTGGCTTCACTTTATGGATGCTAACAATATGAAAAGAAAAATCATTCCTGTGCTTATCGGCTGTGCGCTCTCTTTCTCTGGCCTGGCGGCACAGCCAACCGCTGAGCGCTACGTCGTCAGCTTTCCCGACGGCTCGCACGTAAAATACAGCGGTGCGTTTGCCGGCGCGTTTCCGAACGGGCTTCCGGTGGGGATTGGTTCAGGCTTGCTGTTCACCGGCAGGCAGGGCGATACCCTGACCTTCGCGACCGTCACCGATCGCGGCCCCAATGCGGATTCGCCAAAGGTGGGGAAAAACGACGCCAAGATCTTCGTGACGCCGGATTTCGCCCCGCTGCTGATGACGATTCGCGTGCAAAACGGCAAAGCGGAGGCCGTGGATGCGCGCCCGCTGCATGACGATAAAGGCGAGATTAACGGCCTGCCGCTGGAAAACGGCGTGATTGGCTCGACCAATGAAGTGGCGTACAGCGACGCTTTAAAGGTGCTCAAGGGCGACAACCGCGGGCTGGATACGGAAGGCATCACGCCGGACGGGAAGGGCGGCTACTGGCTGTGCGACGAGTACGGCCCGTTCCTGATCAACATCGACAGCAAGGGTAAAATTCTGGCGATCCACGGCCCGCAGGCGGCAGAAGGGGAGAAATCCATTGCGGGCGGTTTGCCCAACGTTATCAAATGGCGTCAGGCAAACCGGGGCTTTGAAGGGCTAACCCGGATGCCGGACGGGCGTATTATCGCCGCCGTGCAAAGCACGCTGGATATCGACGGTAAGAGCAAAAAGCAGGCGCTGTTTACGCGTCTGGTGAGCTTCGATCCGGCGACCGGCAAAACCGCGATGTACGGCTACCCCGTCGACAGTGAAGTTTACGGTAAGAACAGCGACGCCAAAATTGGCGACATCGTGGCGCTGGATGACCACTCTGTCCTGCTGATTGAACAGGGCGAAGATAAAAACGACGCGATGCGCAACCTCATCTACAGGGTCGATTTGCGCAACGCGAGCGACCTGACGGCGTTCGACAGGCCGGGCGAGTACCCGGAGTTTGATGACGCGAAAACGCTGGCGCAGCGCGGCATTACGCTTGCTAAAAAAACGCAGGTGGTCGACCTGCGCGCGCTGGGCTGGCAGCAGGAAAAGGCCGAAGGGCTGGCGCTGATTGACGGTAAAACGCTGGCGGTGGCGAACGATAACGACTTTGGCGTGAAGGTGGCGATGCAAAAGCCGGTCGAGGGCAAGAAGCTCAAGGATTATCGGGTGAACGCGCAGGGTGCGCTGACGCTGGATGATAAGCCGGTGGAAACGACCCTCAGCGTGAAGCCGCTGAAGAAACCGGAATCAGACAGCGAGCTGTGGATTGTGACGCTGCCGGAGGCGTTGAAATAAGTTTATCTCTTACCCCTCACCCTAACCCTCTCCCAAAGGGAGAGGGGATTGTTCGGTGCGCGTAGTTAAACGGAGAGGTTATTTCTTCAGCCCCGCAAACGCCGCCCGAATTTCTTCTTCCGGCAGCTGGATTCCGATAAACACCATCACGCTGTGCGGCGTTTCCTCGCCCCACGGACGATCCCAGTCGGCGCTGTAGAGGCGCTGCACGCCCTGGAACAGCAGGCGGTTTGGTTCGCCGTCGATCCACAGCATGCCCTTATAGCGCAGCAGCTTATCCGCAAACGACAGCAGCAGGTTCTCCATCACGCGGGAGACCTCGCCGATATCTACCGGGTAGTCCAGCTCCACCACGATCGACGCCACGTCGTTTTGCTTGTCGGACATAAAGTGGAAGCGCGGTTTCGCGGTGATATTCTCTTCCAGCATAAAGCCGTTAGTGTTGAACAGCCGGGACAGGTCGATATCGCCGTGCGTCACGGTGTAAATCGGCGCGCGGGAGTTAATGCGCGTCAGGCGCTCGCGCAGCTTAACGCTGTCGCCCGCCACGTCGGTTTTGGTCAGCAGGATGCGGTCGGCGTAGCCCACCTGGGACTGGGCGATGGTGAACTGGTTCATCTGCTCGTCGGCGTGGGCCGCATCGACCAGGGCGATGACGCCGTCCAGCAGGTAGCGCTGGCAAAGAATATCGTGGGAGAAAAAGGTCTGAACGATCGGGCCAGGGTCGGCCATGCCGGTGCACTCGATCACCAGACGGTCAAAGTCGATTTCACCGCGATCGCGGCTGTCGAGCAGGTCCAGCAGGGCATTTTCCAGCTCGCTGGAGCGGGTGCAGCAGATGCAGCCGTTGGTCAAGGTTTTGATCTGGGTGGCGCGATCGCCAATCAGCTGGTCGTCAACGGAGACTTCGCCGAACTCGTTTTCAATGACGGCGATTTTAAAGCCGTGCTGCTCGTTCAGAATGTGGCGCAGCAGGGTGGTTTTACCGGCGCCGAGAAAACCGGTCAGCAGGGTAACGGCAATCGGGGTCATGGTCTCTCCTTTAGCAGCAGCGGACGCCGCCTTCTCCACTTCCGCCGTAGCGCGCTTCCTGACGCTCGCGGAAGAATTCGGTGTAGGTCATGTACGGCTTATCCGGATGGTTGGTCTTCATATGCTCAACGTAGTTGTCATAGTCCGGAATGCCAATCAGCATTTTCGCCGCCTGACCGAGGTATTTTTTTGCTTCGCCTAAGTTACCAAACATAACGGGTCCTGATAAGAAAAAGCCCGGCGATGTGAGTCCGCTGGGCTTGTGTTCTCCTCACCCCAGCCCTCTCCCAAAGGGAGAGGGGGAGGATTGCGGATTAATGGTGGGAAGAGGTCTTCACGCCGCCTTCCGGCACCGGCACGTACGGGGTCTCTTTATCCGTACGACCATCAGCGTTACGCACCTTCATCCAGGTTTTGATGCCGTAGAAGATGATGCTGTACACCACCACCAGGAACAGAATGCTCAGGCCCGCGTTGGTGTAGTTGTTCACCACGATATGGTTCATGTTGGCAATCTGCTGCGCGGTCAGATCCGCGCCGCCTGCGGCGATCTTCTCCTTGTACTGGTTAGCCATGTAGAAGAAGCCTTCCAGCTGCGGGTTGCTGCTGAACAGCTTCAGACCCAGCGCCCAGGTGGTGCAGAGCAGCAGCCACAGCGCAGGCACCACGGTGACCCAGATGTATTTGGTGCGCTTCATCTTCACCAGCACAACGGTACCAAGCACCAGCGCCACTGCCGCCAGCATCTGGTTAGAGATGCCGAACAGCGGCCACAGGCTCTTAACGCCGCCGAGCGGGTCAACAACGCCCTGATACAGCAGGTAGCCCCACAGGCCGACGCAGCCCGCCGTACCGAGAACGCCCGCCACCAGAGAGTCGGTTTTCTTCAGGAACGGCACGAAGTTACCCAGCAGGTCCTGCAGCATGAAGCGGCCCGCGCGGGTACCGGCATCCAGCGCGGTGAGGATGAACAGCGCTTCGAACAGAATACCGAAGTGGTACCAGAAGCCCATGTCCGCCCACGGCAGCACTTTATGGAACACGTGAGCGATACCCACCGCCAGCGTCGGTGCGCCACCTGCGCGGTTCAGCACGGACGGTTCGCCGATGTCTTTCGCGGTCTGCATGATCTGCTCAGGCGAGATCACAAAGCCCCAGGAGCTGACGGTCGCCGCCGCGTGTACGCTGGCCTCTTTCAGCTGGGCCATAATCATTGCGGTATTTTCGCCGCCCATTTCATGCAGGTTTGGCATGGTGATGCCCAGACCCGCCGGCGGCGTGTTCATCGCGAAGTACAGGCCTGGCTCGATAATAGATGCCGCAACCAGCGCCATGATCGCCACGAAGGACTCCATCAGCATCGCGCCGTAACCGATGAAGCGCGCGTCGGTTTCGTTGGCCATCAGCTTCGGCGTGGTGCCGGAGGCGATCAGCGCGTGGAAGCCAGACACGGCGCCGCAGGCGATAGTAATAAACAGGAACGGGAACAGGGCGCCTTTCCACAGCGGGCCGGTGCCGTCAATGTACTGGGTCACCGCCGGCATTTTCAGCTCCGGGTTGATGATCACAATACCGATTGCCAGCCCGACGATTACGCCGATTTTCAGGAAGGTCGCCAGGTAGTCGCGCGGTGCCAGAATCAGCCACACCGGCAGAAGGGCAGAGATGAACGCGTAACCGATCAGCGCGAAGGTGATGGTGGTGTCCTTAAAGGTCAGCGCCGGGCCCCAGTACGGGTCGTGCGCAATCACGCCGCCGAAGTAGATAGAGGCGACCAGCAGCACGATACCGATAACCGACACCTCGCCCACGCGGCCAGGGCGCAGGAAGCGCATGTAGATGCCCATGAACAGCGCAATCGGTACGGTAGAGCAGACGGTAAAGACGCCCCACGGGCTTTCGGCCAGCGCTTTCACCACGATTAACGCCAGCACCGCCAGGATGATGATCATAATCAGGAAGCAGCCAAACAGGGCGATAGTGCCCGGCACGCGGCCCATCTCTTCTTTGATCATCTCACCCAGCGACGAGCCGTTACGGCGCGAGGAGATAAACAGCACCATAAAGTCCTGCACCGCCCCCGCTAGCACCACGCCCGCCAGCAGCCAGAGCGTACCCGGCAGGTAGCCCATCTGCGCGGCCAGCACCGGGCCGACCAGCGGGCCAGCGCCTGCAATGGCGGCAAAGTGGTGGCCAAACAGCACGTAGCGGTTGGTTGGCACGTAGTTCAGGCCGTCATTGTTAATGACCGCCGGGGTAGCGCGCGTCGGGTCGAGCTTCATGACCTTCTGCGCGATGTATAAGCTGTAGTAGCGATAAGCCACAAGGTAGACGGAAACCGACGCGACCACGATCCACAGGGCGCTTACGTGCTCGCCCCGGCGTAATGCGACAACCGCCAGACAGAAAGCGCCGAGGATCCCGAGTAAGGCCCAGGGCACGTGCTTCAGTAGTTTTTTAGTATCCATAGTAAGACCTGGTTTTTTATGTAAAGAAAAAAGGGTCAGGGTTCGTTGTGAGGAGGTATTGATTAATGCTGGAGCGATCGTGCCAGATCCTCGCGCGCGTAAAGGACGGTAAATGGGTGAGTGGTTGAAAGCGATGCGTGAGCGGTCAAAAGCGAGGGCGAGTGGTCAGGACTCGCCCTCAGTGGAGGGAAATATGTGATTGAGATCACTAAGAATAATCCAGCACTGCCGGGCGTGGCCGCCCACACCCGTGCGGAACCTCAGCGTTTTTTGCGCAACGGCATTACACCGCGGCTTCCATCTCCAGCATCACCGGATGGAAACGGCGCCTGAAGTAGATCAGGCCGTGCCCCTCGCCGCTGAGGATGATGTTCTTAATTTCAACGAGGTAAACCAGATGGGTGCCGATAGTTTGCACCTGGGCTATCTCCCCTTCCAGGCTTGCCAGCGCCCCTTTCAGTACCGGCTGCGCCAGCGGGCCTTTCTGCCAGCAGGAGAGGGCAAAGCGCTCCTCCATTGCCATGCCCGTCATCCCGGCAAAGTGGCGGGCCATGATCTCCTGCTCGTGGTTCAGCACGTTAACGCACAGCTTGCCGTTGCCCTGAAAGACCGGGTTCATGGCGCTGCTGGCGTTGATGCACACCATCAGCGACGGCGGCGTGTCCGTAACGGAACAGACGGCGGTGGCGGTAATGCCGCAGCGACCGGCCTCACCCTCGGTGGTGATGACGTTGACCGCCGCCGACAGGCTGGCCATCGCGTCGCGAAAACGCAGGCGTTCTTCTGATTGCATTGAAACCTCCCGCTGCGTTATTTCAGCAGCTTATCCAGCATGTTGATATCGGTGTTGTTGTGCAGGTGCGGTACGGTCCAGCCGTGCTGGTCGTACTCGGACATGCAGCGGTCGACCATCGCCATCATCTTGTCCATGTTGCCCGAGCTCTGCGCCTGGCGCAGGCACTGAAGGCGAATTTCGTCCTGGCTCCCGGAGTAGTTGATTTCGTACAGCTCGTGACGGCCGCCAAACTCGCTGCCGATGGCATCCCACATCAGCTTCAAAATCTTGATGCGCTCGACGTGATCCATGCCGTTGGAGCCGCGCACGTATTTCGCCAGGTACTGGTCGATCTGCGGGTTGTTCAGATCCCGCGCGCTGGACGGCAGGTAGATCAGCCCGGAGGTGACGTTGCGCTCGATGATGTTCTTGATCTTCGCGTAGGCCATTGGCGCCATTACGCGGTAGGTCTGCAGCGCCGCGTGATCGGGCAGGTACGCGCCGTTGACCCACGGCGTGGCTTCGGAGCACATGGAGTCGCTCAGCGCCCAGAACATGTTGCGCCAGGCGACCACTTCGCCCAGATCCGCCTGCACGCCGCGGAACTCGAGGGTGCCGGTGCACTCCAGCGATTTCTTCAACAGGGCGGTGATAAAGTCGAGCTTCACCGCCAGACGCACGCAGGCCTGAAGCGGGTACATGCGGGCGAAGCCCCCTTCCATCGTCCAGCGGCGGCAGCGGTCGAAATCACGGTAGATCAGCACGTTTTCCCATGGGATCAGCACGTGATCCATCACCAGGATCGCGTCGTTCTCGTCGAAGCGGCTGGAGAGCGGATAGTCGTACGGGGAGCCGGTGGCGCCTGCCACCATTTCGTAAGAGGCGCGGGAGATCAGCTTCACGCCCTCGGCGTCCATTGGCGCGACGAACATCAGCGCGAAGTCCGGGTTTTCGCCCATCACCTGCGCGGAGCCGAAGCCGATCATGTTGTAGTGGGTCAGCGCCGAGTTGGTGGCCACCACTTTTGCGCCGCTGACGATAATCCCGGCGTCGGTCTCTTTCTCCAGCTTGATGTAGACGTCCTTCACCTCGTCCGCCGGCTTATGGCGGTCAATCGGCGGGTTAACGATGGCGTGGTTGAAGTACAGGCCGGTTTCCTGAATGCGGGTGTACCAGCTGCGGGCGTTCTGCTCGAACTGGCCGTAGAAGGCCGGGTTAGCGCCGAGCGCGCAGCCGAACGCGGCTTTATAGTCCGGCGTGCGGCCCATCCAGCCGTAGCTCAGGCGCGACCACTCGGCGATGGCGTCGCGCTGCTGGCGCAGGTCGTCGGCGCTTTTCGCCACGCGGAAGAACTTATGGGTATAGCCGCCGCTGCCGGTGTCGGTGCCCCAGCAGAGCGTATCCTGCATGTCCGGCTTGTGCAGGGCGTCGTACATCTGCGCGATGGAGGCCGCCGCGTTGCGGAATGCCGGATGGGTGGTAACGTCTTTGACGCGCTCGCCGTAGATGTAAATCTCACGACCGTCCTGCAGGCTTTTTAAATACTCTTCACCCGTTAACGGACGTTTGGCATCGGCGCGGAACTCTTCAGGCTTCATAGGGACCTCGTATCGGAAGATGTTTGTTAAATTTATGTTTTGTTTTTGTTGTTTAATTGAAGCGTGAGAAGGGCGGACCGTGAAGGGACGATTGGGACAACGGCGGGTACTTTTCGGGTGGTGAGGGGATTTGTGATCGTTGTCCCCTCACCCTAACCCTCTCCCCAAAGGGGAGAGGGAACAATTACACCCTCTCCCCCTTGGGGAGAGGGCCGGGGTGAGGGGAAACCGGTACTTTCTGCGCCCGATACGCGCTTGGCGAGCACCCGGTCAGGCGATTGAAAAAACGGGCGAAATAGGCCGGATCCTTAAACCCCAGCTGCCAGGCTATTTCGCTGACCGCGCTGTCGGAAAACAGCAGCAGGCGCCTGGCCTCCCGCAGCTGGCGGTCGAAGATCAGCCGTTTTGGTGAGCGGTTGGCGAAGCGGCGGCAGATGTCCGTCAGCCGGGATTCGGTGAGGTGCAGCTCGCTGGCGTATTCCGGCACCGTCCAGTGCAGGTGATAGTGGGTATCAATGAGTTGGTTAAAGCGCTGGAACAGCTTCAGCTCGCCGCGCATTCCGCCTGAAGCGTGGTCGTCGAGCTTCGCGTTGCGCAGCAGCAGGGTAAACACCGCCTGCGCCAGCAGGACCAGCGTGTGCTCACGCCCCGGCAGCTGGGAGGTGGATTCCCGCGCGATCAGCTGCCAGTAGTGCCTGAGCGCCGCCAGCTCGTCAGGCTTGTCGGCCATCGAGAGGCAAATCCCCGGCAGGCCGAACGCTTCCCGCGTGCCGGGGTAGAGCACCTCCAGCAGCGGCCAGATCAGATCTTCCTGCACCGTCAGCACGTGGCCGTCGCTGTCGGATTCGGTGATAAACGCGTGCGGCACCGACGGCGGCGTGAGGACGAACAGCGGCGCCTGCACCGAGTAGCGATGATCGTCGAGCTGGAGCTCAATCTGCCCGGTATCGAGAAAGTGCATCTGGAAGTACTGGTCGTGACGATGCGCCTGCATGTCGCGGCCAAAAAAGGCCGCCATGCGGGCGAACGACTGATAGTGCACATCGTCGGTGCCCAGACTTTCGTCGTACTCCTTGCTGATATCAATGTTGGCGATGGGGCTCTGGCACATGATCGTTCCTCTGTTGATCCCGCTGCGTCATCGGGATGCGCGTCAGCACCAGCGCGCCCACCAGCAGCAGCCCGGCCACGAACCACAGCCCTGAACTGAAGCTGCCGGTCGCATCGCGCAGGATCCCAATCAGCAACGGGCTGACGGCGGAACCCACGTTACCGATGGCGTTGATCACCGCCAGGGCTACCGCGCGTGACTGCAGGCTGATAACCCGATCCGGCGTGGTCCAGAATATCGCCATGGCGGTAAACGATCCGGTTGAGGCCATGATGATGCCAAGGAGCTGGATCAGGCTGTGATCGGTCGCCGAGGCCAGCATCCAGCCTGCCGCCGCAAACAGGTACGGCAGGATGGTGTGCTTTTTTCGCTCTTTCAGCCTGTCGGAGCGGCGGCTCCACCAGATCATCCCGAGGATGGTGCAAAACTGCGGGATCGCCGCCAGCAGGCCGATGGTGATATTGCTGCTGCCGGTGTTGAAGCTTTGCAGGATCTGCGGCGTCCAGATGTTGATGGCGCTTAACGTGTTGGTCAGACAGAAGTAGGCCAGGGTGTAGAGCAGCACGGCGGGCGTCAGTACCTCGCGAAGCGTCGAGCGCGGCGTGGCGGCGTGCGCAATCGCCATTTCCTGCTCGCGGGCGATCATCGTTTTCAGCGCCTGCTTTTCGTCATCATCCAGCCAGGTAGCCTCATCCGGCGTGTCGTTGAGGTAGAACCAGGTCACCACGCCGAGCACCACCGACGGCAGTCCTTCCAGCAGAAACAGCCACTGCCAGCCCTTCAGGTTCCACAGCCCGTCCATCGCCAGGATGTACCCGGAGAGGATCGAGCCGAGCATCATGGTTACCGGCATGGCGATCATAAACAGCGCGTTGGCGCGGGCGCGGTGATACGCGGGGAACCACCAGGTGAGATAGACCAGGATCCCCGGCAGGAAACCGGCTTCGGCAATGCCCACCAGCATACGCAGCACGTAAAGCGTTTCCGGGCTGGTGGCGAACATGGTACAGGTGGAGGCGATGCCCCACACCACCATGATCCCGGCGATCCAGCGGCGCGCGCCGATCTTCGCCAGCATGATGTTGCTCGGGATCCCGCACAGCACGTAGGTGACGTAAAAGAGCGTCGCGGCCAGGCCAAACATGGTCGAGGTGAGGCCCAGATCCTTGCCCATCGTCAGCCCGGCAAAGCCGATGTTGATGCGGTCGAGAAACGAAAAAACAAACAGGATAAAGAGAAACACGATTAAACGACGGAACAGCTTATTTATAACGCGATGTTCAACAGCTTTGTTTTGCAGGGTTGAGGTCGTCATGTTGCGCTCCACATCGTACGTTTAGTAGACGGATTTATTGTTATCAACTGCTGTGGTGACGTCGGTAAAGCGGGCTGCCAGCGCTTCGGCGCCGCGCGCGAGCAGGGTGGTATCCACGCCGACCGCAACGAACAGCGCGCCGAGTTCGAGATAGCGTTTGGCCAGCAGCTCGTTGGCCATCAGGATCCCGGGCGCTTTCCCTGCGCCGAGGATCTGCGCGATCGCCTGTTCAATGGCCGCCTGCACTTCCGGGTGCTGCGGATTACCGGCATAGCCCATGTCGGCGCTCAGATCCGCCGGGCCGATAAACACCCCGTCGACGCCGTCCACGTCCAGGATCTGCGGCAGGTTTTTCAGCGCCTCGCGGGTTTCGATTTGCACCAGCACGCACATGGCGTCGTTGGCCTGGTGCAGGTAGTCCGGGATGCGGTTCCAGCGCGAGGCCCGCGCCAGGGCGCTGCCGACGCCGCGAATGCCCGCGGGCGGATAGCGCGTGGAACGGACCGCCAGACGGGCCTCCTCGGCGTTTTGTACCATCGGCACCAGCAGGGTTTGCGCCCCCACGTCCAGCAGCTGTTTGATCTGCACCGGATCGTTCCACGACGGGCGCACCACCGGCTGGCTTGGATAAGGGGCGATGGCCTGCAGCTGGGTTAACACGGTCTGCACGCTGTTCGGCGCGTGCTCGCCGTCAATAAGCAGCCAGTCGAAGCCTGCTCCGGCCAGCAGCTCGGCGCTGTAGCTGCTGGTCAGTCCCAGCCATAAGCCGATTTGCGGGCGGCCTGCCTGCAGCGCCGCTTTGAATGCGTTTTGCATGAATGTCTCCTTACACAAAGCGGCAGCTGATGGAGCCCATATTGCCGTAGTCCACGTGGAAGGTGTCGCCTCTGCTGGCGGGCACCGGGCGGGTAAAGGAGCCGCCGAGGATGATCTGCCCCGGCTCAAGCTGCACGTCGTACGGCGCAAGCTTGTTCGCCAGCCACGCCACGCCGTTGGCCGGGTGGTTGAGCACCCCCGCGGCGACGCCGGTCTCTTCGATGACGCCGTTGCGGTAGAGCAGGGCGGAGATCCAGCGCAGATCCAGCGCGTCGGGCTTAATCGGGCGGCCGCCGAGGATCACGCCCGCGTTGGCGGCGTTATCGGAAATAGTGTCGAACACCTTGCGCGGGCGCCGTGTCTCCGGGTCGACGTTGTGGCAGCGGGCGTCGATCAGCTCCAGCGCGGGAATGACGTAATCCGTGGCGTTGTAGACGTCGAAGATGGTGCAGTTCGGGCCGCGCAGCGGCTTGGCCAGCACGAACGCCAGCTCCACCTCGATGCGCGGAACGATAAAGCGATCGACGGGGATGTCGCTGCCGTCGTGGAAGAACATGTCGTCCAGCAGCGCGCCGTAGTCCGGCTCGCTAATCTGCGAGCTGGCCTGCATCGCTTTCGAGGTGAGGCCGATCTTGTGGCCCTTCAGCACGCGGCCTTCGGCGATCTTCAGGCTCACCCATTCGCGCTGTACGGCGTAGGCGTCTTCAATCGTGATCTCCGGGTACTCCAGCGAGATCGCGCGGATCTGCTCCCGGGACTGCTCCGCCTGATGCAGGCGGTGGGCGATCAGGGTATGGGTGTGTTTATCGAGCATGGCGATATCCTGTTTTAGGTTTGGTTTCTCCCTCTCCCGACGGGAGAGGGACGGGGTGAGGGCATCGGGCCGCAGAGGTATCCCCTCACCCTAACCCTCTCCCAAAGGGAGAGGGGATCGATCGAGCGTGTTACGTAAACAGCGCGTGCACGTTGTTTTGTTTGTAATTGAGCGTCGGGTGCAGTTCGTCGAGCTCAAACGACAGCGCCAGATAGCGGGCGGCCATGAGGTCGGCAAAATGCGCTTTGATCAGCGCAAACAGCATCTCCCCCACGGCCTCGCGGCTCTCCAGGCTGCGTCCGGCGCCAATCTTCAGCGTCATATGGACAAAGGCGTAATCGTGCCTGCCGTCGGCCATCTGCCAGGTATCCAGCCAGTGGGCGCGGCTGCGGATACCGCCGATGGGGAAAATGCCGGTGGCGGCCAGCGCCTCGTTCACTTTGGCGAACAGCCCCGGCAGGTCAGCCTGCTCGCGGATGTTGTCGGTACATTCGGCTATAAAGTGCGGCATGGTGGCTCCTTATGCGGGCAGCGGGAAAACGGCGTTGACCTGGCCGGTGCCGGAGCTGGCGAACAGCTCGGTGAGGAACTCCACCTTGCCGTCGTAGTTGTCCCAGCCGAGCATGCCCAGCAGCATCACCGTGTCGTGCATGTTGCCCTCGCCGTAGCAGTAGTCGGCGTACTCCGGCAGCATGCTGCAAAACTCCTTAAACTGGCCCTCGCGCCACAGCTTCACTACCCGCTCGTCCATCTGGCGGTCGAACTCGCGGGTGTAGCTGTTCATCCCTTCCTCCGCCCGCTGGTCGTCGATAAAGCGGTGCGACAGCGAGCCGCTGGCGAGCACCGCCACGGTGCCGTCGTATTTCTCAATGGCGCTGACGATGGCCTCGCCCAGCCTGCGGCTGTCGGCGAAGTCGTGAACCGTGCAGAACGCCGAGATGGAGACCACCCTGAAGTGCTTATCCGCGTTCATGTAGCGCATCGGCACCAGCGTGCCGTATTCCAGCTTGAGGCTCGGAATGTTGTGCGCTTTGGCGCGCACGCCGAGCTTGACCGCCTCGTCGGCGATCAGCTGGCCCAGCTCCGGGTTGCCGTCGTAGTCGTAGGCCATGTCGCGGATAAAGTGCGGCAGCTCGTTGCTGGTGTAGACGCCTGAAAAATGGTCCGCACAGTTGATGTGGTACGCGCTGTTCACCAGCCAGTGGGTGTCGAACACGATGATGGTGTCCACGCCCAGCTCGCGGCAGCGCTTGCTAATCTCCTTATGCCCGTCGATGGCCGACTGGCGGCAGCCGTGGTTTTTTCCCGGCAGTTCAGAAAGATACATCGACGGTACGTGGGTAATTTTCGCCGCTAACGCTAACTTGCCCATTGTCAGATCCCCCATTTTGGAATCGGATGGTCGCCCATGGAGATGCAGACGTTCTTCATCTCCGCGAAGACTTCAAAGCTGTACTCGCCGCCTTCGCGCCCGGTGCCGGAGGCCTTCACGCCGCCAAACGGCTGGCGCAGGTCGCGCACGTTCTGGGTATTCACGAACACCATGCCCGCTTCGATACTGCGCGCCAGGCGCAGCACCTTGCTGACGTCCTGGGTCCAGATGTACGACGCCAGGCCGTACTCCACGTCGTTGGCAAGGCGCAGGCCTTCCGCTTCGTCCCTGAACGGCAGCAGGCAGGCCACCGGCCCGAAGATCTCCTCCTGCGCCACGCGCATGCGGTTGTCGACGTCCGCCAGCACGGTCGGACGCAGGAAGTTACCCCCCTTCAGGTGCGCGGGCAGATCGGTCGGCTTGTCCGGGCCGCCCGCCAGCAGGGTCGCGCCCTCCTCAATGCCAAGGCGGATATAGCCGGAGACTTTCTCCCAGTGTGGCTTGCTAATCAGCGCGCCAATCTGGGTGTTGGGATCGGTCGGATCGCCCACGCGCAGGCGGCTGGCGCGCTCGGCGAAGCGCTTCACGAATTCCGGGTAGATACTCTGCTGGATGAAGATGCGCGAGCCCGCGGTGCAGCGCTCGCCGTTGATGGAGAAGATGGTGAACAGGGCGGCGTCCAGCGCGCGCTCGATGTCCGCATCCTCAAAAATCAGCACCGGGGATTTGCCGCCCAGCTCCATGGAGTATTTCTTCAGCCCGGCGTTTTTCATGATGTTGCGCCCGGTGGCGGTGCCGCCGGTGAAGGAGACGGCCCGCACGTCGTGATGGCGCACCAGCGCATCGCCTGCCGTCGCGCCGTAGCCCTGAACCACGTTCAGCACCCCCGCCGGAATGCCCGCCTCCAGCGCCAGCTCGCCCAGACGGTCGGCGGTCAGCGGGGAGAGTTCAGACATCTTCAGCACCGCGGTATTGCCCAGCGCGAGGCAGGGGGCGACCTTCCAGGTGGCGGTCATAAACGGCACGTTCCACGGCGACACCAGCGCGCAGACGCCCACCGGCTGCACGAGGGTGTAGTTAAGCATCTTGTCGTCGACCGGGTAGGTTTTGCCGTTCATCTGCTGGCACACCTCGGCGAAGAACTCGAAGTTGTGCGAGGCGCGGGGGATCAGCACGTTTTTGGTCTGGTGGATCGGCAGGCCGGTATCGGCGGTTTCCATCGCGGCAATGTCCGGCACGTTCTGGTCAATCAGATCGCCCAGGCGACGCATCAGGCGCGCGCGCTCCTTCATCGGCAGGTTGGCCCATTTCGGGAACGCCTCTTTGGCGGCGGCTACGGCCTGATGAACCTCGGCTTCACCGCCGGAGGCCACTTCCGCTAATACCTCGCCGGAGGCCGGATTCGTGGTGTGGAAGTACTCGCTTCCGGCGACGTTTTTACCGTTGATCCAGTGGTTAATCTTTTTCATTTTGTTGTCTCCTCGCTGACAATGCGGTTCACCAGGCGGCCCACGCCCTCCACTTCCACCACCACCTCATCGCCCGGTACCACGTTGGACAGCCCCTTCGGCGTGCCGGTGGCAATCATGTCGCCCGGCTGCAGGGTCATGAAATCGCTCAGGTACGCAATCAGGTACGGGATGCTGAAAATGAGATCTGCGGTGGTGCCTTCCTGACGCAGCTCGCCGTTGACGAAGGTGCGCAGGGTGAGGCTGTGCGGGTCGGGGATCGCCGCTTTCGGCACGATGTTGGGGGAAATGGGCGTCAGCCCGTCGCGGCTTTTTACCCGCAGGTTCGGGCGGTAGTAGTTTTCCAGGTAGTCGCGGATGGCGTAGTCGTTGCAGACCGTATAGCCCGCAACATAGTCCATCGCCTCGGCTTCGCTGACCTTGCGCGCGGTTTTGCCGATGACCACCACCAGCTCCGCTTCGTAATGCATGTATTCAACGCCGTTCGGGCGCACCGAGGTCTGGCTGTCGCCGTTGAAGGTGTTCGGCGCTTTGATAAACACCAGCGGCTCGGTCGGCGGCCTGAAGTCCAGTTCGCTGGCGTGATCGGCATAGTTCAGGCCGAGGGCAAACAGCGTGGGGTGCGGGCGCGCGCTTTGCGCGAGGGCGACGTCGCGTTCATCAACCACCGGGTTTTCCAGCGGCGGGAAACCTTCTGCCAGAATGCGTACCCGATCGCCCGGGCGGATCTCAACGCGGTTTTGCGGGGTGCCGAGCAATATCGCATCCCCGGGGTTCAGGGTGGCAAACTCGCTCAGGGCGCTCAGCAGTTCGGCGGCGCCGCGGTGCAGATCGGCGGTGCTCCAGCGATCCGCTTCACGGCCGTTGATTTCGGTGACGATGGTCAGGTTATCGACGTTGCCGACGGCAGCCAGCTCGCCAGTCGGGCAAAACCCGTCCCGGCATTTGGCCTTGATGGCCGGGCGGTAGAAGCTCTCTTCCGGCAGGCTCACCTCGTTGGCCAGCGCATATCCCGCGATGTACGCTCCGGCATCCTCCACCCGTACCCTGCTGGCGGTTTTACCCACCACCAGCGCGACCGTCGCGCCGCTTAGCACCGTTTCGCCCTGCGGGAAGGGGATCGGTTCGCCTGCGCGGATCGCGGTGTTGTGCGGCTTGATAAACCATACCGCCGTTTGTGGCGGCGCGTTGTAGGGGGCTTTTTCAAAGGCGTCAGCCCAGGCTTCTCGCTGGCTTCGGTGGTTCAGCGCCACGGCAAAAACGGTACCTTTCATTGACATACTCCTCGGGCCGGATGACCGGTTTGGATTTCATTAATATGTTAATGATCTGGTTTTATGCTTTTGCTGTTCGTTTCGCAATCAGAAGTGAATAATTTGTGATATGAATAACAATAAATTTACATATAAGGATTAAAAACTAATAAAATTAATGTGTTAAAAAAATGGCGCTGATTCTGTTAGACTTTTTGACTTAAAACGTGTTGTTTATAAAAACGTCTTTTTTGGATTGTTTACTTGTTAATGATGTGAGGGGAAGGCTATGCATGATTCATTAACCATCGCGCTGCTGCAGGCGCGGGAAGCGGCGATGGGCTACTTCCGCCCGATTGTGAAGCGGCATAACCTGACCGAGCAGCAGTGGCGTATTGTGCGCGTGCTGGCCGAGCATCCCTCCATGGATTTTCACGACCTGGCGTTTCGCACCTGCATTTTGCGCCCGAGCCTGACCGGCATTCTGACGCGCATGGAGCGCGACGGCCTGGTGCTGCGCTTAAAGCCGGTGAACGACCAGCGCAAGCTGTACGTGTCGCTCACCAGAGAGGGTAACGCGCTGTACCAGCGTGCTCAGGCACAGGTGGAAGAGGCGTACCAGCAGATTGAGGCGGAGTATACGCCGGAGAAGATGAAGCAGCTGACGGCGCTGCTGGAGGAGTTTATTGAACTCGGAAACCGGCATATTGCCGCGCGGGACGAAGAGTAAAAACCCTAAATTCCAGGATGATTTTCGTAAAGTTTTCCCTTACCAGGCCGAAAATTCTGTTATCTGTCTGAGGAAAACGAAAACATGTTAAACCGTATCAAGATTGTCACCAGCTTAATGCTGGTTTTAGCGATATTTGGCCTTTTACAACTCACGTCCGGTGGTCTTTTCTTCAATGCCCTGAAGCACGACAAAGAGAATTTCACCATCCTGCAAACCATTCGCCAGCAGCAGTCCACCCTGAACGGCAGCTGGGTGGCGCTGCTGCAAACCCGTAATACCCTGAACCGCGCGGGTATCCGCTACATGATGGATCAGAACAATATCGGCAGCGGCTCAACCGTCGCCGAGCTGATGCAGATTGCCTCCGCGTCTCTGAAGCAGGCGGAAAAAAACTGGGCGGATTACGAAGCGCTGCCGCGCGATCCGCGCCAGAGCGACGCTGCGGCGCTTGAAATTAAACGTAACTACGATATCTACCACGGCGCGCTGGCTGAGCTGATCCAGCTGCTGGGTGCCGGCAAAATCAACGAGTTCTTCGACCAGCCGACCCAGAGCTATCAGGATGGCTTTGAGAAGCAGTACGTCAGCTATCTGCAGCAGAACGACGCGCTGTATCAGACCGCGGTTGAAGACAGCAACAGCTCTTATCACCAGGCTATCTGGGTGCTGATTAGCGTACTGATTGCGGTGCTGGTGGTGATTGTAGCCGTCTGGCTCGGCATTCGTCAGGCGCTCATTTCTCCGATGACCCGTCTGATCGACAGCATTCGCCATATCGCCAGCGGCGACCTGGTGAAGCCCATCGACGTGGAAGGCACCAACGAGATGGGTGAGCTGGCCGACTCCCTGCGCCACATGCAGGGCGAGCTGGTCCGCACCGTGGGCGACGTGCGTAACGGCGCGAACGCCATTTACAGCGGCGCGAGCGAAATCTCGATGGGCAATAACGATCTCTCTTCCCGTACCGAGCAGCAGGCGGCGTCGCTGGAAGAGACCGCAGCCAGCATGGAGCAGCTGACCGCGACCGTGAAGCAAAACGCCGAGAACGCCCGTCAGGCGAGCAACCTGGCGCTGAGCGCATCCGAAACCGCGCAGAAAGGCGGGAAGGTAGTGGATAACGTGGTGCAAACCATGCGTGATATCGCCGGCAGCTCGCAGAAAATCGCCGATATTATCAGCGTGATCGACGGTATTGCCTTCCAGACCAACATCCTGGCGCTGAACGCGGCGGTAGAAGCGGCGCGTGCGGGCGAGCAGGGCCGCGGCTTTGCGGTTGTTGCGGGTGAAGTGCGTAACCTGGCGCAGCGCAGCGCCCAGGCCGCCCGTGAAATCAAGAGCCTGATTGAAGACTCCGTGGGCCGTGTCGAAGTGGGGTCTACGCTGGTGGAAAGCGCCGGTGAAACCATGGGTGAAATCGTGAATGCGGTCACTCGCGTGACGGACATCATGGGCGAGATTGCGTCTGCGTCTGACGAGCAGAGCCGCGGTATCGACCAGGTCGGCCTGGCGGTAGCGGAGATGGATCGCGTGACCCAGCAGAACGCCTCGCTGGTAGAGGAGTCTGCTGCTGCGGCAGCGGCGCTGGAAGAGCAGGCGAGCCGTCTGACGCAGGCCGTGGCGGTGTTCCGCATTCAGCAGGAGCAGCAGAAAGCGCGCGAGTTCGCTTCCGCGAAAAGCGTTGCGGCACCGGTAGTGGCGCGTAAACCGGCTACCGCGGACGCGGGCGATAACTGGGAAACGTTCTGACGCCGCGCGTTACGCCGGTGACGGTTTGAGTGTGCCCGAGGCCCGGTAAGCGCAGCGCTACCGGGCGATATTAGAGAGGCAGGCGCATGGCGCAGCGGTCGTCTGACGCTAACCCGTGCGCGGTCTCTTCTTCCCTTTTCTGGCGCAGCTCTGGCGTCAGCGTCGTCACCCTTTCAAAGCCCAGCCGGGCATAAAATGGCGCATTCCACGGTACCTCGCAAAAGGTTGTTAGCGTCAGCGAACGCAGGCCGAGGCTGCGGGCATGGGCGGCGGCACGAGCGATGAGCTGGCGTCCAGCCCCTTTTCCCTGCCAGTCCAGATCGACCGAAAGTTCCTCAATAAACAGCGACGTTGGATGGGCTTCTGCGAGGATAAAGCCCACGGGGCGATCGTCTGCCAGCGCCAGCCAGCTTAGTCCGCGCGCGACGTAACCGAGGTGCACTTCAACGGAAATAACGTCGCCTTCGGCCAGCCAGGCCAGCGCCGGATAGTCGCGAAAACGCCGGCCCGCCGCGCGCTCGATGGCGGGCAGGGCGGCAACGTCGTTGACAAAAGTGGGGCGAATGCGAATGTTCATGGCTGGAAGTATAGCCTGAGCGGCCGACGCTACACTGAGCAGATCAGCACGGGCGAATAAAAATTGCTAATGACCAGCGCGCCCTGGGGCGTGCGCTCTATCGTCAGGAGCCTTTTTTTCCCCAGCGTCAGGCCGGCGACATACTTTTCAAATACTCCCGGCGGCATGGCGTCATGGCTAAAGCGCTCCACTTTTTGAATGACGATTTCATACAGTTCTCCCTCCACCTGGCGCCACTTAAACATCTCCTGACGAGACACTTCCCAGCTCTGGGGGGCGTTCTCAACGTTACCGTTTAGCGTAATGTAGCCCGTTTTATCGGGTTGAAAACGCATAATAACCTCGCCGTCAAACGTGAAGGCATGGCTGTCACGTTTGTCGGAGAACGTCAGGTTTCCATCGCAGGCCACCGAGAGCGGAGGCGTGTAAAAGTACCACGCCAGCGCGGAGCCCAGAAGCAACAGGTTGAGTACCAGTATTAGCCAAACTTTTTTCTGTCTCATATCACCACTCGTAATAGAAAAGCGTCCGGCAGGCGCTGGCTTTACCCCGGGCAAGGGAGCATTGGGATAGCACCAGCCGCCCTTCGTGACCGTAGAACAGCGTTCTCTGAATGTGCATGTAGAAGATTGAATTTTTCAGGCACGGCAAATGACCGTCTCGCTGAAGGGTTTGCGCCAGCGCAACCGCCCTCCCGTGAAACACGTCTGCCAGCGGCGTAAAGGTGTAGACCGGACACGCGCCGATATGGGTGAGCAAATGGATTTCGCTCTGCGGGGCTTCTGGCTTGACGGCCGTTATCCAGACGCACAGCGCGACGATAGCGAGCGTGAGCGCGCCGCAGAACAGCAGTTCAGGCCGAATGCGACAGGCGGGTTTCGCCGTTTCGGCCGCCGGGGACTCCTCTTCCAGCGCCGTTACCGTGACGTCCGCGCAGAGCATAAAGCCCGTTTTAGGCACCGTAACGATAAACAGCGCGTCGGGAAGCAGGCTGGCCAGCATTTTGCGCAGGATGCTGATGTACTGGTTTAACGAGTTGTTGGATCCCTGAAGCCCGCGCTTATCCCAGACCTCACGGAGAAACGTTTCCCGTTCGATGACGTTACCATGATGCTTTACCAGCAGCTTCAGGATGGTATTGGCCGTACAGGTGAGGAGCTGCGCATCCTCTTCCGGCGCATTAACGGGAGTAACGGTACCGTCCTCGTCGTTGTAAACGAGGGCATCAGCGAGCAGGTATTTCATAATTTGTTGTAATGCAGACAGAGATAATTAATTAAAAAAGAGAAGGCATTACGCCTTCCTAAGCGGAACTGCTGGTTATTTTAGCGCCATTGTTACCGATAACATTGATCCAGACGGTTTTTTGTGTCGTTTAATAAGTCAGCGTAATTATCACGTCGTCAATAAACTCCCCCGTACCGCTCAGGGGCTGGGCCGGTACTTCTCCGTAAACGGTGAAGTTCTGCGTGCCGCCGGCGGGGTTGGTGACCTGCAGCGCATCGCCGCTGCTTTTATCGCCCCAGCGTTGCGTGGCCGCGGCATCCTGCCAGAGCGTATAGCGCAGGCACTGTCCCTCATCGTTGCAAAGCTGCCGCCGATCGCCGCTGGCATGATTGCCTTTTCCCATGGCGAGCGTGAATGCGGTTCCGGCCGGACAGCGCGTGGTGAGGGTTGCCGTGGAGCGCGTCGGGCGCAGCGTGGCGGCGCTGGTTAAGGTGCCGAAGTTGAGCGGGGTGACGCGCTCTATGTAGCACCCTTCGCTGATTTCGGCCTGGGCATTGCTCCCGCCCTGCACCTGTTCCCCCTCCGCGGAGCCGTCTGCACAGCTTTGCAGGGCGTCCCGGCGGGTGGCGCTGTGCCAGGCGATGCGCAGATTCATGTTGTAGTTGTAATAGCGGGTCGCGGGGAGCTGGCTCTGCCCCGCCGGAAGGGTGGCGATAAGCGGAAAGCTGCCGCTGACGCTGGCATTGCTTTGCGCCATGACGGTCTGCTGGATGAGATTTCCGCTGCTGGCGGGACCCAGCTCCTGGGCGCGCGCGATGCCGTTAAGCAGGCGAAACAGCAGCGTATATTGTTTACCGTTCCCGTCGCCCAGCGAGAGCATCTGAAAGGGCGGGGCGTCAATGCTGCTCAGGCAGACGTTGATATACTCTGCCGTGCCGTAGTTGTCGGCCTGACAGCTAAATTTTACCTCGGTGCTGGTCGAGGCAGCGTTGCCCGCCACGACATTGCCAAAGTTGATGACGGCGGGCGAGGTTATCCAGCATGCCGCCGCCATCGCCTTCATGGAAAGCACGGGCAGCAGCAGTAACGACGCTTTTAATGACACGGCTGTTCTCCAATATTCATTACGGTTGACGCGGCGCGCGGGGCCGGAAGCGTGACCCGGCACTCGCCCTCACCGGTTTTCACCACCAGCTCACCGGGCAGGGGCGGATCTTCAAGCCAGATAAACCCGTCGCGTCCCACGATGGTGGCGCCGTGCGGCGTTGACACGACGCTGCCCAGCGGCAGCGGCCGGCGACGCGCGTCCACCAGCCGGGCCTGAACCGTCACGGCGTAATGGACGTTAAAATCGACTTTCACCGCGCTGCCGTTGCCCGGCCTGGCATACATGTCGGTGACGGGCGCGATCGCGTCGGGGGGCAGATCCAGCGGATCGATGGTGACTTTACTGTTGTGATAGCGGGGCAGGTCGGTCAGCAGAAGGTACCCGCGCTCATCGGTTTCGCCTGCCCGGCGGTTTTCCAGCATCACCGGCACGTGGCCGATACCGCGCGTGGAGACCAGCGCCAGTCCCTGCTGGTTGTAGCGCAGCGCGTGCAGGCTGTGGTCCAGCAGCGTTACGCTGCCTTCGGCGGAGGCGTACTGGCTGCCTGTGTTAGCGCCCTGCTCCAGCCCGGCGTGCCACTCTCCGGCGCGGCCAAGGTAGCCCACGTCTGCATACCTTTCCCGATTTTTGCCAAAGCCCTGTCCCAGCTGCCAGGACCAGCCGCCAGCCTGATTGTCTGGCTGATGGCGATAATCCATGCGCGGGGACTCCCGGCTAGCCTGAGCGGAAAGCGTGTCATGATGGCCAAACGGAACGGAGAGCATAAGCTGAACGTTACTCGACGAGTCCGTAAACGAGCGCGTGTAGCTCAGCGTGCTGGAGAGGTGGGCCGGCAGCGAGACGGTCCAGGAAGCGTTGAGGTAGCGCTGGGTATTGCCCTGGAAATGTTGTTGAACCCAGCCCGCACCCAGCGTACCGACGTGGGGAACGGCGTGGCTTACCCAGACGCTATCGCTGCGTCTGACGGGGACGGCACCGCTCATGCGAGCGTTATCGGCGAACGCGGCATCGGTACGAACGGTGCTGGCGGAAATGCCCGTCCCGTTACCGCTCCACTGCCAGCCAAGACCCCACTGCATTCCCTTACCGTAGGGGCTGTCGCTTAGGGCGATGTGCGGGCTGAGGATGCCCGTAGCCGGGGAGATCAGCCAGTCCGCGCCGACTCCCGCGTTACGCAGCTTTCGCTGCTGTTCCGTATGCAGCGCCATCGTTAGCTGGTTATTCACGCCATAACGCCAGCCGGCGTCGAGCATAGGCGAGGCGGCATAGTCATTGGAGCGCAGGGCGTAGTTTTGCCGCATCCAGCCGATATCGAGTGAGCCACTGCTCAGCCCTTCCGCCAGCATTCCCGGCACGCCGTACAGATCGAGCTGGACGGTGCGCCGCTGGCCGTTGATGTCGGTAATGACCACCTGCGCCTGCCCGCTGCCGGTAAAAGAGGGCAGGGTATCCAGCAGAAAATCCCCCGGCGTTACGCGCTGGCTGCTCTGCTTAAGCCCATCGATGTAAAGATCGACCGTTGAGGGCAGGACGGCCGTGTCGCTGTAGCGGCTGCGCGGTTCGGTGTTGAGCTGGGGATTCAGCTCAAAATTACGCGCCCAGTGCAGGCCGCCAAAGCGTACCTGTCGGCTCCAGCGGGTGCCGGTGGTGATACTGTCCCCCAGCGCCAGGCTGGTGAGCGAGTCCGTGTTGTCCCGCTGCCAGCGGGTTTCAAGACGCGTGTGGGCGGGCCGTCCCGCGCTGTTTTCCTCTCCGGCATGGCTGGAAAAGCTGCTGCTGAAGGTGCCGGGCAGCATTCCGGAGGCGGTCAGCATGGTCTGGGCGTTAAGCTGTCGTTTCCCCTCTGACTCGCTGGCATAGAGCGCGTAGCCGAGCGTCAGCGCGCTGATGGGCTGTGCCTCTGGATAGCGGTACGGCGAGGGTGGCCTCCCGAAAGCCAGGTGCTGTTGCCCCGCGAGCGCCTTCGCTCCGGCGGTAATTGACACCTGCTGAGAAAGTAAATCGAGGCTGACCCTGAGATCCGGCAGGGACGTCAGTTCAATCCACTCGTTGTGGTTATCCGGGGCGCGAAGCCCCAGTTTTTGCATGTCGCTGCGGCTAATCCACAACGCGTCACCCGCTACCCGGCAGGCCCACAGCTCGCCACGCGGGGCGTGGTTCACGGTGATGGCCAGCCATTGCACGGTGTCAGCGGTGGATTCAGCCCGGGCTGACAGCATGAGCGGTAGCCAAAGCAGGAGCGCGAGCGGCAAGCGGGCGCAGAGGTATCTGGCTGGCATTGTGATCGTCATTGATGTAGGCGCGTAGCGCGCTGAGCGTATGGCGTGGAGCGTGTCTGAATGTCAGAAGGGCGGTCTGTCCCGGCAGTACGTAGCCCGCCAGGCCTTTAATCGAGGCCACAGCCTGCCCGCTGGCCGTCAGGGCCTGAAGGTGGCTAAGGCGAATATGGCTGTTTCCGGCGTTATAGCAGCGGATAGTCGCCGGGGTATCCGCCTGTTCGCAGCTCAGGGCATCGCGGCTGACGGGCGCTGTCTGGTTTCCGGCAATGAAGACCGGAATTGAGTAGCGCAGCAGGAAATGCACCGCGTTGGGGCTGGCCGCGCGGGCCGCTGCATCCGGCAGCTCATCGATGACCAGCCGGTAGCTTTGCTCCTGTTCATTCAGGCCCGGGCGCATGACGATAATACGCACCAGCTGCTGCTGGCCCGGCGCCAGCGAGGTCATCGCCGGGCTGCTGACCACCTCCTCGGTGGCGGCCAGGACGTCTTTGCCGTTTTTCTGGCTCCACTCGTACACCCGTATCTGCGCATGGATGGCCGATTTCCCGCTGTTAGTGAGGTAAACGGCCGTTGCTCTTTGCCCGCTCTGGAGATCGAGCGTTACAGGGGCGACCTGAAGCGTGGCGGCCAGCGCGTAGCGTGACAGCAGCGCCAGCATCATGAGCCAGATAATGAAGCAGGGAAGATAGCGTCGCACGATCAGTACACCAGGTTTAAGGTGATATCGTCGCTATAGGTGCCCGCCTGCGCGGCCGTCAGGGCGCCTGCATCAATAACACCGTACAGCGTCTCTTCCTGTTTCATACCGTTGCCGGTATCGGTGAGCCCGTCAGTGCCGGTGATTTGCGTCTGTTTGCCCTCGTCAGCAAACAGTTTCCAGGCAATTTTCTGGGCGCCCGTTTCGCCGTTATCCGGCTTCAGCCAGAAGGTGCCGTTTTCGCTGCTATCATTGCTGGTCGCGGAGAGCGTGAACGGCGTACCGTTGGTACAGACGATATCGACCTGGGTTTTGGCCTGTATTTCACTGGTTTCATCCGAACCGTGGCGCGAGAAGTTAAGGTCGTTGGCGTTGAGGGTACAGGATTTAACCACCTCGAGCGAGACGTGCATCGTCGCGCTTGCGGTGCTGTCTGCTGCGATCGCAGCGGCAGGAAGCAGGAGAACCGAACAACATACAACAGTGGGGATAATTCTCATGATCTTATTTCCTAACGTGGTTAACGGTGCAATTACAGAGATGAGAGCTGAGCGTCCAGCAGGCAGAGTTTTCGATGGAATTCCGCCAGGTTCTGGCAGCAAAATTTGTTCATCGCGTTACGCTTGTGGGTGTAAATCGTTTTAGGTGACTTACCAAAGACCTGTGCGATACGAACCGGGCTGAATCCTTTATGAAACAGCATGCAAACCCGCATCTCCTGATACGTGAGCGTGGCGAGGTTTTCGAAAGAGTATGTCGTGTCGCTAAAGCAGCGGCTCAGCTGAGCAAGCGTCAGATTGTCCGCCACCACTCTGACGCGCTCGCCGCGCAGGAAAGCGGTAATCTCATCAACGCGGGCCGCATCGGTAAAGACCAGCCAGTCTGACCCGGCGCGGGTATTCAGGAGGTGCTCCTGCAGGTGCAGAAGCCCTTCGGGATTAACGTCGTTAATCCAGTAAATCTCGGGACGTGGGGCGACGGCGGTAGCGATAATCGACCTGAGCCCAAGGCATAAATAGGCGTTTTCGCTCAGGATGATGACCCGAAAGCCCGCGTTGATAATGCAGGGCGTCATGAGTTGCCCCACAGGTAGCCCTGGCCGTAATCGGCCGCGCTGGCGCGGGCCAGCGCGAAATCACCCGCGGTTTCGATACCCTCTATCAACACCTTACTGGCGAGACGCTTGCACTCGCGGGTGAGGTGCAGAAACTTTTCCTGCTCGACGCGGCCGCTCCAGAAAGTATGCTTGTCAATTTTGACGCCGCAGAAGCGGATCTGGCTGGCAAGCAGAGCCGGAATGAGATCTTCGCAGACGTCGTCAGCCCACACTTCGATACCCCGCTGATGCAGCGTGGCGATGCATACCCGCAGGGCCCGGCTTTTGTCGTCATCAAGCTGTACGATGCGATGAAGATCGGTAACTTCGATAGCAAGCCTCTCCGGGCGGGGCGTTTCTTCTTTCAGCCTGTCGAGGAAGTCCGTTTCCAGCAGCAAATCCGATGTCGCGTTGAGATAATATTTTTTACCTTCTTCGCGCAACATGGCATGACGAAGCTGCGCAAAGAAATGCGCTTTACGCTGCGTCGCGGGCATCGCGCAAAAGTAGTCTTCGAGATTGACGTGAGGCTTGGCCGTGGACAATACCTCCCACGCAATCACTATTTCACTGCGCAGCGCCCGGATGGATTCGAACTTATAGCCGGTTAGCATGATAAAAGTGCGTCACTCCCCGCGGTGTATTAAGGAGCTGCATATTTTATGAATTACGGCTTTGGCGGGATATTTATAAAATAAAAAGGCTTAAATATGGTGTTTTTAGCTAATTTATAAGGTTTTTATAGGATTATTTATTTTCATAAGCGCCCGGCTTTTGGCCGGGCGCTGCATCATTAGCCAGCTTTACTGACGATTTTGATCTCCACCATGCCAATGCCCAGCCTGCGCGGAGAGTGGCCGAGAATATTCCCTTCGTTTGTGGCCTGCGGGTCTGGCGGCACAATGACCAGCGTATTGCTGCGCGAGGGGTTCTCGAAGTGCAGCGTGTGAGTGCTGACCTCGTTCCCAAGCGTCAGCGTCTGCTCCCGATCGCCCACGCGTACCGGTACGGGCTTATTGGCGTTAGGGCCAAATGCCCGGGCGGTGATCACCAGGTCGAATTTCTCCGGCAGCGGCTCGTTATATTCGATTTTCACCTCGTCGCCCAACTGCGCGTTGGACCAGCGCCCCCACGATTCAGGACGTGAAATACCGCTGAACTGCTTCACCTCCTCCGGCGCGCCGGCCACGTTAAAGATGAAGCTGTCCGCTTTGTAACGAATATCGTTGTCGACGACCTTCAGCAGATCGACGTTGCGCTGATAGCGGGCGGTATCAATAACCGTATCCCTGAACGCGGTTTTACCCTGCCACACTGGTTTACTGACGTGTTGTACGGTCTGCTCACCGCCGAGCTGCCCCTGAGAGACGCACCAGTCGGTGGAGAGTGACAGCTGAGGCGACCAGAGCTGCCCCATTTTGTAGCACCTGTCGACCCAGACGAAGTTATCGCGCGGGGCGAAATCCGCCAGCTGGAAGCGCAGTGGCGCAGAGTATTCACTTTCAGGCAGCGGCTCGACGCGCTTGTCTGACACCCGCAGCAGCAGCGGCAGGCGGAAATGGCTGCCGGAAAAGGCGATCGTTTTTTTATCCCGATCGATGGTGAAATCCTTTATCTCTTTCGGGAAGTTCCACAGACGGATGATGTCCGGCTTCCAGGCAAGGATTTTTTCCTTCATGTTGAGGAAGATTTCCGACAGGGATTGCCCCGACAGCGTGCTGCGGCCCAGGCCAATAAAGTTATCGCCGCCCAGAATATCCAGCACCGTCGCGCCGTTGTCCATCGAGTTACGTTTGGTGGCGATAACCTCCTGCCGGGGCTGGTCGCCGCGCAGCACAAAGAACAGGTTGCTGCGATCCCGCTTGCTCAGCTCGTCCCAGGCGCTGTTTTTCATTGCCAGATGGTCTGACGAGACGACGATGACCGTATTTTTGAAGTAAGGCGATGCTTTGATTTTCTCAACGAACGCCGCGATGTGCTCCTGGCTACAGGTCACGGCGCTGAACGAGGTGTTGTTTTTGCCGTCGATGTCGTAGCGCTGACGCTTGCAGGTGCGCGAGACGAAGCCATCCGGGTGGTGCGTGTCGACGGTCAGCGCAAACAGCGAAAAGCGTTTACCGGCGCGGGAAAGCTCCTCGAATTTCTTCCAGGTTTCATCCAGCACGGTGTCGTCGTAAAAGCCCCAGTCGTTGCGGTAAGCCGGATCGGCCACGGTGGTTTTCAGCTCTTCTGAACCATAAAGATGATCGAAACCGTGGGACTTCAGGAACACGTCTTTCCCGGCAAAGCGCAGGTTGGCGCCCTGCATAAAGTAGTTCTCATAGCCCGAGTTTTTCAGGATATCGCCAAGACAAACGTTTTGCGGGAAGAAGCTCGACATCGAGGCGGAGGCGTTTCCTTCAAACGGGGCAAACAGGGGAATGCCGCACTGGGAGGCCACCATCCCGGCAATGGTGTAATCCGTACCGGGCAGCTGCATGGTGTGGCTGAAGTCGAGGCCTTCGTTCTTCAGCGCGCCCAGTTCCGGCGTCAGGTTCGGGAAAGCCTCGTTATCAAAATAGGTGCGCTCCAGGCTCTCGCCATAGATATAGACCAGGTTGAGCCTGGGGTTGTCGATCTTCTTCGAGGGCTCTTTGTAATACGCGGCAAAGTCCGGATCGCCATCGCGCGACTGAGATTTTACCAGCTCGGTAATCTGATGAAACGCCGGGCTGGCGTCGACGGAGGCCAGCGCCAGACACAGCGCCAGCAGGCTGTAGCCATGATGATGTGGACGGTGGCGTCGACGGCGCAGCACCCAGGCCAGCGCGGCGAAGATGCCAACCAGCGCGACCACCAGTCCCAGACCGGGAAGTATGTACTTACCAACGCCCGCGCCGGTCAGGCTGTTGGTGAGGGTGTAGAGCACGGCGTCGTTAATACCGTCGCCGGTAAAGTAATCGCTGGCATATAGCGTAATGTTCAAAATAATAAAAATGCCGAGCACCGCCAGGGTGGCAACAAACCACCAGGTGTGACGACCGGCTTTCCAGGCGTAAACGCCAACCGAAGCCAGAAAAAGGACAAGGGACATTAACTCTGACAACAGCACATCCTCATCATGCCGGACGCTCGGCCGGCTAACTGATTATTTTTTGGGTAAGACAATGTAATTGCGATGTCGTATAGCTGCAATTTTAGTGTCACGAAAGTGTGCTGTTGTTAGGATTTGGTTTATAAAATCGTTTATTTGAAAGCCGTCGCATGGTGGCATACGGATGCTGAGGCGGTGGCGAGGCGTAAAAAGGCGCGCTTCACGCCGCGGTTTCAAACTTACCTGAGAAACCGGGCGTGTAGGGGCCGAAAGGGGGGATCAGGAGAGGAAATTAACGCCCTGTTTCAGCACCAGATCGCAGGCTTTGGTTTTCACCTGTTTCGCCAGAGAGGAGTTGCCCAGGGTGCTGAGGTTAAGCTGCTGGCCGTTTTGCGCGTTCAGCAGGCCCTGAATGCCGTCCATATAGTTGGTGTCCGCCTTCTGCTCCTGGGTGTCCAGGCCAAGCTTACCCAACACCTGATTTTTGATGTTTTCGGTATCGGTTACGGAAGCCAGCTTCTGCTTCGCGCAGTATTCCAGGATACCCGCCGCGTTGTTCATCGTACCGGCGCTCAGGCTCTGGGAGCTGTTACCCAGCAGGCTGGTGAGGGATGACGCGGAAAGGCCGCCCTGGGTGCCGCTGCTCTGTTTGGTTAGCTCACCTGCTGCGCTGGAGAGCGACTCCTGCCATGACGCGGCCTGCGCTGCGCCCGTCACCAGCAGAACGCCAGAAATAACGCTGATTAGTAACTGTTTTTTCATAATGGTTTACCCGAAAAGGTCCGTTTTGAGCCGGAGGGGAGTCCAGTATATACCTCCGCTCCACCGGTATTCCCTGGAAATATCTTAATACTCTTTGCCGGTGACGCGGCTGCGGTAGCTGTCCCAGTCGAAGATGACGTACAGGCTATTGCCCAGCTTCATGCGATCCATAACCCGCTCGCCCAGGAGCCGGGTCATCTCGTCGATATTGTGGTTCGTCAGCATGCCGGTTGGGCGTTTTGACGATGAACGGCGATCGACAATCTGGTTAATGATCACTTTTTCGTAGCGGGATTCCGTCTGGACGCCGATCTCGTCGATGACCAGCAGGTCTACGTTGCTCAGATCGTTCAGCAGCTGTTCTTCACTGGTTTCGCGGTTGCTGAAGGTGTCCTTCATGGCGGACATGATATCGGCCACGGTGATAATCAGCACCGACTTCCCGCGCAGCAGCAGCTCGTTACAGATAGCGGCCGCGAGGTGATTTTTCCCGGTGCCGGGTTTTCCGCTAAAGATGAAGCTGGCGATGTTGCCGTCGAATTCGTCCACGTACTGGCGCGCCTGGCTAAGCGCGTTCATCTGCCCCTGCGACTCAACCTTGTAGTTCTCGAAGGAGCAGTTCTGGTGCAGCGGACGAATGCCCGAGCGGTTAAAGGTGCGCTGCATTTTCATCGCGCGGTTTTCGCGGGCGAGGGCAGCCGCGCGGATTTCACCCTGCTCTTTTTGCCACGCCAGCAGCTCTTCGCCCGTGGTGAAGGCGGGCTTCACGTTGGCTGGCATCATCTTCTGCAAACGCTTCATCAGGTCGCCGACGTTTTTCATTTCGCACCTCGGAATCCATCAGGGATTTTTTTATCCGGTTCTGAAAAGGCATTAATATCACGCTTTGGCTGGCCGTTGCTGCTGGCGCGGTTGATTTGCAGGCTTCGTGCGAGCTTTTGCTGCCACTGAACGTGATGGAATACTTTCCCTTCAGCCTGCCAGTAGGCGGTAAAGGCCGCCAGCTCTTCCGGCGTCGCGGGCTGCGAGAGGGCAATCCCCCAGAGTGCCGCCTGGCGCTGAAAATCGGCGTCCGGCTGCCACCCGGCGTACATGGGGAATTTACCCATCGGAACGGCTACCGGGGTGCTGGTGGGTTCATCAAAAAACTGATTGTCCAGCGTGACGTCACTCGCCGGGCGCGACAGCCGCGCTTCAATATCCAGAAGCTGTGCCAGACGTTCCGGCGTAACCGCGTAAAACGCCGGGGCGTTGTCGGCAAATACCGCGAGCGTGCCGCCTTCGGCGTGCGTCAACACACCGCGAGGATCGCGCATAAAGGCATCAATGCCAGCAATGCTGGTGGTCAGAATTCTGGAGGACATAACACTTTCTCAACTGATTACTACGGGCGTGATTGAGGGTTATGGTAGCACAGAGAGAGGGCAGGAAAGGAGAGGATTTCCCCGGTAGCGCTACGCGCACCGGGGCTACAGTCACGGAGGCTGATTACGCGATGATGTTCAGCGTCACGTCGATATTGCCGCGCGTCGCGTTAGAGTAAGGGCAGACAATGTGCGCTGCATCCACCAGCTTTTTGGCTTCCGCTGCGTCCATCCCCTCAACGTGGATGTTCAGCTTTGCTTCGATACCAAAACCGGTTGGCAGCGGGCCAATGCCGACTTCACCTTCAATAAAGGCGTCTTTTGGCAGCGCGAACTTATCGCGTGCCGCAACGAACTTCATCGCACCCAGGAAGCAGGCGGAGTAGCCCGCGGCGAACAGCTGTTCAGGGTTAGTCACTTCGCCACCCATGCCGCCCATCTCTTTTGGCACGCCCAGCTTGACGTCCAGAACGCCATCGGAAGAAGTGGCGCGGCCGTCGCGGCCCCCGGTTGCTTTGGCTTTGGCAGTGTAGACAACTTTTTCTAAAGACATGGCAGGTTCCTCATCTTGTATTTAAGTGCGCTATTAAATAGCGCGCGATGTTTTAAGGTAAATAAAGACGCATAAAGTATAGCCTTACGCGCGATGCAGCTGCTGGCGAAGCAGTTCGAGCTGTTGCTTGAGCGCCAGCATGGTGTCGGTATCACACTGCGCGGCACAACCCACGGCGTGTGGGATGGCCACGGCCTGCTGTTGCAGCTTGCGGCCCGCGTCGCTCAGGGTCACGGCAACCTGACGTTCATCCTGACGGGAACGCTGGCGGAGGATCAATCCTGCGCTTTCCAGGCGCTTCAGCAGGGGCGTTAGCGTGGCGGAATCCAGAAACAGCCGCTCGCCGATGTCTGACACCGTAATATCATCCTGCTCCCACAGCACCAGCATCACCAGGTATTGCGGGTAGGTCAGGTTCAGCGGTGCCAGCAGCTGCCGGTACAGCTTGTTAAGCGCCAGGTTCGCCGAATAAAGGGCGAAGCAGAGCTGGTTATCCAGCAGTAGCGCGTCGGTGGTGTCGTTCTTTTTTGCGTCCATGTGATGAATATAGATAGTGCGCGATATAATTGCAAGCGATTTTATTAAACGCGTGGACGCTTGCGGTAAAGCCACAGGCCGGGGATCGACAGGCCGATGGAGAGCGCGCCCACGATTGACGAGGCTTTGAGGAAGTTACTCAGCAGCAGGATCATTTGCGGTTCGCTGTAGCCAAAGTGGCTGATTTTTACGGCGGAAATCATCGCGGTATAGGCCGAAATGCCGGGAAACATGGGAATGACTGCCGCCACGGTGAACACTTTCGGGTGTGCCAGATACCAGCGGGACCATTGAATACCAATGCTTCCGACCAGCATGGCGGCGATAAACGTCGACCATTCGATATTAAAGCCAGCGGTCATCATCGCCATACGCGAGCCGTGACCAATGGCGCCGAGCAGCGCGCACCAGGGTAACGCCCGCTGTGGGACGTTAAACACCATCGCAAATCCCGCGGCGGGTAGGGCTGCCAGGAGCATGTCCTGCGCCAGTGCGAGCAGAAAATCAATTACGCCCATCCGCGTAACCCCCACATCGTCATGGCCATTACTACCCCAATACAGGTCGCCAGCGTCAGCAGGCTGGCTATCGCCCAGCGCGCAAGACCGGTGTTGATATGGCCTTTAAACATATCGGCGACGGCGTTGATGAGGGGAAACCCCGGCACCAGCAGCAGCACGCTGGCGGCCATCGCAACCGTAGGCGTGCTGGCGAAGACGGGCTGGCGCAGGAGCAGGCCGGAGACGGTTGTCGCCACAAAGGCCGTTATGCAAAAGTTAATCTGCGGATGCAACTGCCTGTGCGTTAACAGCTGGCGGACATACATCGCGATGCTGCTGGCAAAGAAGGTCACGACGGCGCCGTCCCAGCCGCCGTTATTGAGCTTGCAGAAACAGGCGCAGGAAAGCCCTACCATCAGCACAACCAGCCAGCGCGGGTAGCGAAGCGGCTTGATTTGATTGAAACGTTTTTCAATCTCTTGAAGATCGAGCAGCTTATGTTCGGCGAGGATCACGATGTGCTGCACCTCCGTTACGACGTGCATGTTAATGCCGCGGTCGTGATTCTTACGGGTCGAGGTGAGGCACTGCCCGTCTTTAATGGTGGTCAGCACAATGGCATTTGACGAGATGGAGCTTTCGACGCTGTCCATCCCCAGCGCCAGCCCAAGGCGCGTGGAAAGTTCTTCGACGAGGGCGCTTTCTGCTCCGTGCTGTAAGAGAAAAAGCCCGCACTGTATACATAGCCGCGTGGTAGCCCGCTGCGTAGACCGATCTGCCTGCATGTAATGCCCTGAAGAGAAGAGAGATTGCTTACTTTTAACACAAAGTGCAGGGCCCATTGCGCTGGGCCAGATCAACTTTTATGCGATCGGTGGCGCGGCCAGCGCCGGGAGGGGACAGGCTTGTTATTTGCCTAATGAATATGAAATAAGGATTTATAAAAGCAATATATTAAGTATTTCTAATTTCATATTTTCGATCTTTTAAGGCAACTTCAATTAAATTTCGATAGTCTTTATGCGATATTAAGCCTGTATTGGGCGTTTCTTAACCTATATGACATTTTTATCGTTTACGAGTATTAAGCCGTTTTGTTCTTAGGGATGCAAATATGTTTTATCTCGTAGGGTTAGCTCGTTCTTAAATAATGAATTAATGACATGGAGGGTCTATGTTGCCATTGAATGGTAAACACGGAGTGGTGATTAGTAGAGTACCGGTTATGCAAAATGGGCTGGGTGGCTTAATGGCCCGCCATTTTCCGGAATTTGAGTTGACGTACTGCCGTTCCATGCAGGAGTTAACGCTACTTCAATTGCGTCGTGCTGGGGTTGTGATTGCCGATATTTCAGGGGAGTACCGTAATCCGCGCGGCACGCTTGAGCAATATTATGGATTAATGAATCAATACAGGGATATTCACTGGATTTTCCTCGTCTCTCGTCCTCTTTATCCGCTGGCGGTTGAGCTACTTATGCGTCCGGAAAGCACCTTACTGTCGGATATGGAGCCTATTGAAGGCGTGATTAACGCCATTCGCGCGGGCAGCGAACGCGCTGAGCGAATAAGCCAGACGCTATTAATGCCGGAAAATCCCGATATTGAAGAAGAGAGTGAGCAAATGATTGCGCTCACCCACTCTGAACGCAAGGTTTTGCGTCTGTTAGGCAAGGGCTGGGGAATTAACCAAATTGCGACGCTGCTGAAGAAAAGTAATAAAACGATCAGCGCACAGAAAAACAGTGCCATGCGCCGTTTATCGCTTCGCAGCAATGCCGATATGTACGCCTGGATTAGCAGTACCCAGGGAATGCGAGAACTCAGTTTAATGTCGGCTTATGGAGAGTTTGAGGAATGGAAAAAACCACTGCACCAGGACATATCGCCGTCATCGAAAGCTGCTCAATGAGCGCCGTGGGGCTGAAGCATCTTTTTGCGATGCCGGCCCTGCGCCATTATCAGGTGCACCTGTTTAGCGGATTCGACAGCTTTAAAGCGGCGCTCTCTGATACCTCATTTTTTGCGGTAATCTATTCTTTGTCCGATGCGCGTGAGGAGCGCCGAAACTGTCTGGCCTGCTTGCGTGACCTTACCTTCACTCACGGCGGCGTTCAGCGTATCGTGCTGGTTTCGGATGAGATGGAGGCGAGGCTGGTGAGCCATCTGTCGCCGTCCCAGCTGCATGGGATAATCAGTAAATCGGTTCCGCTGAAGCAGCTGGTTGAGGAGCTTGGGATGCTGCTCAGCGAGACGCATCGGGTGAATGACAATATTTATAATCACTGGTGCGTGAACCAGAACCGCATGCTGAGCCCAACGGAGCGGGCAATACTGCGTTACATGTCGTCTGGCTATTCGATACCTGAAATAGCGGCACAGCTTGAGCGCAATATCAAAACCATCCGCGCGCACAAGTTTAACGCGATGGTAAAGCTGGGCGTCAATTCTGACGTGGGGTTACTGGATGCGGCGGATATCCTCGCGCATCTTCCCGCGCGGGAAGTGCGTCGTTCCGCTCTCACCGTTCCGTCATTCTCGTAGAAACGCGTGATGCGCCAGAGTACTTCTGGCGCAACGTTCAGATACAGACATCCACCCATTTTGCCGCAGTCAGTTCCGCCATCCTGTCGGGCGATATTCGCACCGCACTGTGGATGGCACCCGCTGCGGGTAACACTTCCGCGTACTGTTTTAACGTGATGTCACAATAAACCGAAAGAGGATTCTCTAGTCCGAAAGGGCAGACGCCGCCGACAGGATGGCCCGTCAGGGTAACCACTTCATCACTGCTGAGCATGCGGGCTTTCGCGCCGAATGTCTCTTTGAGCTTTTTGTTATCCAGACGCGCATCCCCTTTGGCGACCACCAGAATCACGTCATTCTTAATTTTCAGCGACAGGGTCTTGGCAATTTGGCCTGGCTCAACGTTGTGCGCTGCCGCAGCCAGCGCAACGGTTGCCGTGCTTTGGTTAAGCTCAATGATCTCTATATCCGGAGCGTTGTCGGCAAAAAACTGCTGTACAGACTGCAAACTCATTGATTCCTCCTGACAAATATCCTGCGTAATCTGTCACAACAAATTAGTCGCTGTAAATATCCCTTAAGTAACAAATATCCGTCAGGGGCGATTTCTGGATCGCCTTCACATTCACGGAAACCGGTTACAGTAACCGGTTGCAGAGCGTGATGCAGAGATTAATACTGAGGGTGTAACTTCCCCTGTATCTAATAATAAGAGCTAATTATGAAACCAATCCGTTTGAGCAGTACCGCTGGTACACGATCCGGCAAGGTTGTGAAGTGGATTTATGGCACAGCGTGTGGCGTGAACACGCCTGAAACGAACGTCTGAAAGGAGATCTGATATGTCTGCCAACCATGCTGCGTTTAATCTGATTTTCCGTTTCGTTGAGAATTACGTCAGTCCGATTGCCGGGCGGATCTCTTCCCAGCGTCATGTTATGGCTATTCGTGACGGATTTATCTCGGCGATGCCGTTCATGATTGTAGGCTCATTCTTGTTAGTGTTTGCTTATCCACCTTTTTCGCCTGATACCACGTGGGGCTTTGCTCGCGCCTGGCTGGATATGGCGAAGCAGTTTGAAGGCCAAATTCTGACGCCGTTTGACATGACGATGGGCGTGATGTCCCTTTATATCTGCGCGGCCATCGCCTATAACCTGGGCAAGCATTACGTTAAAACGCATCAGCTGGATCCGTTTATGTGCGCGATGCTGTCGCTGATGGCGTTTCTGCTGGTGGCAGCCCCTAAAACCAAGGGCACGCTGCCGGTTGATAGCCTCGGCGGAACCGGTATTTTTACCGCGATTCTGGTGGCGATCTACTGCGTTGAGATGATGCGCTTCCTGAAAGCACACAACATCGGGATTCGCCTGCCGGACCAGGTTCCACCGATGATCAAAAACTCGTTTGATCTGCTGATTCCGGTGCTGGTGGTGGTGCTGACGCTCTATCCGCTGAGCCTGCTGATTCAGTCGCAGTTCGGTATGCTGATCCCGCAGGCGATTATGTCGATCTTTAAACCGCTGGTGTCCGCCGCTGACTCTCTGCCTGCGATACTGCTGGCGGTGCTGATTGGGCACCTGCTGTGGTTTGCCGGGATCCACGGCGCCGCGATTGTATCCGGGATGCTGCAAATGTTCTGGCTGACAAATCTGGGGGCTAACCAGACCGCGCTTGCGGCGAGCCTGCCTTTGCCGCACATCTTCATGGAAGCCTTCTGGACGTTCTTTATCGTGATCGGCGGGTCAGGGGCGACGATGGGGCTGGTGTTCTGCTACCTGCGCAGCCGCTCCGCGCACCTGCGCTCGATTGGCCGCCTGAGCGTGGTGCCAAGCATTTTCAACATCAATGAACCGGTCATTTTTGGTACGCCGATTGTGATGAACCCGGTATTCTTCATTCCTTTCCTGCTGGCGCCGATGGTTAACGCCGTGCTGGCGTGGGCGGCGATGAAGTTCGATCTGATTGGCCGCGTGATTTCCGTTGTGCCGTGGACGGCGCCGGCTCCGGTTGGTGCAGCCTGGGCGCTGGGTTGGGATTTCCGTGCCGCTATTCTGGTGCTGGTGCTGGCCTGCGTTTCAGCCATCATCTACTTCCCGTTCTTCAAGGTGTACGAGAAACAGCTCCTCCAGCAGGAAGCGGAAGAAGCACAGCGTAACGCGGAAGAGGAAAATCAGCAGATTGCCTGAGTAAACGCAAAGCGGCAGCGTCGGTTGCCGCTTTCAGCGTTGTTTAACGAGAGGGATTACGCTCCCGCCCGACTATTTCAGCGTGCAGTCGCCGCACTGCTGTACATCCGGCAGGCGATAGCGCTGGCAGCAGGTGCGACGGACCAGAAGCCCCTCGCGCGGGACCACGGTGCGGTAAAGAGGATTATCGCGCCCATCCGAAAGCTGTTTGGCAAAGAAACAGCTCTGGCGCAGCGCCTCCACTTTCTCGTCGCCAAGCAGCGGCTTCATCTCGGTTAAATACCAGTGGATAAGATACCCGGTATTACTCCAGATCAGCTTGCCGTTGATCTCGCCCGTCGCTTCCAGCGCGTCAACGACCGGAACGAGCGCTCTGGCGATCAGCATTTCCATACGCGCCTGCGCGGAAAGGTGAATGGCGCTCGGATCTTCATGGACGTCGATCCAGAAACAGGCGGCGCGCCCGGTTTCATGAAATTCGACGTGAAAATGTTCTGACGACAGGTCGAGCACGGTTTCCTGGGTTAACAATGCCAGCATGACCGGGGGAACCATCAGCCCGATGTACCACTGCGCCCAGAGGGAGAGCAGCGGTTTGTTTTCCCGCGCAAGCGTCGGTTGATTACGGTAAATATGGTCGGAATAGGTTGCCAGCAGCGAGCGAAGCTCTGCAGGGCGCTGCCACTGCGCCAGCGTCAGCGCATGGTGTGGAGGCGCTTCATCCAGCTTGATGAAATCCAGCAGGTGGGCGCGGGTAACGGCAATTTTTTCGCGTATGGCTTCCGCAAGCGTTGTCTCCCCGGCGGAGAGCGGCGCTCGCCAGAGTAAGGGCTCAACGATGTGTGCGGTACGAGTAGCCATAGTGTGGATTACAAATCTAAATGATAATGATTGCCAATCCTAACTATAGATAAAACCGAGCGCAAGACTTTTATCCTGGCTCTGTGAACGCGCCGTCAGGCGGTGTGCAGCTCCTCGCTCAGCAATATGCTGTTGCGTCCCATATGCTTGGCTTCGTAGAGGGCTTTATCCGCCTTCGCCAGCGCCCCTTCAACGTCTTCGCCTTCAAACATGGCGATGCCGATACTGATGGTCACGTTGGTGGCGACGCTTTCATTAAACATGTGCGGGATCTTAAGGTCGTACACCTTCTGCCGGATGCGTTCCGCCGTCTGCCGCGCTTGCTCAATCGGGATATTACTGAGCAGCACCATAAATTCTTCTCCACCGAAGCGGGCGACAATATCGCGTGAACGCACGGCGTCGCGGATCGCAGCCGAGACCCTGATCAAGGCCTGATCGCCCATCATATGGCCGTAATGGTCGTTGTAGGCTTTGAAGTGGTCGATATCCATCAGCAGCACAAAGTGCTCGCCGCTGTCCGGGGTGGGAAGATTCTCCAGCCGGCTTTGCAGCCCGCGGCGGTTATACAGGCCGGTGAGCGGATCCATCATGCTGAGATCGGTCAGGGTTTCGCGCTCCTCCAGCAGTTCGGAGAGGAGTTCCTGGGCGAAACGGTCGTTGCGCCGCTGAAGAACGTGATGAATGCCGATGGCCACCACCGGCAGGGCGAAAGAATACGCCATTCTCAGCCAGTATTCGGAATCGCTAAGCCACAGGCAGGCAATAAAAGCGGGAAATGAATGGAGCGTAAATGCCTTGATATTACTGGCAAACGCCAGAGACCCTATAAAAAGCACCGTTAATAGGGCCATCATTAAAAAATTCGCGTGATCGTGCGTAATTAACGAAAATTTAGAGACGATCTGCCAGGCCCATAAAAACCCGAAAATACCTGAAACAACAGGGATATTTATTTTTCGCGCGCAGTTTTTCCAGTGCCAGATAAGTAAGCCTGAGCTGAAAATAAATACCGCAAACAGGGGAACGGATAACACGCGAACGGAATACAGCGGGTTTGTTACCGAGAACAGGGCGGATGCGGCATTCAGAAATAAGAACAAACGTAAAGATAACTGATATTTCTTATCGACTAAAGACCGCCAGGTTTGTGATGTCATATGCGTGCGTTTTTATTAAAACTCAATTAAAACAAGAAGCAAGGTGTTGTTATGTAATATTAGATGCAACTCAATTGAATTTTTATTATCAGAAAAACTTTATGAGAAGTTAACAGGTGGGCAATTTATCACCTTACACATTCTCTGTCATTATAGGAAAGCAAATTGTCGGTGCTATTTCTTGCTTCGCATGCTGACAATTGATAATTACTATCATATGATATTGGTTATCATTATCGATGCGAGAGGTTAAACCATGTTGAGCAAAGCGCTGGGAAGTGGGTGGGGTATTTTGCTGCCCGGCTCCATCATCGGTGGCCTGACGTTCGCCGATCTCCCCATTGATGTATGGAAAGCAATGATTGTTTCAGGACTGCTGGTGACGTCCGCGATGATATGGCACAAGCAGTTACGGCATTACGTGCTGCTGCCGTCATGCGTTGCGCTGGTCAGTGCAATACTGGTGATTATGATGAGTTTGAAATAAAAGGGAAAATCAGAGGTGCTGCTGAAGGGAGGTAAGATAATTGGTGCGAGGGGGGGGACTTGAACCCCCACGTCCGTAAGGACACTAACACCTGAAGCTAGCGCGTCTACCAATTCCGCCACCTTCGCATACCATCGATACTGTAAAAGTATCGTAACCACGGAGGCGCATTCTAGATGTTTTCAGCTTTACGTCAACAGAAAAATGCGCACGTTGTTTTGATTGCTGCAAAAATGGGCGATGGCAGCGTCAGCCATCGCCGGTGCAGTGCGAGTCTTACTTTTTCGCCTGGCGTGTCATAACCGTGCGATAGACCTTAAAGCGGCCAGTCTGGGCGATCACTTCGTGGAAGCCAAAGGTCTCATCCAGCACTTTCGGGTACGCCAGGAAGGCGTTTGCCACGATACGCAGCTCACCGCCGCTGTTGAGGTGGCGGGTCGCACCGCGGATCAGCGCCTGCGCGGCTTCCAGGCTGGTCTCCATTCCGTCGTGGAACGGTGGGTTAGAGATGATCATGTCAAAGCGGCCGGTCACGTCGGAGAAGACGTTGCTGGCAATCACGTCGCCTTCAATGCCGTTAGCTGCAAGCGTGGCGCGGCTGGCCTCTACCGCCGGGGCGCTCACGTCACACAGGGTTAAACGAACTTTTGGCGAGTGGCTGGCGAGAACCGTTGAAAGCACGCCCGCGCCGCAGCCCACGTCCAGCACCTTGCCTTTGGTATGTGGCGTCAGGGTAGAAAGCAGCAGCTTGCTGCCGGTATCCAGCGCGTCCCGGCTGAATACGCCCGGCAGGGTTTTAATGGTCAGGCCGTCAAGCTGGTACTCGTCCCAGAAGGCGTTGGCATCAAAGGCGGTCTGTTTTTCCAGACGCCCGTGATACAGGCCGCAGCGGCGGGCGCTGTCGATTTTGGTCAGCGGCGCGTACTCCTCCAGCATCTGCTCCGCGCTGCGCACGCCGCTGCGGTTCTCACCGACAACGAAAATATCGCAGCCGATCGGCAGCAGAGAAAGCAGGTTCATCAGCTGGAACTGGGCTTCCGGTTTGTTCTTCGGCCAGTAGTAAATCAGCGTGTCGCAGTCAGCAATATCGCTCTGCTCCGCCGCCAGGCTAAAGCGCGCGCGCTCTCCCATCTGGCGGCTCAGCACCTGCCAGTGGTGATAGTATTGGGTGTGGGCACGGCTTTCAGCACAGTCGAAACACGCGGGCAGGTCATCCTGCATATCTCCGGCAAACAGAATACGGCTTTCTTCGAAATCATCACTGTGACGCAGCAAGACTTCACTTGCCGGGGTAAATGCAGACATGAATTGTTCCTCAATAAACTCAGGCGGGGATTATAGTAGGTAGATGGCGCAGTTTCGACACATTTGCTATATTTGCGCGCCTGAGAGACAGGAGTTTTCGCTATGACATCCCGACGAGACTGGCAGTTGCAGCAGCTGGGCATCACCCAGTGGGCTTTGCGTCGCCCGACGGCGTTGCGCGGCGAAATCGCAATCTCCATCCCTGCGCATGTCCGCCTGGTGATGGTGGCAGAAGCGCTGCCTGCCCTGAATGACCCCCTTATCGGAGATGTCCTTCGCAGCCTGAAGTTGACGGCCGATCAGGTACTACAGCTGGCGCCCGAAAGCGTCGCGATGCTTCCTCCTGACAGCCGCTGTAACAGCTGGAGAATCGGGACGGTTGATGCGCTACCCCTCGAAGGGAGCCAGATCAGCTCCCCGGCGCTGGATGAACTGAAGGCCAACCCAAAAGCGCGCTGCGCGCTATGGCAACAAATTTGCGAATATGAACACGATTTCTTCCCTCACGACGGCTGACCTGTCCACCGCGTTCGCGATTGAAACGCGCGCCCATGCCTTTCCGTGGAGCGAAAAGACGTTTGCCAGCAATCAGGGCGACCGCTATTTAAATCTCCGCCTGGACGTAGCCGGTACGATGGCCGCGTTTGCCATAACCCAGGTCGTTCTGGACGAGGCGACGCTGTTTAATATTGCGGTCGATCCTGCTTATCAACGCCGCGGGTTGGGCAGGGAACTGCTTGAGCACCTCATTCGCGAGCTTGAGACCCGTGACGTTTTCACCCTGTGGCTGGAGGTGCGCGCGTCGAATGTCGCCGCCATCGCACTCTATGAAAGCTTAGGCTTCAACGAGGCGACAATCCGCCGTAACTACTACCCCACCGCAGAGGGACGTGAAGACGCCATTATCATGGCTCTGCCGATTGGATAACGAAAAATAAGGTTGTAACGATGAAATGGGACTGGATTTTCTTTGACGCCGACGAAACGCTGTTTACGTTTGACTCGTTCGGTGGCCTGCAGCGGATGTTTCTCGACTATAGCGTGACCTTCACCGCTGAAGATTTTCAGAACTATCAGGCGGTGAACAAACCGCTTTGGGTGGATTACCAGAATGGAGCCATCACCGCGTTACAGCTTCAGCATCAGCGTTTTGACGTGTGGGCTGAACGGTTGAAGGTCAGCCCGGGAGCGCTGAACGAGGCCTTCCTCAACGCAATGGCGGATATCTGCGCGCCGCTACCCGGTGTCGTTTCTCTGCTGGATTCGCTGAAAGGGAAGGTGAAGCTCGGGATCATCACCAACGGCTTTACCGCCCTGCAGCAGATCCGCCTTGAGCGCACCGGCCTGCGCGATCATTTCGACGCGCTGGTGATCTCCGAAGAGGTAGGCGTACCGAAGCCGGATCCGCGTATTTTCGATTATGCGCTGGCGCAGGCCGGAAATCCTGACCGCGATCGCGTGCTGATGGTGGGGGATACCGCAGAATCTGATATTCTTGGTGGTATGAGATCGGGTCTGTCGACCGTCTGGCTGAATGCGCACGGTCGCGTGCTGCCGGAAGGCATCGAGCCGACCTGGACCGTTACGTCATTGAACGAACTGGAGCAGCTCCTGTGTAAACAATGATTGCCTGCCCCCTGCTGATGGGTAAAATAGCCGCATTTTTCGTATTCCATGATGCGCGGCCTGCTGCCGCGCTTACCTAAGAAGATTTGATTATGACGTTGTCTCCTTATCTGCAAGAGGTGGCCAAACGCCGCACTTTTGCCATTATCTCGCACCCGGATGCCGGTAAAACGACCATCACCGAGAAGGTATTGCTGTTCGGACAGGCGATCCAGACCGCCGGTACGGTGAAAGGCCGTGGCTCCAGCCAGCACGCAAAATCCGACTGGATGGAGATGGAAAAGCAGCGTGGTATTTCGATTACCACCTCCGTGATGCAGTTCCCGTATCACGACTGCCTGGTGAACCTGCTGGACACCCCGGGCCACGAAGACTTCTCCGAAGATACCTACCGTACCCTGACGGCGGTCGACTGCTGCCTGATGGTGATCGACGCCGCAAAAGGTGTTGAAGATCGTACCCGCAAGCTGATGGAAGTTACCCGCCTGCGCGATACGCCGATCCTCACCTTTATGAACAAACTCGACCGTGACATCCGCGATCCGATGGAGCTGATGGATGAAGTGGAAAACGAGCTGAAGATTGCCTGTGCGCCAATCACCTGGCCAATCGGCTGCGGTAAGCTGTTCAAAGGGGTTTACCACCTCTATAAAGACGAAACCTATCTGTACCAGACCGGTAAAGGCCACACCATTCAGGAAGTGCGCATTGTAAAAGGTCTGGATAACCCGGAGCTGGACGCCGCCGTCGGTGAAGAGCTGGCCGCGCAGCTGCGCGACGAGCTTGAGCTGGTTAAAGGCGCGTCTCACGAGTTCGACAGAGAGCTGTTCCTGAGCGGTGAAATCACCCCGGTCTTCTTCGGTACCGCGCTCGGTAACTTCGGCGTCGATCATATGCTCGACGGCCTGGTTGAGTGGGCGCCGCAGCCGATGCCGCGTAAAACCGACACGCGCGAAGTGGAAGCGAAGGAAGAGAAGTTCTCCGGCTTCGTCTTTAAAATTCAGGCCAACATGGACCCGAAACACCGCGACCGCGTTGCCTTTATGCGCGTGGTGTCCGGTAAGTACGAGAAGGGCATGAAGCTGCGTCAGGTACGTATCGGTAAAGACGTGGTGATCTCCGACGCGCTGACCTTTATGGCGGGCGATCGTTCGCACGTGGAAGAAGCCTATCCGGGCGACATCATTGGCCTGCACAACCACGGCACCATTCAGATCGGCGATACCTTCACGCAGGGCGAGATGATGAAGTTCACCGGTATCCCGAACTTCGCGCCGGAGCTGTTCCGCCGCATTCGCCTGCGCGATCCGCTGAAGCAGAAGCAGCTGCTGAAAGGCCTGGTACAGCTTTCCGAAGAGGGGGCAGTCCAGGTGTTCCGGCCAATCGCCAACAACGATCTGATCGTTGGGGCGGTGGGCGTGCTGCAGTTTGACGTGGTCGTTGCCCGCCTGAAGAGCGAGTACAACGTGGAAGCGATTTACGAATCGGTGAACGTGGCGACCGCGCGCTGGGTTGAGTGTTCAGACGTGAAGAAATTCGAAGAATTTAAGCGTAAGAACGAAATTCAGCTGGCGCTGGACGGCGGCGACAACCTGACCTATATCGCCCCGACCATGGTTAACCTGAACCTGACGCAAGAGCGTTATCCTGACGTTCAGTTCCGCAAAACCCGCGAGCATTAATCCCCTCTCAGAGCACGGCAGCCGCCGTGCTCTGCTTTAATCCCTGTGTTATTAAACCCTTGCGGAATGTTCTTAATTCAACGCAATTTTTCGCTATTCGTTCGTTTTTTCCCCAATTCTGAATGCACCTCCGTAATTGTGATCTATATTTAACTCAGTGTTTAGCACCGGGCGTGGATGAATTAACTGTTCAATGCATGTCCACTGGTTCTCCATTTCGCCCGTGTGTTAATTCGCAATATATAAAACCAAGATTTAGGGAAGTATGTCGCCCAAATAACGGGCAAAACACAGGAATAAATCGATGAATATGACAAGACTGAAGATTTCTAAAACTCTGCTGGCTGTAACGTTAGGTAGCGTCCTGGTAAGCGGTTCTGCTCTGGCGGAAACCAGCACCATGGATAAAGCGCAAAACACCGCTAATACCGCAGGGGAAAAAATCGATAGCTCTATGAATAAAGTCGGTAATTTCATGGATGACAGCTCTATCACAGCAAAAGTGAAAGCCGCACTGGTGGATCATGAAGCCATCAAGAGCACCGATATTTCCGTCAAAACCGACAACAAAGTTGTCACCCTGAGTGGTTTCGTTGAAAGCCAGACCCAGGCTGAAGAGGCCGTGAAAGTGGCCAAAGGCGTTGAAGGCGTAAGCTCCGTCAGCGACAAACTGCACGTACGTGACAGTAAAGAATCTTCGGTGAAGGGTTATGCCGGGGATGCAGCAACCACCAGCGAAATCAAAGCTAAACTGTTAGCTGACGACATCGTGCCGTCCCGTATGGTGAAAGTTGAAACCACCGATGGCGTGGTACAGCTGTCCGGTACGGTAGAGAACCAGGCACAAAGCGATCGTGCTGAGTCAATTGCGAAAGCGATTGATGGTGTGAAAAGCGTCAAAAACGATCTGAAAACGAAGTAAAGCAACACCACTCGCCCGTCAGGCTTAGCCCTGCGGGCGAAATAAAAACGACTCTGGAAAATCGCCGGTGAGTGACCTGAGCGCTCACGTTTAGCGGCCGACATTAACTATGGTAAAGGAGAGGCTTATGTTTCGTTGGGGCATTATTTTTCTGGTTATCGCGTTAATTGCCGCCGCATTGGGCTTTGGTGGACTGGCGGGTACAGCGGCATGGGCAGCTAAAATTGTCTTCGTCGTAGGTATTATTCTGTTCCTGGTCAGCCTGTTTACGGGCCGACGTCGCCCGTAGCAAACGCAATATTGATTAAACAAACTAAAGCCAGTCCTTGTGACTGGCTTTTTCTCGTTTGAGAAGTGGCGGGGATGTGCGTTACTGTGTCTTATCAAAATAATGAAAACAGGAAGGCAGAGGTGGGGCAACGAATTCCCGTTACGCTCGGCAATATTGCGCCGCTGACGTTAAAACCGTTTCATGCAGGCCAGCTTGCGCTGGTCTGTGAAGGGGGCGGTCAGCGCGGTATTTTCACCGCTGGCGTGCTCGACGAATTTATGCGCGCGCAGTTCAACCCGTTCGATCTCTATTTTGGTACTTCTGCCGGGGCGCAGAATCTTTCGGCCTACGTCTGCAACCAGCCCGGCTACGCGCGCAAAGTTATTATGCGCTACACCACGTCCAAAGAATTTTTTAACCCGGTGCGCTTCGTGCGCGGCGGGAACCTGATCGATCTCGACTGGTTACTGGATGCCACCTCCAGTCAGATGCCGCTGGCAATGGATACCGCGTCGCGGCTGTTCGACGCCGGAAAGTCGTTCTGGATGTGCGCCAGCCGTGGCGACGACTATTCCCCGGGCTATTTTTCGCCGCAGAAAGAGAACTGGCTGGATATCATTCGCGCCTCAAGCGCGATCCCCGGTTTCTACCGTACCGGCGCGCTGCTGGAGGGAGTTAACTATCTTGATGGCGGCATCAGCGACGCGGTGCCGGTGCAGGAGGCCGCGCGGCGTGGGGCCAAAACTATCGTGGTGATCCGCACGGTGCCTTCGCAGATGTATTACACCCCGCAGTGGTTTAAGCGCATGGAGCGCTGGCTGGGCGACAGCAGCCTGCAGCCGTTGGTGAATATCGCAAAACAGCATGAAACGACCTACGGCGCGATGCAGCGCTTTATCGAAAAGCCGCCGGGCAAGCTGCGCATCTTTGAAATTTATCCGCCCAGGCCGCTGCTAAGCATGGCGCTGGGCAGCCGCCTGCCGGCGTTGCGTATGGACTACAAAACGGGGCGGCTCTGCGGTCGCTACTTCCTCGCGACGGTGGGTAAAATGCTGGCCGGCCAGCCGCCGCTTCACCGGCATAAGCGTATTATTTTGCCGCCTGCGGTAGTGGCCAATGACGCGGTGGCGATGCCGCTGGTGGATGCTCCGCAGGCGAACGATGGCTTACTCGATAATGAGGATCTGGCGTGAGGCACGGCTTTATTGATACCCATTGCCACTTTGATTTTCCGCCGTTCAGCGGCGAGGAAGCATCATCCATCGAACGGGCGGCGCAGGCAGGCGTAAAAGCCATAATTGTGCCCGCCATTGAAGCGGCGCGGTTTGATACCGTGCTGGCGCTCGCCCGCCATCACGATGCGCTGTATGCGGCGCTGGGGCTGCATCCGATCGTGATTGAGCACCATCTTGATGAACACCTCGACAGGCTTGATGCCGCGCTGCAGGCCGCGGGTGAGAAGCTGGTTGCCGTCGGTGAGATCGGCCTCGATCTCTATCGCGAGGATCCGCACTTTGAACGCCAGCAGACGATCCTGGACGCGCAGCTCAGGCTGGCAAAACGTCACGATCTGCCGGTGATCCTCCATTCCCGACGCACCCATGACAGGCTGGCGATGCACCTGAAGCGCATCGATCTGCCGCGCAGGGGCGTCGTGCACGGTTTCGCAGGAAGCCTTCAGCAGGCGCAGCGTTTTATCGACCTGGGCTATAAAATTGGCGTCGGCGGCACCATTACCTACCCGCGCGCCAGCAAAACCCGCGACGTGATGGCGCAACTCCCGCTGTCTTCGCTGCTGCTTGAAACGGATGCGCCCGACATGCCCCTGAATGGTTTTCAGGGCCAGCCGAACCGCCCGGAGCAGGCGGCGCGCGTTTTTGACGTGCTGTGTGAGCTGCGCCAGGAGCCTGAGGACGTCATTGCCGGCGCGCTGCTGGAAAATACCCGTGCGGTCTTCGGCATCACGCTATAGATACAGCGCCGGGCGGATCACCGTAATCTGCTGCTGTTCCAGGGCTAGCGCCAGCGGCTCGATATCCTCCGGCGTGGCGCTCCGCCAGAGCGCCGCCTCCCCGTAAACCCCGTGAGCGTGAAAGGCGTTAATCCGCACCGGAATATTCCCCAGGCTATGGATAAACGCGGTCAGTGAAGGCAGATTTTGCAGATAATCGCACCGTTCGGGGATCGCCAGCAGGCGCAGCTCGGCAAGACGATGATGTTCAGCCAGCCAGCGAATGCTCTGCTTGATTTGCGTATTTTCGCGCCCGGTCAGAAAGCGGTGATGCTCATTGCCCCAGGCCTTCAGATCCACCATCGCGCCGTCAAACACCGGCAGCAGCTTTTGCCAGCCGGTTTCGCTTAACAGGCCGTTGCTGTCCACCAGACACGTCAGATGCCGCAGGGCCGGATCGGCCTTCATTGCGCTGAATAGCGCAACCACAAACGGCAGCTGCGTGGTGGCCTCGCCCCCGCTGACGGTCACGCCTTCAATAAAAGGCGCGGACTTGCGAACCTGGATGAGGATCTCCTCTACGCTAAAGCGTTGCGCCATCGGCGTGGCCTGCCGCGGGCACAGGCGCAGGCAGGTGTCGCACTGGTGGCAGTCGCTCTCCTGCCACCAGACGCGCCCGGCCTGAATGGTCAGCGCATCGTGGGGGCAGCGGGGCACGCAGTCGCCGCAGTCGTTGCAGCGCCCGATGGTCCACGGGTTGTGGCAGGTTTTGCAGCGCAGGTTACAGCCCTGGAGGAACAGCGCCAGGCGGCTGCCCGGCCCGTCCACGCAGGAGAAGGGAATAACCTGACTAACTAAAGCGCATCTGCTGTTCATGGCTAATCACGCGTGGCTGACGTTCCAGAATGCGGGTATTGCGCGCGGCCTCCTCGCCGAGCCAGGTGGTGTTGGTGCGAGAACCGGCCTCCCGGTACTTTTCCAGATCGGAGAGCCGCACCATATACCCGGTGACGCGCACCAGGTCGTTTCCGGCGACGTTGGCGGTAAATTCGCGCATACCGGCGCGAAACGCCCCCAGACAAAGCTGCACCACCGCCTGAGGATTGCGTTTGACCGTCTCATCCAGGGTGAGAATATCGCTGATCCCCGAGTGATAGTGCTGGTGATGTGGCGCCACGGCCAGCAGGTGGCTGATGGGATCCGGCTCGTCGCCGTAAGGCAGGCGCGCCCCCGGCGTGGTGCCTGAATCAGAACTGATGCCAGACTGGGCATGCAGCATCGCGCGGTGCTTCCAGCCGTGCTTCACCGGCGTGTTCTCAACAAATGCCGCAAGCTGTTCACTGATGCGGTAGCCCAGCGCGTTGGCCTGCTCGTCTTTTCCGTAACGCCCCGCAATACCTGCTTTTTCGCACAGCACGTTCACCGCTTCGGCCAGCCCGTACATGCCGAACATCGGCACGAAACGATCGGCATCAATCAGCCCCTCTTTTACGAGGAAGCTATTCTCAAAGAAGCCGGATTGTTCATATAAAAAATCGCAGCGCGCGTTAACGATCGCCATTTGCTGCTGACAGTAGTGCGGCAGGGTACGGGCGAAAAAGTCTTCGGGAGAGTGGCTGTGCTCTGCAATCGCTTTCAGGTTAAGGCGCACCAGCGTGCTGCCGCCGCCCGCCAGCGGCAGGGAGTTGTAGCAGCTCACCACGCCATAGCGGCCTTTTGTGAAAATTTTATCATTCAGCGGGCCATTGGAAATATGCGGTTTACTGCACTCGCAAATGTTTTTCGCAACGCTCAGCAGCAGGTCGTCAGGGGTAACGTCCGGGTCGTAAATAAAGGTCAGGTTCGGCGCGACCTGCTTCAGCTCTGCGTCCGCTCGCAAAACGGCATGCGTAACGGGCGTATTCGCCGGGCCGATATTGGCATGCATAAAGGCATCAGGCAGGGTTCTGTCGAGATAGCGCCAGAAACGTTTTATTCGGCTATCGATTTCATCCTGTGTTAGAATTTTAACATACGGAGTGAGGATTTCATCGAGCTGGCCCAGATAGACCGGCATTGATGTGACGGACGGAACATGATGGTAGAGGATAGCGAGCAGCGAGAGGGCATCATCCAGATCTTTCGCCCCTTCCAGCTCCAGCCACTCTGAGCCGTTTGCCAGGAATTTAGCGTAGTCCGGAAGCACGTAGCGCGGTTTGTAGGGCGCATGCCCTTCGAACATGTCGCAGATAAATCCTTCGTCCAGCGCGGCGCGTGCCGCCTCTGGCAGAGCAGGGTAAGGCAGATTGTTCTCTGCTTCCAGCGCCAGAAAATGACGTTTTTGTTCCGGGGTTAACACCGGGCTTGTCACAATGTGCTGGCAACGTTGTTGCAGGGCGTCGGGCATGTTCACTTCCTGGATTATTCTGCGGATGGTGAACGAATTGTAGGAAGCCAGCCTGGCGGGGCTTTTGATCCGGCAGGGGGTATCGCTGCTTTAGTCAGCAACAGGTACGCTAAAGTTTGAAGAAGATCTCATTACAGTAATGCAAATTTGCACGCAGTTTTCATTAACTGTGATGAATGTCGAAGTGTGGATGCGGGTGAATGTTAGAATACTCACAGACCCGCAAGGTAAAATTGATACGGCACTGCCGTTGGAGAATGTTATGACCGATTTAACTGCAAGCAGCCTGCGCGCGTTGAAGCTGATGGACCTGACCACCCTGAACGATGACGATACCAATGAAAAAGTCATCGCGCTGTGCCATCAGGCGAAAACGCCAGTGGGTAACACCGCCGCCGTTTGTATCTACCCGCGCTTTATTCCGATTGCCCGCAAGACGCTGAAAGAGCAGGGCACGCCGGACGTGCGCATTGCAACCGTGACTAACTTCCCGCACGGCAATGACGACATCGAGATCGCCCTGGCAGAAACCCGTGCGGCAATTGCTTACGGCGCAGACGAAGTTGACGTGGTGTTCCCGTACCGCGCGCTGATCGCCGGCAACGAGCAGGTCGGTTTTGACCTGGTGAAGGCCTGTAAAGACGCGTGCGCGGCGGCAAATGTGCTGCTCAAAGTGATCATCGAAACCGGCGAACTGAAAGAAGAGGCGCTGATCCGTAAAGCGTCTGAAATCTCCATCAAAGCCGGGGCTGATTTCATTAAAACCTCTACCGGTAAAGTGCCGGTTAACGCCACGCCGGAAAGCGCGCGCATCATGATGGAAGTGATCCGCGATATGGGCGTGTCCGAAACCGTTGGCTTCAAACCCGCGGGCGGCGTGCGTACCGCTGAAGACGCGCAGCAGTTCCTGGCGATTGCCGACGAGCTGTTCGGCGCAGAGTGGGCGGACTCCCGCCACTACCGCTTCGGCGCCTCCAGCCTGCTGGCGAGCCTGCTGAAAGCGCTGGGCCATGGCGACGGTAAGAGCGCAAGCAGCTACTAATAGCAAAAAATGCCGGATGGCGATTCGCTTATCCGGCCTACAGGAACGTAGGGCGGGCGCTGCCCGCCACAATTCACCCGATTCCGCATGGGGGTTACCGTGTTTCTCGCACAAGAAATTATTCGTAAAAAACGTGATGGTCTTGCCCTGAGCGACGAAGAGATCCGCTTCTTTATCAACGGCATTCGCGACAACACCGTCTCTGAAGGTCAGATTGCTGCCCTGGCGATGACCATTTTCTTCCACGATATGTCGATGCCTGAGCGCGTGTCGCTGACCATGGCGATGCGAGATTCAGGAACCGTGCTGGACTGGAAGAGCCTTAACCTCAACGGGCCGATTGTGGACAAACACTCCACCGGCGGCGTGGGTGACGTGACGTCGCTGATGCTTGGCCCTATGGTCGCAGCCTGCGGCGGCTACATCCCGATGATCTCCGGGCGTGGCCTGGGCCATACCGGCGGTACGCTCGACAAACTGGAAGCCATTCCGGGCTTCGATATCTTCCCGGACGACAACCGCTTCCGCGACATTATTAAAGACGTTGGTGTGGCGATTATCGGCCAGACCAGCTCGCTTGCTCCGGCAGACAAGCGTTTCTACGCGACCCGCGATATTACCGCAACCGTAGACTCCATCCCGCTGATCACCGCCTCTATCCTCGCCAAAAAGCTGGCGGAAGGTCTGGACGCGCTGGTCATGGACGTGAAGGTAGGCAGCGGCGCGTTTATGCCGACCTACGAGCTCTCTGAAGCGCTGGCTGAAGCGATCGTTGGCGTCTCCAACGGCGCGGGCGTGCGCACCACCGCACTGCTGACGGACATGAACCAGGTGCTGGCATCCAGCGCCGGTAACGCCGTGGAAGTGCGCGAGGCCGTGCAGTTCCTGACGGGTGAATACCGCAACCCGCGCCTGTTCGACGTGACCATGGCGCTGTGCGTGGAGATGCTGATCTCCGGCAAGCTTGCCAAAGACGATACGGAAGCCCGCGCGAAGCTTCAGGCGGTTCTGGACAACGGTAAAGCGGCGGAGATTTTTGGCCGTATGGTGGCGGCGCAGAAAGGCCCGACTGACTTCGTGGAAAACTACGCCAAATATCTGCCAACCGCGATGCTCAGCAAAGCGGTCTACGCGGACAGCGAAGGTTTTGTCTCCGCAATGGATACCCGCGCGCTCGGCATGGCGGTGGTCTCAATGGGCGGCGGTCGTCGTCAGGCGTCCGACACCATTGATTACAGCGTTGGCTTTACCGATATGGCCCGTCTGGGCGACAGCGTTGACGGTCAACGTCCGCTGGCGGTGATCCACGCCAAAGACGAAGCCAGCTGGCAGGACGCGGCGAAAGCGGTGAAAGCGGCAATATCTCTTGACGATAAAGCACCGGAAACCACACCGACGGTCTATCGTCGTATCACCGAATAGCGGTATACTGATCTGATCGCATTTTTATGAAGCACTAAGTACGGAGAACAATTATGAAACGTGCATTTATTATGGTGCTGGACTCATTCGGCATCGGCGCAACCGAAGATGCAGAACGTTTTGGTGACGTGGGTTCCGATACCATGGGTCACATCGCGGAAGCCTGTGCAAAAGGCGAAGCGGATAACGGTCGTAAAGGCCCTCTGAACCTGCCAAATCTGACCCGCCTCGGGCTGGTAAAAGCGCATGAAGGCTCTACCGGTAAAATCGCAGCCGGTATGGACGGCAACGCGGAAGTGGTGGGCGCTTACGCCTGGGCGCACGAGCTCTCTTCCGGTAAAGATACCCCGTCCGGTCACTGGGAAATCGCCGGTGTGCCGGTGCTGTTCGACTGGGGCTACTTCTCCGATCACGAGAACAGCTTCCCGCAGGAGCTGCTCGATAAGCTGGTTAAGCGTGCCAACCTGCCGGGCTACCTTGGTAACTGCCACTCATCCGGTACCGTGATTCTGGATCAGCTCGGCGAAGAGCACATGAAAACCGGCAAGCCGATTTTCTACACCTCTGCTGACTCCGTGTTCCAGATTGCCTGCCACGAAGAGACGTTTGGTCTGGATAAACTCTACGAGCTGTGCGAAATCGCCCGTGAAGAGCTGACCGAAGGCGGCTACAACATTGGCCGCGTTATCGCGCGTCCGTTTATCGGCGACAAAGCGGGTAACTTCCAGCGTACCGGCAACCGCCACGACCTGGCCGTTGAGCCACCGGCACCCACCGTGCTGCAAAAACTGGTCGACGAGAAGGGCGGTCACGTGGTGTCCGTGGGTAAAATCGCGGACATCTACGCAAACTGCGGCATCACCAAAAAAGTGAAAGCGACCGGTCTGGACGCGCTGTTCGACGCTACCGTCAAAGAGATGAAGGAAGCGGGCGACAACACGATTGTCTTCACCAACTTCGTGGACTTCGACTCCTCCTGGGGCCACCGTCGCGACGTCGCAGGCTACGCTGCCGGTCTGGAGCTGTTCGACCGCCGCCTGCCGGAGCTGATGGAGCTGGTGGGTGAAGATGACATTCTGATCCTGACCGCGGATCACGGTTGTGACCCAACCTGGACCGGCACCGACCACACCCGCGAGCATATTCCGGTGCTGGTGTACGGCCCGAAAGTGAAACCAGGTTCGCTGGGCCACCGTGACACCTTCGCAGACATTGGCCAGACCATTGCGAAATACTTTGGCACGTCTGACATGGAATATGGCAAGGCTATGTTCTGAATGACAAGGGGTGCGGCCTGATGCCCTCACCCCAACCCTCTCCCGCGAGAGATACGGGTGCGGCCTGATGCCCTCACCCCAACCCTCTCCCACAGGGAGAGGGAGAATTTAAATGAAAAGGAACTGAAGATGGCAACTCCTCACATTAATGCAGAAATGGGTGATTTCGCTGACGTCGTATTGATGCCTGGCGACCCGCTGCGCGCGAAGCACATTGCAGAAACCTTCCTTGAAGACGTGCGTGAAGTGAACAACGTTCGCGGCATGCTGGGCTTCACCGGTACCTATAAAGGCCGCAAAATTTCCGTTATGGGCCACGGCATGGGTATCCCATCCTGCTCCATCTACACCAAAGAGCTGATCACCGATTTCGGCGTGAAGAAAATCATCCGCGTCGGCTCCTGCGGCGCGGTGCGCATGGACGTTAAGCTGCGCGATATCGTTATCGGTATGGGTGCCTGCACCGATTCGAAAGTAAACCGTATGCGTTTTAAAGATCATGACTTCGCCGCGATTGCGGACTTCGGCATGGTGCGTGACGCGGTTGACGCGGCAAAAGCGCTGGGCGTTGAGGCGCGTGTGGGTAACATCTTCTCTGCTGACCTGTTCTACGCACCAGACGGCGGCGAGATGTTCGACGTGATGGAAAAATACGGCATCCTGGGCGTGGAAATGGAAGCGGCAGGTATCTACGGCGTCGCGGCTGAGTTTGGCGCGAAAGCGTTGACCATCTGCACCGTGTCTGACCACATCCGTACCCATGAGCAGACCACGGCTGCCGAGCGTCAGACCACCTTCAACGACATGATCAAAATCGCGCTGGAATCCGTTCTTCTGGGCGACAAAGCGTAATATAAAAAGAAAGAGTGTAGCCGTGGCTACACTCTTTTTTACTGTTCACACCTTACAGATAAACAAGACTGATTGTTGCCTGTCCGTCAATCTGCGTGTCATCGGTCAGGGCAAGCGTCGTCGTATCCTGTACGGCCAGCGCGACGCGCAGCGGGAATACCGCACTGGTAAACGCCAGCGGATCGACGCTTGCGTCACCCGCAACCGTGTAAACTATGCCGTCATTACGAACGGGTGCGCTGTCGCCCACCATCTGGCCCCATGAATAACTTCCTGTGGAATTGGCACCCGAAATCATACCGGTGGTTTTTCCGTCCGCAGTGACGTTGCTCAACTGCATCGTGACGGAATAAGCGCCCAGATTGACGCCGCCCGCGGTTTTCCCCGCGCCGAACAGGCTATTACTGCTCCATACGGAACCTGAGCCGCTCCAGTCGGTATTTTCGACGATCAGGTTCTGTTTAGAATCCGCGCGGTCGTCGATAATGCTCCAGCCTACTTTTGTCGGGGCAACGCAGCTGATGGAGAGGGAAAGATCTTTATTGCCGAGCTGGTTAGTCGCTGTGGCAGACATATTACCAATATTGGTCGTGCCAAAATCAACGATACCTCCACCGCTTAACGTGGGCGTACACGCGGAGTTGGTTAATACCCCGGTAACCTTTAATTCTGCGGTTCCCGCCGCGTGAGCGGCAGACGACATCGCTAAAATAACAGACGCTGCTAATAGAATTTTTTTCACGTTTCATCCTTAACGTATAATTAAAGGGAACATTAATTGTTCCCCCTGCGTCAGGATTTTCTTACGCGCTGAGCTATTCCGTCTATTTAATCTATTTACATTATAAATGTGCTTTTTTTAAAAAAGCCTTTACAGAATATTATTATTCTCAATTATTTTACCTCCCTCGCAATCCATGCCGATAATTCCCGTAATTCGGTTTCCTGTCCGGGAAAATCACCTGTCAACGCATCGCACTCCTGCTGCAGCGTATCCGCCCGATACAAACAGCCCTGCAAACGCGCTGCCAGCGCCTCTAACGGCGCGGGATTAAGGCTGTCCGTGAATACCTGCGTGCGGGTGATGTGGCCTTTCTCTACGTCAAAATGCAGTTCCACGCCGCCCCAGGTAAAACGCTCGTCCAGCAGATGGGAGAACGCCGGCGCCTGGCCGAAGTTCCACTCCCAGCTGCTCTGGCGGGCAAAGGTTTCAGCAAAATTGGGCAGGTCCGGGGTTTTATCAGGAGAGATTACCTCCGCCTCCACGCGCTCGCCGTAGTGCGCAAAGAACGCCTCGCGGATCGCATCGCAAATCTGCTCGTGCGTAATCCCCGGCAGTAGCTCCACCAGATTCGCCACGCGGCCGCGCACCGAGGTGATCCCTTTGGCCTGAAGCTTTTTCCTGTCGGGATTAAGGTAGTTCGCCAGACGGCTCAGATCGGCGTTAAGCAGCAGGGTGCCGTGATGGAAGCCGCGATCCATCGTTTCGCGATAGGCCGAACCCGATACTTTGCGATCCCCGTCGGGCGTTTTGACCACCAGATCGTTACGCCCCGAGGCCTCGGCGGTGACACCGAGCGAATTGAACGCGTTGAGGACGATGGATGTTGAAATGGTTTTGTCATACTCCGGCTTGCCTGCCATAAAGGTAAAGCAGGTATTTCCCAGATCGTGAAACACCGCGCCGCCACCGCTGCTCCGGCGCGCCAGACGCACGTTATCCTCTTCCATGCGGCGGGTATTACACTCTTTCCACGGGTTTTGCGCGCGGCCAATGACCACCGTATCGGCGTTGCGCCAGAGAAACAGCACGCGCTGCGTGGCGGGCATCTGGCGGAAGATGCACTCTTCCACCGCGAGATTAAACCAGGGATCGTAAGAGTCAGAGATAAGCAGGCGTAACGTCGTCATGGCAAAGTTCCTTTTCCGAATCGTCTGCCTACTTTATCACTATTCCTTCTTCTCGCTCTCTTCGTCTTCGGGAACCGACTTGCTGGCGGTCAACAGGAACGGTGACTGCTGCCAGCGGGTGCGCTTGCCCTGGAGCAGCGTGCGCGCCAGCACCACGCCTGTTGCCAGCGAGAGGAGTAGCATCAGGCGCAGAATATTGGTGGTATTGTCCACCTGTTTGGCTTCGGTAGGCAGAGTGTGGGTATCAAGGGTGAGGCGCAGATACCCCAGCGGACCATTCTTGCCCTGAATTGGTTCGACGATCTGCTGGTTGAAATAGCCGCCGGCTTTTTTACCGTCCAGCGCCAGCCGATCGCGCACCTCGACATGTTCACCGGCGCGGGCGATCAGGTCGCCCTGCTCATCGTACACGCCCGCATCCAGAATGCGGCTGTTTTCCGTAAGCTGGCGCAATACCTGGCCTATGCGCTTCTCGTCCGGCGTTTCGGTACGCATTGACGGGGCAATATTGAGCGTTACCTGACGCGCCAGGGTGCGGGCCAGCTCTTCAAATTGCGGGTTGCGTTGCCGTTGGTGATTCTGGCTAAACCAGGATGCCCCCTGCATCAGCGCCACTAATAGTGCGAGACAGATCAGGACAATCACGGCGCGATGAAGCCGGAATTTCAGTTTTGCGCGAGCCATATTCCACCTGCTTAAAATTTACGGCTTAATGTTGCCAGAAGTGATGGTTACAGGGTAGCCTCATGCGTTATTTTCCCTCTGGAACCTTCCGGCGCGAACCAAATTACAGGAGCTTTAATGCCGAACATTACCTGGTGTGACCTGCCAACGGATGTCTCTTTATGGCCAGGATTGCCGCTCTCGTTAAGTGGCGATGAGGTGATGCCTCTGGATTACCACGCTGGCCGTAGCGGCTGGCTGCTGTATGGACGCGGCCTGGATAAGCAACGTCTCACCCAGTATCAAACCACGCTCGGCGCGGCGATGGTTATCGTTGCCGCCTGGTGCGTGGAAGATTACCAGGTTATTCGCCTGGCGGGTTCCCTGACGCAGCGCGCCACGCGGCTGGCGCACGACGCTGGGCTGGACGTTGCGCCACTCGGCAAGATCCCGCACCTGAAAACGCCGGGCCTGCTGGTGATGGATATGGACTCTACCGCCATCCAGATCGAATGTATCGACGAGATCGCCAGGCTGGCGGGGAGCGGTGAGCTTGTGGCTGAAGTCACCGAGCGCGCGATGCGAGGCGAGCTGGATTTCACCGCCAGCCTGAGGCAGCGCGTGGCGACCCTCAAAGGGGCCGACGCCACTATTCTGCGTCAGGTGCGCGATGAGCTGCCGCTGATGCCCGGGCTGACGCAGCTGGTATTAAAGCTCCAGTCTCTGGGCTGGAAGGTGGCCATCGCCTCCGGGGGCTTTACCTTCTTCGCGGATTATCTGCGGGAAAAACTGCACCTGACCACGGTTGTGGCTAACGAGCTGGAGATCGTGGACGGCAGGCTGACCGGACAGGTCACCGGAGACATCGTGGACGCGCAGTACAAAGCCAACACGCTGACGCGTCTGGCGCAGAAATATGAGATACCGGTCGAGCAGACCGTCGCCATCGGCGATGGCGCGAACGATCTGCCGATGATTAAAGTTGCCGGTCTTGGCATTGCCTACCATGCTAAGCCGAAAGTGAATGAAAAGACGGAAGTCACTGTCCGTCATGCCGATCTGATGGGGGTGTTCTGCATTCTCTCCGGCAGCATTAACCAGAAATAACGAGGTAAACCGTGGCGAAAGCTCCAAAACGCGCATTTGTCTGTAATGAATGTGGTGCGGATTATCCGCGCTGGCAGGGGCAATGCAGCGCCTGTCATGCCTGGAACACCATCACCGAAGTGCGTGGTGTGGCGGCTTCGCCGAGCGTGGCCCGCAACGAACGCCTGAGCGGCTATGCGGGCAATGCAGGCGTGTCGAAGGTACAAAAACTTTCCGATATCAGTCTGGAAGCGCTGCCGCGCTTCTCCACCGGGTTCAAGGAGTTTGACCGCGTGCTCGGCGGCGGCGTAGTGCCGGGCAGCGCCATTCTGATCGGCGGTAACCCGGGCGCGGGTAAATCGACGCTCCTGCTGCAAACGCTCTGCAAGCTTGCCGAGCAGATGAAAACCCTTTACGTCACGGGCGAGGAATCGCTCCAGCAGGTGGCGATGCGCGCCCATCGTCTTGGCCTGCCGACGGGCAACCTGAATATGCTTTCGGAAACCAGCATCGAGCAGATCTGCATGATCGCCGAAGAAGAGCAGCCGAAGCTGATGGTGATCGACTCCATTCAGGTCATGCACATGGCGGACATTCAGTCCTCGCCGGGCAGCGTGGCGCAGGTGCGCGAAACCGCCGCCTACCTGACGCGCTTTGCCAAAACCCGCGGCGTGGCGATTGTGATGGTCGGCCACGTCACCAAAGACGGCTCGCTGGCGGGGCCGAAAGTGCTTGAGCACTGTATTGACTGCTCCGTCATGCTCGACGGCGACGCGGACTCCCGCTTCCGTACCCTGCGCAGCCATAAAAACCGCTTTGGTGCGGTGAACGAGCTGGGCGTATTTGCCATGACCGAGCAGGGGCTTCGCGAGGTCAGCAACCCTTCGGCCATCTTCCTGAGCCGTGGCGATGAGGTCACCTCCGGCAGCTCCGTGATGGTGCTGTGGGAAGGGACGCGCCCGCTGCTCGTGGAAATTCAGGCGCTGGTGGATCACTCGATGATGGGCAACCCCCGTCGCGTGGCGGTCGGCCTGGAGCAAAACCGTCTGGCGATCCTGCTGGCGGTGCTGCACCGCCACGGCGGCCTGCAGATGGCGGATCAGGACGTTTTCGTCAACGTGGTCGGCGGCGTAAAGGTTTCAGAGACCAGCGCGGATCTGGCGCTGCTGCTGGCGATGGTCTCCAGCCTGCGCGACAGGCCGCTGCCGCAGGATCTGGTGGTATTTGGCGAAGTGGGGCTGGCCGGCGAGATCCGCCCGGTGCCGAGCGGCCAGGAGCGCATCTCCGAAGCGGCAAAGCATGGCTTCCGCCGCGCGATTGTTCCTGCCGCCAACGTGCCGAAAAAAATCCCGGAAGGGATGCAGGTCTTTGGCGTTAAGAAACTCGCAGATGCGTTAAATGTCTTTGACGACTTATAATTACGTATTCGATTTTGCAGGAGGCACCGTAATTTATGTCATCATTTGACTACATCAAAACCGCAATCCGCCAGAAGGGCTGCACGCTGCAGCAGGTGGCGGACGCCAGCGGAATGACCAAAGGCTACCTGAGCCAACTGCTTAACGCCAAAATCAAAAGCCCCAGCGCGCAAAAGCTCGAAGCGCTGCACCGCTTTCTGGGGCTTGAATTTCCACGCATGCAAAAGAACATCGGCGTGGTGTTCGGTAAGTTCTACCCGCTGCATACCGGGCATATCTACCTGATCCAGCGCGCCTGTAGCCAGGTGGACGAACTGCACATCATCATGGGCTACGATGAAACCCGCGATCGCCTGCTGTTTGAAGACAGCGCCATGTCGCAGCAGCCCACGGTGCCGGATCGTCTGCGCTGGCTGCTTCAGACCTTTAAGTATCAGAAAAACATTCGCATTCATGCCTTTAACGAGGAGGGCATGGAGCCGTATCCGCACGGCTGGGACGTGTGGAGTAACGGCATCAAAGCGTTTATGGAAGAGAAGGGCATTGCGCCTAACTGGATCTACACCTCTGAAGAATCCGACGCGCCGCAGTTCCGCGAGCATCTGGGCATCGAGACGGTGCTTATCGATCCGAAGCGTACCTTCATGAACATCAGCGGGGCGCAGATCCGCGAGAACCCGTTCCGCTACTGGGACTACATTCCAACCGAAGTAAAGCCGTTCTTCGTGCGTACGGTAGCCATTCTTGGCGGCGAGTCGAGCGGAAAATCGACGCTGGTGAATAAGCTGGCGAACATCTTCAACACCACCAGCGCGTGGGAATATGGCCGCGATTATGTTTTCTCACATCTCGGCGGTGACGAGATGGCGCTGCAGTATTCCGACTACGACAAAATCGCGCTCGGCCATGCCCAGTACATTGATTTCGCCGTGAAGTACGCCAACAAAGTGGCGTTCATCGATACCGATTTCGTCACCACTCAGGCGTTCTGTAAAAAGTACGAAGGTCGCGAGCACCCGTTTGTGCAGGCGCTGATTGATGAATATCGCTTCGACCTGGTGATCCTGCTGGAAAACAACACGCCATGGGTGGCCGACGGCATGCGCAGCCTGGGCAGCTCGGTGGACAGGCGAGAGTTCCAGACGATGCTGGTGGAGATGCTTAACGAGAACAACGTTGAGTTTGTGCACGTGGAAGCATCGGATTACGACACCCGTTTCCTGCGCTGCGTCGAGCTGGTGAAGGAGATGATGGGGGAGCAGGGGTAAATTCACAGGCTTGCCCCTCACCCTGCCCTCTCCCCATAGGGGAGAGGGTAAAGACGGCCCCGTAACATCCCCTCTCCCCTATGGGGAGAGGGTTAGGGTGAGGGGAATCAAACCACTCAGAACGCAACCACCACCTTCCCGCGCATATGCCCTTCCAGCACCCTGCGGTGCGCCTCGGTAATGCTTTCCACGCTCAGACCGTGCAGCGTTTCGCTCAGCGAACTTGTCACCACGCCGTTATCCACCAGCTTCGCCACCTCGTTTAAGATCTCACCCTGACGCGCCATATCGGCAGTCTGGTACATGCTGCGGGTATACATAAATTCCCAGTGCAGCGCGGCGGACTTAGATTTCAGCTTATCCTGGTTCAGCGGATGCGCATTTTCGACGATGGAGCAAATGTGCCCCTGCGGCGCAATCAGTTCGCTGACCGTATCCCAGTGGCCATCGGTATCATTAAGAATGAAAATGTAATCCACAAAGCTAATGCCCTGCTTTGCCAGCTCACCTTTAAGATCGCGATAATCCACCACCAGATCCGCTCCGCGATCGCGGCACCACCGGGCGGAGTCTTCCCGCGACGCGGTGGCGATCACCTTAACCTTGCTGCCGTGTTTTGCGAACGGGATCGCCAGCGACCCCACTCCGCCAGCACCGCCGACGATCAGCAGCGTATTGTCCGATCCGGCATCCTGAATGTTCAGACGCTCGAACAGCCCTTCCCAGGCGGTCAGCGCGGTCAGCGGCAATGCGGCAGCCGCATCCCAGCCCAGGCTTGCAGGCTTACGCCCAACAATGCGCGCGTCAATCAGCTGGTGCGTGGTATTACTGCCCGGACGGGTAATGTCGCCCGCGTACCACACTTCGTCCCCCGGTTTGAACCCGGTGACGCCAGCCCCAACGGCTTTGACGATCCCGCTGGCGTCCCACCCGAGAATACGTGGCGCTTTCAGCCCATTTTTGACAAGGCCTGCATGCACCTTAGTATCGACCGGGTTAACGGAGACGGCTTTCACTTCCACCAGCAGATCGTGCTCGCCGGGCTGCGGCATCGACGGGGCGATTTCAATGAAAGCGGAGGGATTGGCGGGGTTAACGGCAATGGCTTTAACGGACATGGTGTGCTCCTCAATGGCATGCGTTTTGTTGAGACTAGTCTATTAAGTGGTCACGCGCGTGATAAGATGGACAATCGAGAACTCAGCGTTCGTACAGGATGAACAATCATGTTTAAACAGCTTCAGGATATGGCGCTGTTTGCGCTGGTGGCGGAGACGGGAAGCTTTACCGCTGCGGCCCGGAAGGCGGAGCTGCCTAAGTCCAGCGTCAGCCAGCGCATTAGCCAGCTTGAACAGCAGCTGGGGATCCGCTTGCTCAATCGGACGACGCGCAGGATCAACCTGACCTTTGCCGGCGAGCACTATCTGGTGCACTGCCGCGAGATGCTGGCGGCCAGCGAGCGGGCGGAGTATGCCATCCAGCGCCTGCGCGACAACCCCAGCGGACGGCTGCGGATCACCTGTCCTGCGGGGATCGGGGCAACGCTTCTGGCACACCTTAATGCCGAATTTCAGCTTCGCTACCCTGACGTTTCGCTCGATGTATCAATTTCTGACGACGTGGTGGATCTGGTCGAGTCCGGTTTTGACGTGGCGCTACGTACCGGCAAGCCGCAGGATTCATCCCTGATTGGCCGGATGATCGGGCACTGCCCGCGCTATATGCTGGCATCGCCCGATTATCTGGCGCGTCGTGAACCGTTAGTCCATCCGCGTCAGCTGGTGGAGCATCGCTGCATTACCCACAGGTCCTGGTCTGAGTGGCTGCTGCGAAGCGAGAGCGAAGACTATCGCTACCTGCCGGACAACGCGCATTTAACCGATAACCTGGTGTACGCCCGCGAGTGTGCGGTTGCCGGGGCGGGGATCACGCTGTTGCCCGCATTTCTGCTGGAAGACAAGGTTGAAAAGGGGGCGCTGGTGAAGGTGCTGTCGGCGTGGAGCGTGGAGGGGAACGACCTGTGGCTGGCCTATCCGAGCCGTAAGCTCAATTCGCCCGCGCTGATGAGCTATATCGAGTTTGCGATGCAGTTTGATGAGGTGAGGCGGTACTACGTGGGAAGGTAATTATGTGCGGCCTGATGCCCTCACCCTGACCCTCTACCCGGGGAGAGGGAACAAACATAAAAAACGGCAACCGAAGTTGCCGTTGTGCTTTTATTTCGCGATACGCTTGTACTTAATACGCTTCGGCTCCAGCGCGTCTGCGCCCAGCGTGCGTTTCTTGTACTCTTCGTATTCGGTGAAGTTACCTTCGAAGAACTCTACCTTACCTTCGTCCTGGTAATCCAGGATGTGGGTTGCGATACGGTCCAGGAACCAGCGGTCGTGCGAGATAACCATTGCACAGCCCGGGAACTCGAGCAGGGCGTTTTCCAGCGCGCGCAAGGTTTCGATGTCCAGGTCGTTGGTTGGTTCATCGAGCAGCAGAACGTTACCGCCAACCTGTAGCAGCTTCGCCAGATGCAGACGACCGCGCTCGCCGCCGGACAGCTCGCCCACGCGTTTGCCCTGGTCGGTGCCCTTGAAGTTAAAGCGGCCAACGTAGGCGCGGCTTGGCATCTCGGTGTTGCCGATACGCATGATATCCAGACCGCCGGACACTTCTTCCCACACGGTTTTGCTGTTGTCCATCGCGTCACGGAACTGGTCAACGGACGCCAGCTTCACGGTCTCACCCAGGGTGATAGAGCCGCTGTCAGGCTGTTCCTGACCGGACATCATGCGGAACAGGGTTGATTTACCCGCGCCGTTCGGACCGATGATCCCAACGATAGCGCCCTTCGGTACGGAGAAGGTCAGGTCGTCGATCAGCAGGCGGTCGCCGTAGGACTTACGCAGGTTGGTCACTTCAACCACTTTATCCCCCAGACGCGCTCCAGGTGGAATAAACAGTTCGTTGGTTTCGTTACGTTTCTGGTATTCGGTATTGTTAAGCTCTTCAAAGCGCGCCAGACGGGCTTTGCCCTTGGACTGACGGCCTTTCGCGCCCTGACGCACCCACTCCAGCTCTTTCTCGATAGACTTGCGCCGCGCCGCTTCCTGAGACGCTTCCTGCGCCAGACGCTGATCTTTCTGCTCCAGCCAGGAGGAGTAGTTGCCTTCCCACGGAATACCTTCACCGCGGTCCAGCTCCAGGATCCAGCCCGCCACGTTGTCGAGGAAGTAACGGTCGTGGGTGATCGCCACCACGGTGCCTTCGAAGTCGTGCAGGAAGCGTTCCAGCCACGCTACGGACTCTGCATCCAGGTGGTTGGTAGGTTCGTCGAGCAGCAGCATGTCTGGTTTTTCCAGCAGCAGGCGGCACAGCGCCACGCGGCGACGCTCACCACCGGAGAGGTTAGCGATTTTCGCATCCCAGTCCGGCAGGCGCAGGGCATCAGCCGCGCGCTCAAGCTGCACGTTCAGGTTGTGACCGTCGTGTGCCTGGATAATCTCTTCGTATTTGCCCTGCTGAGCGGCCAGCTTGTCGAAGTCCGCATCCGGCTCGGCGTATTTGGCATACACTTCATCCAGGCCTTTCAGCGCGTTAACCACTTCGGACACCGCTTCTTCAACGGATTCACGCACGGTGTGTTCCGGGTTCAGCTGAGGTTCCTGCGGCAGGTAGCCGATCTTGATGCCTGGCTGCGGACGGGCTTCACCTTCGATGTCTGTATCGATGCCGGCCATGATGCGCAGCAGGGTGGACTTACCGGCACCGTTGAGACCCAGGACACCGATTTTTGCGCCCGGGAAGAAGCTCAGCGAGATATTTTTAAGAATATGACGTTTCGGCGGGACAACTTTGCCGACACGATGCATGGTATAAACGAATTGAGCCACGTTGGACTTCGCCTCTTTTATCGTGATGAGAATGAATTTCAGCCTCGAAGTGTAGCCTTTTTCACGCCCTAATCCCAGCCAGGAACGTCGGGAGTGTTAAAACGCGCAAGAAAGGTAAAAAAGTGTCCATGACGTGGCGCGTTGCGGGATGCCTGGTTAGCATAAGTTGATGTGACTTTGACGTGGCAAGACGCTGCAACTAACGAAAAACAATGAGGAAGAGCTTGTGGAAAAAGCCAAACGGGTGGTCTGGCGTCTGCTGGCTGCCAGCGTATGCGTAATGGCGGTAAGCCAGGCGGTGCATGCCGATTCACTGGATGAACAACGTAGCCGCTATGCCCAGATTAAGCAGGCATGGGACAACAGGCAGATGGATACCGTGCAGGCGCTGATGCCGACGCTGAAGGATTATCCGCTGTATCCGTATCTGGAGTATCGCCAGATTACTGACGATCTGATGAATCAACCAACCGTCACCGTGAACAACTTCATTCAGGCGAACCCGACCCTGCCGCCTGCGCGCACCCTGAAGTCCCGGTTCGTGAACGAGCTTGCCCGTCGCGAAGACTGGCGCGGCCTGCTGGCGTTCAGCCCGGACAAGCCGGGCGCGACGGAAGCGCAGTGTAATTACTATTACGCGAAATGGGCTACCGGCCAGCAGGAAGAAGCGTGGGCCGGCGCAAAAGAGCTGTGGCTGACGGGCAAAAGCCAGCCCAACGCCTGCGATCCGCTTTTCAGCGCCTGGCGCGCGTCGGGGCAGCAGGATCCGCTCTCCTACCTCGAACGCATCCGCCTGGCTATGAAGGCCGGGAACACGCGGCTGGTCACCGTGCTGGCGGGGCAAATGCCGGCGGATTATCAGACCATTGCTTCTGCCGTTATCGGCCTGGCAAACGATCCGAACACCGTCCTGACGTTTGCGCGCACCACTGGCGCGACCGATTTTACCCGGCAGATGGCGGCAGTCGCCTTTGCCAGCGTGGCGCGTGATGATGTGGAAAACGCGCGGCTGATGATCCCGCAGCTGGTGCAGGCCCAACAGCTCAATGACGATCAAACCCAGGAGCTGCGCGACATTGTGGCGTGGCGACTGATGGGAGCAGACGTCACCGATGAGCAGGCCCGCTGGCGTGACGATGCGGTCATGCGCTCAAACTCTGTCTCGCTGGTCGAACGTCGCGTGCGTATGGCGCTGGGAACGGGCGATCGCCGCGGCCTGAATACCTGGCTGGCGCGCCTGCCGATGGACGCCAAAGAGAAAGACGAATGGCGCTACTGGCAGGCGGATCTGCTGCTGGAGCGCGGTCGTGAAGACGAAGCCAAAGATATCCTTCACTCCCTGATGCAGCAGCGCGGATTCTACCCGATGGCCGCGGCGCAGCGTCTGGGCGAGACGTACACGCTTAAGATCGACAAAGCGCCAGCCACCGCGAACCCGGCGCTGACGCAGGGGCCTGAAATGGCGCGCGTTCGCGAGCTGATGTACTGGAATCTGGATAACACCGCGCGCAGCGAGTGGGCCAATCTGGTCACCAGCCGCACCACGGATGAGAAAGCGCAGCTTGCCCGCTATGCGTTCGATAACCGCTGGTGGGATCTGAGCGTGCAGGCGACGATCTCCGGCAAGCTGTGGGATCACCTTGAGGAGCGTTTCCCGCTGGCTTACAGCGATCTCTTTGAGCGCTACACCAGCGGCAAAGATATTCCGCAAAGCTACGCGATGGCCATTGCCCGTCAGGAGAGCGCCTGGAACCCGAAAGTCCGTTCTCCGGTAGGCGCCAGCGGCCTGATGCAGATCATGCCGGGCACCGCGACGCACACGGTGAAGATGTTTAATATCCCAGGCTACAGCAGCCCCTCGCAGCTGCTGGACCCGGAGACCAACATCAACATCGGTACCAGCTACCTGCAGTACGTCTATCAGCAGTTTGGCAATAACCGCATCTTCGCGTCAGCGGCCTACAACGCGGGACCGGGGCGCGTGCGCACCTGGCTTGGCAACAGCGCAGGGCGTATCGACGCCGTAGCGTTCGTCGAGAGTATTCCGTTCTCTGAAACGCGTGGCTACGTGAAGAACGTGCTGGCTTATGACGCTTACTATCGCCACTTCATGGGGGAGAAAGATGCGCTGATGAGCGATGCCGAGTGGCAGAGACGTTACTGATCGGCGCGGGTTGTGTTATGCTGTACTCGTTAATGAGTACAAGAGGCAGCATAACATGACCCAGCATTCCCCGTATTCCTCGGCAATGGCCGAACAGCGTCATCAGGAGTGGCTTCGTTTTGTGGAGTTGCTCCGCCAGTCTTATGACAAGGATCTGCATTTACCGCTATTACAGCTTATGCTGACGCCCGATGAACGCGAAGCGCTGGGCACGCGGGTACGCATTATTGAAGAGCTGCTGCGCGGCGAAATGAGCCAGCGCGAGCTGAAAAACGAGCTGGGCGCGGGCATTGCGACAATCACCCGCGGATCGAACAGCCTGAAATCTGCGCCGGTTGAGCTGCGCCAGTGGCTGGAGCAGATCCTCTTGGGCGCTCAGCGATAAATCGCGTTATGAAACGGGCTCAACGCTAAAACTACCGCCTGGTGATACACGCCTGAGCGGGTCAAAACGCCTTTGGTGAAGACGCCAATTGCCCCTTCTTTACGGCCAATCTCGTCAATGCCGGTGTACTGCGACATCACCGGCCCGAGCGCTTCGCCTTCGCGCACTTTATTCAGAATGATTTCCGGCAGCGGCAGGGTGGCTGAACGCGCTTCACCGCGCTGCTCGCGGCTTTCGATAACAACCCAGCTGAAGGTTGCGCCTTCGTCGATTCCCGCTTCAATCGCGACCCAGAAGTCAGCGTCTGGTGCGGCGGCTTTGGCATTCGCCACGCGATTTCGTGCGCCAGCGCGCGTTTCCTCGCTGCCAAACGGCTGTTCCGGTACGCCGCTCTCGACGCCGATGGCGTCAATATGGCAGGATCCTTCGCCGAAGATCTCTTCAAATGCCCTTAGAATTGCCTGAATTTTGGCAGGATTGGTGGTAGCAGAGACAACATGGTGCATAATTAAGCTCGATTCAAAAAAACTCATCGCAGTATAACGGAAAAAAAGCATGTTACAGGTATACCTTGTTCGCCACGGTGAAACGCAGTGGAACGCCGAGCGACGTATTCAGGGCCAGTCAGACAGTCCTCTCACCGACAAGGGTGTGCAACAGGCGTGGCAGGTGGCGGAACGCGCCAGAACGCTGGGTATCACTCACGTTATCTCCAGTGATTTAGGCCGCACGCAGCAGACGGCACGCATTATCGCTGATGCCTGCGGCTGCGACGTCACTCTCGAGCCGCGCCTGCGCGAGCTGGACATGGGCGTGCTGGAAAAACGCCCTATCGATACGCTGACGGAAACCGAAGAAGGCTGGCGTCGTGCGCTGGTGAACGGTACGGAAGAGGGGCGTATCCCTGAGGGAGAGTCCATGCAGGAGCTGAGCGTGCGTATGCATGCCGCGCTGGCCGAGTGCCTGAAGCTTCCGGCAGGCAGCCGTCCGCTGCTGGTGAGTCACGGCATCGCGCTGGGTTGCCTGGTGAGCACTATTCTGGGGCTGCCGGCATATGCCGAACGCCGACTGCGACTGCGTAACTGCTCCATTTCCCGCATCGACTATCAGGAAAGCGCCTGGCTGGCGTCAGGTTGGGTGGTTGAGATGGCAGGGGACATTTCGCATCTCGATGCCCCTGCGCTGGACGAATTGCAGCGTTAACGACGTACCGGGATAAGGAATTCCATCCGCAGATTGATAGGGCCTTCTTCCGGCTTAGCGTCCTGCGCCGGATAGTAGCGCTCAATGTCCTGACCTTTACGGCGATTCAGATTCAGCATTGGCATGCAGGTCCCGTAAACGGTCAGGATAAACTCCTGAACGCCCGTTCCTAAGCCCTCGTAGGAGAACATGACGTACTCGCCGCCTTCCAGCACGACAGGCTTAGCGCCCTGAATGTAGCCATTTGCCATGTCAGGGGTGAGCGCGGTGGTGTAAAACACCTCCTGCTCGTCGTCTTTTTCCTGACTCGGGTGCGTTTCGTTCAGGCCATACAGAATCGGCGGAATAGCCGGGGCGTGGCTTAAAAATTCGCGCCAGAACTGAACCCGCATCTGATGACGGAACTCGGAGATCTGCTCCAGAGAGCAGGCGTAGCTCTGCGTGGTGCCGATCAGGTGCGTTTCCGGCAGGGTGACGATTTCATATTTTGGCATCGCAAACTCGCCCAGACGAAGCGGCGGACGCATGCCAAACGAGCTCCAGTCGGGCGAGCGGCGATAGAGCGCCGGCGTTAACGAGAACTGTTTTTTAAAGGCGCGGGTGAAGGTTTGCTGCGAATCGAAGCGATATTGCAGGGCAATATCCAGAATCGGCCGTGCGGTCAGACGCAGCGCGACGGCAGACTTTGACAAACGACGGGCACGAATATAGGCACCGATAGCATGACCGGTGACATCCTTGAACATCCGTTGCAGATGCCACTTGGAATAGCCTGCTTTTGCCGCCACATTATCCAGTGACAAAGGCTGGTCGAGATGACCTTCCAGCCAGGTGAGCAGGTCGCGAATAATTCCAGCCTGATCCATATACTATCCTCATCCTTAAAACTGCTGCAGGTGCCTGATTACAGGTTAGCGGATAATAGCATTTTTTGACGTTTTAGCATTCAGTGTTTTTTTTGCGCATTAATGCTTTTTGTGGTGATTTATACGCAAATATATTCTAATCCTGTGATCTTGCTACATTTTTGCCTCACCTGTTGAATAATCGCTTAGCGTAATATTTATGAATGGTAACAATATGAAATACAAGGCTTTACTCTTTGCGGCACTGGCTTTGATGGCCGGGCGCGCGGCGCAGGCGGAGCAAATTGGCTCCGTGGATACCGTGTTTAAAATGTTTGGGCCGGACCACAAAATTGTGGTGGAGGCGTTTGACGATCCGGACGTGAAAAACGTCACCTGTTATGTCAGCCGGGCGAAAACGGGCGGCATTAAGGGCGGTCTGGGGCTGGCTGAAGACACTTCCGACGCGGCCATTTCCTGCCAGCAGGTTGGTCCGGTTGAGCTAAGCGACAAAATCAAAAACGGCAAAGCACAGGGCGACGTCGTGTTCCAGAAAAGGACCTCGCTGGTGTTCAAAAAGCTGCAGGTGGTGCGTTTTTATGACGCGAAACGCAACACCCTGGCTTATCTGGCCTACTCGGACAAAGTGGTGGAAGGCTCACCGAAAAACGCGATTAGCGCGGTGCCGATTATGCCGTGGCATTGATAAAAAAACGGCGCTAAAAGCGCCGTTTTTTACTGCGTGACGAGCCGGATTACTCCTGAAGATCGCCGCAGAAACGATAACCTTCGCCATGGATAGTGGCGATGATTTCCGGCGTATCAGGCGTAGATTCGAAATGCTTACGAATACGACGGATGGTCACGTCAACGGTACGATCGTGTGGCTTCAGCTCACGGCCGGTCATTTTCTTCAGCAGCTCTGCGCGGGACTGAATTTTGCCCGGGTTTTCGCAGAAGTGCAGCATCGCGCGGAATTCACTGCGCGGCAGTTTATACTGCTCACCGTTCGGGCTAATCAGCGAACGGCTATTGATATCAAGTTCCCAGCCGTTGAACTTGTAGCTTTCAACGCTACGACGCTCTTCGCTGACCGTGCCCAGATTCATGGTACGGGACAGCAGGTTGCGTGCGCGAATGGTTAACTCGCGAGGGTTGAACGGCTTGGTGATGTAGTCATCCGCGCCGATTTCCAGACCAAGAATTTTATCAACCTCGTTGTCACGGCCTGTCAGGAACATCAACGCGACGTTCGCCTGTTCACGCAGCTCGCGCGCCAGAAGAAGGCCGTTTTTGCCCGGCAGGTTGATATCCATAATCACCAGGTTGATATCATTTTCAGAAAGGATCTGATGCATCTCTGCGCCATCGGTCGCTTCAAAGACATCGTAGCCTTCTGCTTCGAAAATGCTCTTTAACGTGTTGCGTGTTACCAACTCGTCTTCAACGATAAGAATGTGCGGGGTCTGCATGTTTGCTACCTAAATTGCCAACTAAATCGAAACAGGAAGTACAAAAGTCCCTGACCTGCCTGATGCATGTCGCAAATTAACATGATCGGCCTAACGTGACTAAAGTACGTAATTGCGTTCTTGATGCACTTTCCATCAACGTCAACAACATCATTAGCTTGGTCGTGGGTACTTTTCCTCAGGACCCGACAGTGTCAAAAACGGCTGTCATCCTAACCATTTTAACAGCAACATAACAGGCTAAGTGACACCGGACACCCAATAAAACTACGCTTCGTTGACATATATCAAGTTCAATTGTAGCACGTTAACAGTTTGATGAAATCATCGTAGCCGAATGCTAGCCTTTGTCACAATTTTTCAATAAACCAACTAGTTGCGGACATTAATTGATAAACGGTACGAATCCAATTGAGAATGAGTATTCACAGGCTCATTATCATTATAAAACATAAGGATAATCAGGTTCTGTTAACATTCTAACTAATTGTTCAGTCACAAAATAGTGTAGCGTTTTTAATTTGTTATGAAACGCTATTTCGGTGATTTGTGTTGCAATTTTGTAAATTCGTGCTGCGTAATATGTTGAAGTGAATCACATTTTTATCCGCTAACTGCTTAAAAAGAGAGCATAAATGCATCTGTCGATTGTGCTGGTGGCGCCAGCAAGAGCCGAGAATATTGGCGCTGCGGCGCGCGCCATGAAGACCATGGGTTTTACGGATTTGCGTATTGTGGACAGCACGGCGCATCTGGAGCCTGCTGCGCGCTGGGTGGCGCACGGTTCGGGGGATATTCTCGATAATATAACCACTTACGCTACGCTCGCCGACGCGCTGCACGATATTTCTTTTACCGTCGCCACGACCGCACGCAGCCGGGCGAAGTTTCATTACTACGCCACGCCCGCCGAGCTGGTGCCGATGCTGAGCGAGAAAAGCCAGTGGCTGGAGAAAGCGGCGCTGGTTTTTGGCCGCGAAGATTCCGGGCTGACCAACGATGAGCTGGCGCTGGCTGACGTGCTGACGGGCGCGCCAATGGTGGCGGATTATCCGTCGCTAAATCTCGGGCAGGCGGTCATGGTCTATTGCTATCAATTAGCATCCTTAATACAAATTTCTCAGCCGCCAGTGACGGGAACGGATGAAAACCAGCTGGCTGCGCTGCGCGCGCGCGTGGAAAACCTGCTTGGGCAGCTGGGCGTAGCGGACGATCAAAAACTGGTGGACTGGCTGCAGCAGCGCTTAGGGCGACTTGAACAGCGCGACACGGCAATGTTGCACCGATTGCTGCATGATATTGAAAAAAAATTGACCGAGTAAAATAGTGTCATAGGTTTTTATTATGGCCGATCCTGCTGATGTCTGGGGTTGCATCTGGGTTATTCCGATGAAAATAAATCTGCGCGCAGCGGGACGTGAGAACGTCCCAAACTGTGATCGAATTAAAAATTCATTGACTTAAGGTGCCCGATCCTTTAACCCTAAAAGAATACAGCACAGACAGATAATAATGACAGAGTACACAACATCCATGAAACGCATCAGCATCACCACCATTACCACAACCATCATCATTACCACAGGTAACGATGCGGGCTGACGCGTACAGGAAAAACAGAAAAAAGCCCGCACCTGAACAGTGCGGGCTTTTTTTTCGGCTAAAGGAAATGAGGTAGAACCCATGCGAGTGTTGAAGTTCGGCGGTACGTCAGTGGCAAATGCAGAGCGTTTTCTGCGCGTTGCCGATATCCTGGAAAGTAACGCCAGGCAGGGGCAGGTTGCCACCGTGCTCTCTGCCCCGGCCAAAATCACGAACCACCTGGTGGCGATGATTGAAAAAACCATCGGTGGCCAGGATGCACTTCCGAACATCAGCGACGCCGAGCGTATTTTTGCAGAACTGCTGCAGGGGCTGGCAGACGCCCAGCCAGGCTTCCCGCTGGCGCAGCTGAAAACCACCGTTGAACATGAATTTGCCCAGATCAAACACGTTCTGCACGGTATCAGCCTGCTGGGCCAGTGCCCGGACAGCATCAACGCGGCGCTGATCTGCCGGGGGGAAAAACTCTCTATCGCCATTATGGCGGGCGTGCTGGAAGCGCGCGGACACGGCGTGACCGTAATCGATCCCGTTGAAAAACTGCTGGCGGTCGGCCACTACCTCGAATCCACCGTCGACATTGCCGAGTCGACTCGCCGCATTGTCGCGAGCAAAATTCCGTCTGACCATATGATCCTGATGGCGGGCTTCACCGCCGGAAACGAGAAGGGCGAGCTGGTGGTGCTGGGCCGTAACGGCTCCGATTACTCTGCTGCCGTACTGGCGGCCTGCTTACGCGCAGACTGCTGTGAGATCTGGACCGACGTCGACGGCGTTTATACCTGTGACCCGCGTCAGGTGCCGGACGCCAGGCTGCTGAAGTCGATGTCGTATCAGGAAGCGATGGAGCTTTCTTACTTCGGCGCTAAAGTGCTTCACCCGCGTACCATCTCTCCCATTGCCCAGTTCCAGATCCCTTGCCTGATTAAAAATACCGGTAACCCGCAGGCGCCGGGCACGCTGATTGGCGCCAGCTCGGATGAAGATGGCCTGCCGGTGAAAGGCATTTCTAACCTGAACAATATGGCGATGTTCAGCGTCTCCGGCCCCGGGATGAAGGGCATGGTCGGCATGGCAGCCCGCGTGTTTGCCGCCATGTCCCGCAAAGGCATTTCCGTCGTGCTGATCACCCAGTCCTCTTCCGAATACAGCATCAGCTTCTGCGTGCCGCAGGGCGACTGCCTGCGCGCCCGCCGCGCGCTGGAAGAAGAGTTCTACCTTGAGCTGAAAGAGGAGCTGTTGGAGCCGCTCTCCATTCAGGAGCGCCTGGCCGTGATCTCCGTCGTCGGCGACGGCATGCGTACCCTGCGCGGTATCTCAGCCAAATTCTTTGCCGCGCTGGCGCGGGCCAATATCAATATCGTGGCGATCGCGCAGGGGTCGTCTGAGCGTTCAATTTCCGTGGTTGTGGATAACGATGATGCCACCACCGGCGTGCGCGTGGTTCACCAGATGCTGTTCAACACCGATCAGGTGATCGAGCTGTTCCTGGTTGGCGTCGGCGGCGTCGGCGGCGCGCTGCTGGAGCAGGTGAAGCGCCAGCAGGAGTGGCTTAAGAAGAAACATATCGATCTGCGCGTCTGCGGTATCGCTAACTCCAGGGCTTTGCTGACTAACGTTCATGGCCTTAACCTGGAAAACTGGCAGGCGGAGCTGGAAGAGGCAAAAGAGCCGTTCAACCTGGGCCGCCTGATCCGTCTGGTGAAAGAGTATCACCTGCTTAACCCGGTGATCGTCGACTGTACCTCCAGCCAGGCGGTTGCCGACCAGTACGCGGACTTCCTGCGCGAAGGGTTCCACGTGGTAACGCCGAACAAAAAGGCCAACACCTCGTCGATGGATTACTATCACCAGCTGCGCCTGGCGGCGAGCAAGTCCCGCCGCAAGTTCCTGTACGACACCAACGTGGGCGCGGGGCTGCCGGTCATCGAGAACCTGCAAAACCTGCTGAACGCGGGCGACGAACTGCAGCGATTCTCCGGCATTCTCTCCGGCTCCCTGTCGTTTATCTTCGGCAAGCTTGATGAAGGCATGAGCCTGTCGGAGGCCACCCGCGCCGCGCGCGAGCTGGGCTACACCGAGCCGGACCCGCGTGACGATCTCTCCGGCATGGACGTGGCGCGCAAGCTGCTGATCCTGGTGCGCGAAACCGGCCGCGAGCTGGAGCTGTCGGACATTGTGATTGAACCGGTACTGCCGGCGGAGTTTGACGGCAGCGGGAACGTTGATGCCTTTATGGCGAAACTCTCTCAGTTGGACGACGCCTTTGCCGCTCGCGTTGCGAAAGCCCGTGATGAAGGTAAGGTATTGCGCTATGTTGGCAACATTGAGGAAGATGGCGTGTGCCGCGTGAAGATTGCCGAAGTGGACGGCAACGATCCGCTGTACAAGGTGAAAAACGGCGAGAACGCGCTGGCGTTTTACAGCCATTATTATCAGCCACTGCCGCTGGTGCTTCGCGGCTATGGTGCAGGGAATGATGTGACGGCGGCGGGCGTGTTTGCCGATCTGCTGCGTACCCTGTCATGGAAGTTAGGAGTTTAACATGGTCAAAGTTTATGCCCCGGCTTCCAGCGCTAACATGAGCGTTGGGTTTGACGTGCTGGGCGCGGCGGTGACGCCGGTTGATGGTTCGCTGCTGGGCGATACGGTTACGGTAGAAGCGGCAGACAGCTTCAGCCTGAATAACGTGGGTCGCTTCGCCAGCAAGCTGCCGTCTGACCCGCGCGAGAACATCGTCTATCAGTGCTGGGAGCGCTTCTGTCAGGAGATCGGCAAAAGCGTGCCGGTGACCATGACGCTGGAAAAAAGCATGCCGATTGGCTCCGGGCTGGGCTCCAGCGCCTGCTCGGTGGTCGCCGCGCTGGTGGCGATGAACGAGCATTGCGGCAAGCCGTTAAATAACAGCCGCCTGCTGGCGCTGATGGGCGAGCTGGAAGGGCGCATCTCCGGCAGCATTCATTATGATAACGTCGCCCCCTGCTTCCTCGGCGGCATGCAGCTGATGATCGAAGAAAATGGCATCATCAGCCAGCAGGTGCCAGGGTTTGATGAGTGGCTATGGGTGCTGGCCTATCCGGGAATTAAAGTTTCTACCGCCGAAGCGCGCGCGATCCTGCCCGCGCAGTATCGTCGTCAGGACTGCATTGCCCACGGGCGTCATCTGGCGGGCTTTATCCACGCCTGCTATACCCGTCAGCCGCAGCTGGCGGCGAAGCTGATGAAAGACGTTATTGCCGAGCCGTACCGCACTAAGCTGCTGCCCGGCTTTAACGAGGCGCGACAGGCGTCTATGGATATCGGCGCGCAGGCGTGCGGCATCTCTGGCTCCGGCCCGACGCTGTTTGCCTTATGCGACAAGCCAGACACCGCGCAGCGCGTGGCGGACTGGCTCTCTAAACACTACCTGCAAAATCAGGAAGGCTTTGTTCATATTTGCCGTCTGGACACGGCTGGCGCACGAGTACTGGGATAACGAATGAAACTCTACAACCTTAAAGATCATAACGAGCAGGTCAGCTTCGCGCAGGCGGTGACTCAGGGGCTGGGCAAAAATCAGGGGCTGTTTTTCCCCCATGACCTGCCGGAATTTCAGCTGACCGACATTGATGAGCTGCTGAAGCAGGACTTTGTCACCCGCAGCACCAAAATTCTCTCCGCGTTTATCGGGGACGAAATTCCACAGGAGCTGCTGGAAGAGCGCGTGCGTGCGGCGTTTGCTTTCCCGGCTCCGGTTAAGCAGGTGGAGCCGGACGTCGGCTGTCTCGAGCTGTTCCACGGCCCTACGCTGGCGTTCAAAGACTTCGGCGGTCGCTTTATGGCGCAGATGCTGACCCACATCAGCGGCGACAAACCGGTGACCATCCTGACCGCAACCTCCGGCGATACCGGTGCGGCGGTCGCCCATGCGTTCTACGGCCTGAAAAACGTGCGCGTGGTGATCCTCTATCCGAAAGGCAAAATCAGCCCGCTGCAGGAAAAACTGTTCTGCACGCTCGGCGGCAACATTGAAACCGTGGCGATCGACGGTGACTTCGATGCCTGCCAGGCGCTGGTGAAGCAGGCCTTCGATGATGAAGAGCTGAAGGCTGCGCTGGGGCTGAACTCCGCCAACTCCATCAACATCAGCCGTCTGCTGGCGCAGATCTGCTACTACTTCGAGGCGGTGGCCCAGCTGCCGCAGGAGGCGCGCAATCAGCTGGTGGTTTCCGTGCCAAGCGGTAACTTCGGCGACCTGACGGCGGGCCTGCTGGCGAAATCGCTCGGTCTGCCGGTGAAGCGCTTTATCGCCGCCACCAACGCCAACGACACCGTGCCGCGCTTCCTGAAGGACGGTAAGTGGGCGCCAAACGCCACCCAGGCGACGCTCTCCAACGCGATGGATGTGTCACAGCCAAACAACTGGCCGCGCGTGGAAGAACTCTTCCGCCGCAAGATCTGGCGCCTGAGCGACCTCGGCTATGCGGCAGTGACGGACGAAACCACCAAAGCGACCATGCGCGAGCTGAAGGCGGTGGGCTATACCTCTGAGCCGCACGCGGCGATTGCCTACCGTGCGCTGCGCGACAGTCTTCAACCGGGGGAGTATGGCCTGTTCCTCGGCACGGCGCATCCTGCCAAGTTCAAAGAGAGCGTGGAAGCTATTCTGGGCGAAACGCTGCCGCTGCCAAAAGAGCTGGCCGAGCGCGCCGACCTGCCGCTGCTCTCCCATGAGCTGCCGGCAGATTTCGCGGCGCTGCGTAAGCTGATGATGACGCGCGGATAATTTTTGTTGGGTGGCGGCTACGCCTGACCCGATCCACATCAGCTCTGAACAGAGGCCGGGCAAGCGCAGCGCTACCCGGCTTTTTTGTGAAGAAATTAAGGAGGAAATAAGCAGGAAAAAAGCAGAAATTCCCAATAAATGCGGTCACTTAGCGTTTAGGATTGCAGAGAATAACATCCCCCGTTCCCTTCACGTACTCTCCTTACATCGGCCCTCGCTGGGCAAAAAGAATAAGGAGTCATCGATGTCTACACTGAAACCTGCACTCATCGCGCTTTCACTGATGCTGGTCGCTCCCATGGCGGTACAGGCAGCCGAGATCACCCTCGTGCCTGCGGTAAAACTGCACATTGGCGATCGGGACAATAGCGGGCACTACTGGGATGGCGGCCGCTGGCGCGACCATGACTGGTGGAAGGCACACTATGACTGGCGCGATAACCGCTGGCGTCCGCACGATGAACGTCGCGACCGTCACGACCATCACCGTCATGACGAGCGTCGTCCGGGGCCGGACCGCAAACACCATTAATGCAAACCCCGCCAGTTGGCGGGGTTTGGTTTTACTGCTCGTGGCGCTTAAACACCAGCTCGTTTTTCCCTGACGATGCTTCATCAAAGAAATAGCCTTCGCTGTTGAATCCGGTAAGCTGCTCCGGCTTCGTCAGGCGGTTTTGAATGATGTAGCGGCTCATCAGGCCGCGCGCTTTTTTGGCGTAGAAGCTGATGACTTTGAATTTGCCGTTCTTCTCGTCGAGGAACACCGGCTTGATAATGTCCGCATTCAGCTTTTTCGGCTTCACCGATTTGAAGTACTCATCGGAGGCCAGATTAATCACCACGTTATCGCCCTGAGCCTGGAGCGCCGCGTTAAGCGTGCCGGTGATGATATCGCCCCAGAAATGATACAGATCCTTGCCTTTGGCGTTTTCGAGGCGGATACCCATCTCCAGACGATACGGCTGCATCAGATCCAGCGGGCGCAGCACGCCGTACAGGCCGGACAGCATGCGCAGATGCTGCTGGGCAAAATCGAAGTCCGCTTCGCTAAACGTTTCTGCCTGCAGGCCGGTATACACGTCACCTTTGAAGGCCAGCAGCGCCTGGCGGGCGTTGGCCGGCGTGAAGTCCGGCTGCCACTCATGGAAGCGGGTGGCGTTCAGGTCTGCGAGTTTATCGCTGATGCCCATCAGCGAGGCGATCTGCGGGGCGGACAGCTTACGCGCCTCGCGGATCAGCTGTTGTGAATAATCCAGCAGTTCCGGCTGGGTATAACGCTCGGTGGCGAGCGGGCTCTGGTAGTCGAGCGTTTTTGCAGGTGAAATCAGAATCAGCATATCCAGTCCTTGCAGGAAATTTAGAGCGACTTTAACAAAAAATCGCCCTGAATTGATCGATAGCTGTTATTGCCGCGGCAAATCATCCCAGGTGCCGGGGGCGAGTTGCGACTCAATTTCGGGATAGCGCGAGGCGTCAAAGACGGGCGGAACGCCGAGCTTGCGCTGGCGAAGGTAATCGCGCGCGATGAGCGTCACAACGGGCGACAGGAGCAAAATTGCCGTCAGGTTGGTGATGGCCATCAGCGCCATGATGACGTCCGCCAGCTGCCAGACCATCGGCATGCTGAGCATGGAGCCGACGATCACCATCACCAGCACCCCCGCGCGAAGCGCTGTGCGGCTAAGGCGGGAATTGACGTTCAGGAAGATAAGGTTGTTTTCGGCATAGATATAGTTCACCGCAATGGAGCTGAAGGCGAAAAGCCCCAGCACGAGCGCGACAAGGCCCGCGCCCCATCCGCCGACGTGGCTGGCCAGCGCCTGTTGTACCCAGTGAATGCCGGCCGTGCCGGACGGTTGCTCAACGGCATCGGCCAGCAGCATAATCATCGCGCTGGCAGAGCAGATAACAATCGTGTCCGTGAAGACGCCAATCATCTGCACAATGCCCTGCGCGGCGGGGTGTGGAGGCCAGGATGCGGCCGTGGCGGCAGCGTTCGGCGTGGAGCCCATTCCCGCTTCGTTTGAGAACATCCCCCGCTGAAAGCCCGCCGTGAGCGCCTGGCTAATGGTGTAGCCCAGCGCGCCGGAGGCCGCTTCGCGCCAGCCGAACGCGCTTTTGAAGATGGTGGCGATGACGTTAGGCACCTCATCGATATGGATCGCGCACACCAGCAGGCTGGTGGACACCCACAGCAGCGCCATAACGGGAACCAGCCACTGCATCAGGCGGGCAACCCCTTTCAGCCCGGTCACAATGGTCAGCAGGGTGAGAAGGGCAAGCGCGCCGCCCGTCAGCCACTCGGGACAGTTGAAGGCAAAGCGCAGCGCGTGGGCGACGGAGTTTGCCTGTACGGTATTGAATATAAGGCCGTAGGCAATCAGCAAAAAGATCGAGAACAGGACGCCCATCCAGCGCATTCCCAGCCCGCGAGCCATGTACCAGGCGGGGCCGCCGCGAAACTGACCGCTGTCGTCCTTTTCTTTGTAGAGCTGCGCAAGCGAGCACTCGGCAAAGGAGGTGGCCATGCCGATGATGGCCGTGACCCACATCCAGAATACCGCGCCCGGGCCGCCGGCGCCGATTGCCAGCGCTACGCCGGCAAGATTACCGCTACCGACGCGGGCGGCGAGGCTGGTACAGAGCGCCTGAAAGGAGGTCAGACCGCCCGGTTGCGGAGTGACGCTGTTTTTCAGACTTCTGCCAAACTTGCGGATATAGCGAAACTGAATCAGCCCGCTGCGCCACGTAAACCAGATACCTGCTCCTGAAAGCAGGTATATCATTATCGAACCCCAGAGAACTTCATTGATAAAGAAAAAGAAATCAGGCACTAACGTCCCTCTTGTTGATGCCAACGTGAATATGTAAGCGCTACCACTGATTGGGCATGCCGTTACTTAGCAGCCTGTTAATATTCTGAGTTTATCATACTCTGCCTAAGCGCACTGTCTGCGGTTGCGCTGCCTCTCACTCGTGTTATCATCAGGGCAGACCGGTTACATCCCCCTAACAAGTAAACCTGTCATTTTTCCGCTGCTGGCAAGCTGTCGGTAGTGTGAATTATCCAGGGAACGTTAAAAGAGAAACACTATCATGACGGATAAATTGACCTCCCTTCGTCAGTTCACCACTGTCGTCGCTGACACCGGAGATATCGCGGCAATGAAGCTGTACCAGCCGCAGGATGCCACAACCAACCCTTCTCTGATCCTTAACGCTGCGCAGATCCCTGAGTACCGCAAACTGATCGACGAGGCGGTGACCTGGGCGAAAGCACAGAGCAATGACCGCGCGCAGCAGGTTGTGGATGCCACTGACAAACTGGCAGTGAACATCGGTCTGGAAATTCTGAAACTCGTTCCTGGCCGTATCTCTACCGAAGTAGACGCACGTCTGTCCTACGATACCGAAGCCTCTATCGCCAAAGCAAAACGTCTGATCAAACTGTACAACGATGCTGGCATCAGCAACGACCGCATCCTGATCAAACTGGCCTCTACCTGGCAGGGCATTCGCGCTGCTGAGCAGCTGGAAAAAGAAGGCATCAACTGTAACCTGACCCTGCTGTTCTCCTTCGCGCAGGCGCGTGCGTGTGCTGAAGCAGGCGTATACCTTATTTCTCCGTTCGTGGGCCGTATTCTGGACTGGTACAAAGCCAACACCGACAAGAAAGAGTACGCGGCGTCTGAAGATCCGGGCGTGATTTCCGTAACTGAAATCTACGAATACTACAAGCAGCACGGCTATGAAACCGTTGTTATGGGCGCAAGCTTCCGTAACGTCGGTGAAATCATCGAGCTGGCGGGCTGCGACCGCCTGACCATCGCCCCTGCGCTGCTGAAAGAGCTGGCGGAAAGCGAAGGCGCTATCGAGCGCAAGCTGTCCTACACCGGCGAAGTGAAGGCGCGTCCTGAGCGCATCACCGAATCCGAGTTCCTGTGGCAGCACAACCAGGATCCAATGGCGGTAGACAAACTGGCGGACGGTATCCGTAAGTTTGCTGTCGACCAGGAAAAACTGGAAAAAATGATCGGCGATCTGCTGTAATCATTCCGCGTGACCGGGCTACCGGTCACGCGTCTTCTCCCTCCGCCTCTGTCTGAAATTCCTCTCTGCGTGTATCATTCCCGTTAATCAGTACTTTTTGGATGAATTGGATATGAATACCTTACGCATCGGCCTGGTGTCGATTTCTGACCGCGCCTCCAGCGGTGTTTATCAGGATAAAGGCATCCCTGCTCTCGAAGAATGGCTGCGCAGCGCGCTGACCACCCCGTTCGAGATCCAGACTCGCCTGATCCCCGACGAGCAGCCGATCATCGAGCAGACCCTGTGTGAGCTGGTGGATGAGATGAGCTGTCACCTCGTGCTGACGACCGGCGGAACCGGCCCCGCGCGCCGCGACGTGACGCCGGACGCAACGCTGGCAATCGCCGATCGTGAAATGCCGGGCTTCGGTGAACAGATGCGGCAGATCGGTCTACACTTTGTCCCGACGGCAATTCTTTCCCGTCAGGTCGGAGTGATCCGCAAGCAGGCGCTGATCCTGAACCTGCCGGGGCAGCCGAAGTCGATCAAAGAGACGCTGGAAGGATTAAAAGCCGAGGATGGCAGCGTCATTGTTCACGGCATATTCGCGAGTGTACCGTATTGTATACAGTTGCTCGACGGGCCGTACGTGGAAACGGACGACAAGGTGGTAGCAGCATTTCGCCCTAAAAGCGCGCGCCGCGAGACAATCTCCTGAAGTTAACTAAAATGTGACATTAGCGCCAGCCGCAGTAGCGTGTAAATGGATTTACGATATAGTAATTTTTTCTTTACGATTGCTGTAAAAAATAATCCACAATACATGCACAATGGTTCGCTATGTCACATAACACCCGACCTCTGAATCGCCAGGACTACAAAACCCTTACGCTCGCCGCCCTGGGCGGCGCGCTGGAGTTTTACGACTTCATCATCTTCGTCTTCTTCGCCGCCGTGGTGGGAGCACTGTTCTTCCCTGCGGATATACCGGAATGGCTGCGCCAGGTGCAAACCTTCGGCATCTTTGCCGCCGGGTACCTGGCGCGCCCGCTCGGCGGTATTGTGATGGCGCACTTCGGCGATCTGGTGGGGCGTAAGAAGATGTTTACCCTCAGTATCCTGCTGATGGCCGTACCGACGCTGGCCATTGGCCTGCTGCCGACCTATGACTCAATGGGCATTATCGCCCCGCTATTGCTGCTGCTGATGCGTATTCTTCAGGGGGCGGCGATTGGCGGAGAAGTGCCGGGCGCCTGGGTGTTTGTCGCCGAGCACGTCCCGGCGCGCCGCATCGGTATTGCTTGCGGAACCCTGACCGCAGGGCTGACGATTGGGATCCTGCTTGGCTCCGTGGTCGCAACCATCATCAATACCAGCATGACGCAGCAGGCCGTTCACGACTGGGGCTGGCGTATTCCGTTCCTGCTGGGCGGGGCGTTTGGCCTGGTGGCAATGTATCTGCGCCGCTGGCTGCAGGAGACGCCGATATTCCTGGAAATGCAGCAGCGCAAGGCGCTGGCCCGGGAGCTGCCGGTTAAGACGGTGGTGGTGCGGCATAAAAAAGCGGTGGTGGTGTCGATGCTGCTGACCTGGCTGCTGTCGGCGGGTATCGTGGTGGTGATTTTAATGTCGCCGGTCTGGCTGCAAAAGCAGTACGGCTTCGCCCCTGCCGTGACGCTACAGGCGAACAGTATCGCCACCGTTATGCTCTGTTTTGGCTGTCTGGCCGCCGGGCTGGCGGCGGATCGTTTCGGGGCCAGCGTGACCTTTATTGTCGGCAGCCTGCTGCTGGCCGCGTCGAGCTGGGCGTTCTACCATCTTGCGGGCAGCCATCCTGAACAGCTGTTCATGCTGTACGGCATCGTGGGGCTTTGCGTGGGCGTGGTGGGCGCCGTACCGTACGTGATGGTGCGCGCGTTTCCGCCTGAGGTTCGCTTCACCGGGATCTCTTTCTCTTATAACGTCTCGTATGCCATTTTTGGTGGGCTGACGCCGATTGTGGTCACGGTACTGATGGGCGTGTCACCCCTGGCGCCTGCCTGGTACGTGCTGGCGTTATCGCTGATGGGGCTGGTATTGGGGATTTGGCTGCGCCAGTCAGAGGGATGTCGTGCCCGCGAGGCGGACACGACAGAGGGATCAGTGTTTTTCACCAATCGGTAAAATGGTGCGGCCGAACTGCTCGTTCAGCACTTCACCCATTGCCAGGTAGATAGCGCTTGCGCCGCACACCAGGCCAATCCAGCCGGCAACGTGAACGATGCCTTCGTTATCCGCCAGGTGGCCAACTGCCAGCAGGGCGAACAGTACGGTCAGGCTCAGGAAGACGAACTGGAGCGCGCGGTTGCCTTTTAACGTGCCGAAGAACATGAACAGGGTGAACACGCCCCACAGGCCCAGGTACACGCCCAGGAAGTGGGCGTTTGCCGCATCCGCCAGGCCCATTTTTGGCATCAGCAGAATCGCGACCAGGGTCAGCCAGAACGAACCGTAAGAGGTGAAGGCGGTTAAGCCGAAGGTGTTGCCTTTCTTATATTCCAGCAGGCCCGCGAAGATTTGTGCGATACCGCCGTAAAAGATGCCCATCGCCAGGATAATGCCGTCCATCGGGAACATCCCGATATTGTGCAGGTTCAGCAGAATGGTGGTCATGCCAAAACCCATCAGGCCCAGCGGAGCCGGATTAGCCAACTTAGTGTTGCCCATAAGTCCTCAAAAAAATCATCATCAAAATGGTGAAATGGTTAAACCCGCGTCAATTCTCCCTGACGGGGCGCGGCATCATAATGGGCGGCATCGACGCCGTCTATGATCTCATCAGGGTGAAATTAAAATTTTTTTATGTCTCCCCCTTGATGGATGACGTTGCGACCCCATCTTGTAAGCAACCGCAGTGTGTGGACCTGAAAAAAATCAAATCTGGGCAGTTGAAAAAGCACGTTCTGCCCTTATTACAGGTACACAACCACATGTTGACTGAATTTTTAGTGGAGACGTTTAGATGGGTAAAATTATTGGTATCGACCTGGGTACTACCAACTCTTGTGTAGCGATTATGGATGGCACTACTGCACGTGTGCTGGAGAACGCCGAGGGCGATCGCACCACGCCTTCTATCATTGCTTATACCCAGGATGGTGAAACTCTGGTTGGTCAGCCGGCTAAACGTCAGGCAGTGACAAACCCGCAAAACACCCTGTTTGCGATCAAACGCCTGATTGGCCGCCGCTTCCAGGACGAAGAAGTTCAGCGTGACGTTTCTATCATGCCTTACAAAATCATCGCAGCAGATAACGGCGATGCATGGCTTGATGTGAAAGGCACCAAAACTGCACCGCCGCAGATCTCTGCTGAAGTACTGAAAAAAATGAAGAAAACCGCGGAAGATTACCTGGGTGAGCCGGTAACTGAAGCTGTTATCACCGTTCCAGCCTACTTCAACGATGCTCAGCGTCAGGCAACCAAAGATGCTGGCCGTATCGCAGGTCTGGAAGTCAAACGTATCATCAACGAACCAACCGCAGCTGCACTGGCTTACGGTCTGGATAAAGAAGTTGGCAACCGTACTATCGCGGTTTACGACCTGGGTGGTGGTACTTTCGATATCTCTATTATCGAAATCGACGACGTTGACGGCGAAAAAACCTTCGAAGTTCTGGCAACCAACGGTGATACCCACCTGGGTGGTGAAGACTTCGATACCCGTCTCATCAACTACCTCGTTGACGAGTTCAAGAAAGATCAGGGCATTGACCTGCGTAACGACCCGCTGGCCATGCAGCGCCTGAAAGAAGCGGCTGAGAAAGCGAAGATCGAACTGTCTTCCGCTCAGCAGACCGACGTGAACCTGCCGTACATCACCGCAGACGCGACCGGTCCGAAACACATGAACATTAAAGTGACCCGTGCGAAACTGGAAAGCCTGGTAGAAGACCTGGTTAATCGTTCCATCGAGCCGCTGAAAGTTGCACTGCAGGACGCTGGCCTGTCCGTGTCTGACATTCAGGACGTTATCCTGGTAGGTGGTCAGACCCGTATGCCAATGGTTCAGAAGAAAGTAGCTGAATTCTTTGGCAAAGAGCCGCGTAAAGACGTGAACCCGGACGAAGCGGTTGCTATCGGTGCTGCGGTTCAGGGTGGTGTACTGACGGGTGAAGTGAAAGACGTACTGCTGCTGGACGTTACCCCGCTGTCCCTGGGTATCGAAACCATGGGCGGTGTGATGACTCCGCTCATCAACAAAAACACCACTATCCCGACGAAACACAGCCAGGTGTTCTCTACCGCTGAAGACAACCAGTCTGCGGTAACCATCCATGTGATTCAGGGTGAGCGTAAGCGTGCGGCGGATAACAAATCTCTGGGTCAGTTCAACCTGGACGGTATCAACCCGGCACCGCGCGGCATGCCGCAGATCGAAGTGACCTTCGACATCGATGCTGACGGTATCCTGCACGTGTCTGCGAAAGACAAAAACAGCGGTAAAGAGCAGAAGATCACCATCAAAGCATCTTCTGGCCTGAACGAAGCGGAAATCGAAAAAATGGTTCGTGATGCCGAAGCTAACGCGGAATCCGACCGTAAGTTCGAAGAGCTGGTTCAGACCCGTAACCAGGGTGACCATCTGCTGCACAGCACCCGTAAGCAGGTTGAGGAAGCGGGCGATAAACTGCCAGCGGAAGACAAAACGGCTATCGAAACTGCACTGAGCGCGCTGGAAACGTCTCTGAAAGGCGAAGACAAAGCGGATATCGAAGCGAAGATGCAGGAGCTGGCACAGGTTTCTCAGAAGCTGATGGAAATCGCTCAGCAGCAGCACGCACAGCAGCAGGCGGGCGCTGATGCTTCCCAGAACAACGCGAAAGACGACGACGTTGTCGACGCTGAGTTCGAAGAAGTGAAAGATAAAAAATAATCGCCCTGATGCAGGGTAATTAATCGGCACGGGCGTAGGAGAACTCTCCACGCCCGTGCTCGCATGTTAAGGGGCTTAAAAAAACCAATGGCAAAGCAAGACTATTACGAGATTTTAGGCGTTCCGAAAACTGCGGAAGAGCGTGAAATCAAAAAGGCATATAAGCGCCTGGCCATGAAGTATCACCCGGACCGCAATCAGGGTGATAAAGAGGCTGAAGCTAAATTTAAAGAAATTAAAGAAGCCTACGAAGTCCTGACCGATTCACAAAAACGTGCGGCCTATGACCAGTACGGTCACGCAGCCTTTGAACAGGGCGGCATGGGCGGCGGTGGATTTGGTGGCGGCGGCTTCGGCGGCGGCGCTGATTTCAGCGATATCTTTGGTGATGTGTTCGGCGACATCTTCGGCGGTGGCCGTGGTCGTCAGCGCGCGGCGCGCGGCGCAGACCTGCGCTACAACATGGAGCTGACGCTGGAAGAAGCGGTTCGTGGCGTCACCAAAGAGATCCGTATCCCGACGCTGGAAGAGTGTGATGTTTGCCACGGCAGCGGCGCGAAAGCGGGGACTCAGCCACAGACCTGTCCAACCTGTCACGGTTCCGGTCAGGTGCAGATGCGCCAGGGCTTCTTCGCGGTACAGCAGGCCTGTCCACACTGCCATGGTCGCGGTACGCTGATTAAAGATCCGTGCAACAAGTGTCACGGTCACGGTCGCGTTGAGAAAACCAAAACCCTGTCCGTTAAGATCCCGGCAGGCGTTGATACGGGCGACCGCATCCGTCTGGCAGGCGAGGGTGAAGCCGGCGAGCACGGCGCACCGGCAGGCGATCTGTACGTTCAGGTGCAGGTGAAACAGCACGCCATTTTCGAGCGTGAAGGTAACAACCTGTACTGCGAAGTGCCGATCAACTTTGCGATGGCGGCGCTGGGCGGCGAAATCGAAGTGCCGACGCTGGACGGGCGCGTGAACCTGAAAGTGCCTGGTGAAACGCAGACCGGCAAGCTGTTCCGCATGCGCGGCAAAGGCGTTAAATCCGTTCGCGGTGGCGCGCAGGGCGACCTGCTATGCCGCGTGGTGGTGGAAACGCCGGTCGGCCTGAATGACAAGCAGAAACAGCTGCTGAAAGAGCTTCAGGAGAGCTTTGGCGGCCCAACGGGCGAGAAAAACAGCCCACGCTCCAAAAGCTTCTTCGATGGTGTCAAAAAATTCTTCGACGATTTGACCCGCTAAACCGCCAGCTGGTTACTATCCTTTAAAGCCCGGAAGCGATTCCGGGCTTTTTTATTTCTGGCGTCAATGCTCGGTTAAACTGAGTTTATCTTCAATATTAATCTGTTTTTACCGATTTGTTTGCGCTGATATTATGGTTTTATCGAGGTATTGTTGTAAAAGAGAGAATTAACGTGAAATTACTACACCGTTTTTTTAGCAGTGAGGCATCCGGCGGCGTTATCCTGATAATCGCTGCTGCGGCCGCCATGTTGCTTGCCAACATGGGCATGACCCGCGATCTCTATCACGCATTTCTGGAAACCCCCGTCGAGCTTAAGGTCGGGGCGCTGGAGATTAACAAGAACATGCTGCTGTGGATCAACGATGCGCTGATGGCGGTGTTCTTCCTGCTGGTGGGGCTGGAGGTCAAACGTGAGCTGGTGATTGGCTCGCTTGCCAGCCGTCAGCGCGCGGCGTTTCCGGTGATCGCTGCGATTGGCGGGATGGTGGTGCCGGCGCTGCTGTTTCTCGCGTTTGCCTGGCAGGATCCGGTTGCGCGTGACGGCTGGGCGATTCCGGCTGCAACGGATATCGCGTTTGCCCTTGGGGTGCTGGCCTTGCTCGGAAGCCGCGTCCCCGCAGCACTCAAAATTTTCCTGATGGCGCTGGCGATTATCGATGACCTCGGCGCTATCGTGATTATCGCGCTGTTCTACACCAGCGAGCTGTCGATTCTGTCGCTGAGCGTGGCGGCAGTGGCGATTGTGGCGCTGGCGCTGATGAACATCTTTAACGTCCGACGCACCGGTATCTATATTCTGGTGGGCATGGTGTTGTGGACAGCGGTACTGAAATCCGGCGTGCACGCCACGCTGGCCGGCGTCATCGTTGGTTTCTTTATCCCGCTGAAGGAGCAGGACGGCAAATCGCCTGCCGGACAGCTGGAACACGTGCTTCACCCGTGGGTTGGCTTTATGATCCTGCCGCTGTTTGCGTTTGCCAACGCGGGCGTTTCCCTTGGCGGGGTTACGCTGGAGGGGCTCACCTCCGTGCTGCCGCTGGGTATTATTGCCGGGCTGTTTATCGGCAAGCCGCTGGGGATCAGCCTGTTCTGCTGGCTGGCGCTGAAGCTGAAGCTGGCGTCATTGCCAAACGGGACCTCGTTTAGTCAGATTATGGCGGTCGGCGTGCTGTGCGGTATTGGATTTACCATGTCGATCTTTATCTCGACGCTGGCGTTTGGCGCAAACGCGCCCGAGCTTATCGTCTGGGCGAAGCTGGGCATTCTCATCGGGTCGTTACTGGCCGCGGTGGTGGGTTATACCTTATTGAAGGTGAAGCTGTCCGGACAGGCTGTCCGGGCATAACGGGAGCCGGGAGAAGGGAAGCCTTCTCCCGATCGGCTATCAGGGAGTGAAAACGTGATGTCTCATTTGAACTACAACCATCTCTACTACTTCTGGCATGTCTACAAGCAGGGATCCGTCGTGGGAGCCGCTGAGGCGCTCTACCTGACGCCGCAGACCATTACCGGGCAAATCAAGGCCCTGGAAGAGCGCCTGCAGGGAAAACTGTTCAAGCGGAAAGGGCGCGGGATTGAGCCGAGCGAGCTGGGCGAGCTGGTTTTCCGCTACGCGGACAAAATGTTCACCCTAAGCCAGGAGATGCTGGATATCGTCAACTACCGCAAAGAGTCCAACCTGCTGTTTGACGTGGGCGTGGCGGATGCGCTGTCAAAACGGCTGGTGAGCGGCGTGCTGGATGCGGCGGTAGTGGAAGATGAGCAGATTCATCTGCGCTGCTTCGAATCCACTCACGAGATGCTGCTGGAACAGCTGAGCCAGCACAAGCTGGATATGATTATCTCGGACTGCCCGATCGACTCCACGCAGCAGGAAGGGCTGTTCTCGGTGAAAATTGGCGAGTGCGGCGTCAGTTTCTGGTGCATTAATCCGCCGCCGGAAAAACCGTTCCCGGCCTGCCTGGAAGAGCGCCGCCTGCTGGTGCCGGGAAGACGCTCCATGCTCGGGCGTAAGCTGCTGAACTGGTTTAACTCGCAGGGGCTGAACGTGGAAATCCTCGGCGAGTTCGACGATGCCGCGCTGATGAAAGCCTTCGGCGAGGCGCACAACGCTATCTTCGTTGCCCCGACGCTGTACGCGCACGATCTCTATTCAGACGATAAGATTACGGAGATTGGCAGAGTGGATAACGTGATGGAGGAGTATCACGCCATATTCGCCGAAAGGATGATTCAGCATCCGGCGGTGCAGCGTATCTGCAACCGTGACTACTCGTCGCTGTTTACGCCGCCGGCGTTCTGAAGACATAAAAAAACCCGCGTTAAGCGGGTTCTTTCAAACAAGCAACAACAAGTAGCGATTAAGCCAGTTTGTTGATCTGCGCGGTCAGGTTTGCTTTATGACGCGCTGCTTTGTTTTTGTGGATCAGACCTTTAGCAGCCTGACGATCCACGATTGGTTGCATTTCGTTAAATGCGTTCTGCGCTGCAGCTTTGTCGCCAGCTTCGATTGCTGCGTATACTTTCTTGATGAAAGTACGCATCATAGAGCGACGGCTTGCATTGTGCTTACGAGCCTTTTCAGACTGAACGGCACGTTTCTTAGCTGATTTGATATTAGCCAAGGTCCAACTCCCAAATATGATCTATGTGGACAATTCAAAGGCCGAGGAATATGCCCTCTATACCTTCTTTTGTCAATGGATTTGTGCAAATAAGCGCCGTTAATATGGCGACGCTACGTTACGTAGTGATGGCGCAGGATTCTACCAGCTTGTCGTTCGTGAATACAGCTTTTCGGCGTAAAAATCGCAGTTCGCGGGCAGATTTTTTTGCTGTGAAAGGTCAGCGCGATGAAATCATACGGCTTTCTGTTTAGCGTGAACAATCGCCGGTTAACCTTAACCGCTGTACAAGGTATACTTTGGCGATTTTCACTGTCTTGAGCCAGTCATGAAGCTGATACGCGGCATACATAATCTCAGTCAAGCCCCGCACGGGTGCGTGCTGACCATTGGTAATTTCGACGGCGTGCATCGTGGGCATCAGGCGCTGCTGCAGGGATTGCGTAAAGAAGGCGAGGCGCGTGGCCTGCCCGTCGTGGTGATGATTTTCGAACCGCAGCCGCTGGAGCTGTTTGCAGGCGAAAAATCACCCGCACGCCTGACCCGTCTGCGCGAGAAGTTACGCTATCTGGCAGAGTCAGGTGTGGACTACGTCCTGTGCGTACGATTCGATCGTCGCTTTGCCGCACTGACCGCACAAAACTTTGTCAGCGACCTGTTGGTCAGACAGCTTGGCGTGCAGTTTCTCGCCGTGGGCGATGATTTCCGCTTTGGCGCTGGTCGTCAGGGCGATTTCTTGTTATTACAGAAGGCTGGCCTGGAGTACGGATTTGACGTCACCAGTACGATGACCTTCTGCGAGGGCGGCGTTCGCGTCAGCAGCACGGCGGTACGCCAGGCGCTGGCGAATGATGAACTGGATACGGCAGAAACGCTGCTGGGCCATCCGTTCACGATTTCAGGCCGTGTGGTTCATGGCGATGCGCTGGGCCGCACGATAGGTTTCCCGACGGCGAATATACCGCTGCGCCGTCAGGTCTCCCCGGTGAAAGGGGTGTATGCGGTGGAAGTGGCAGGACTGGGCGATAAGCCTTTCTACGGTGTCGCCAACATTGGCACACGTCCAACGGTTGCCGGTGTACGTCAACAGTTAGAAGTACACCTGCTGGACGTTGTAATGGACCTCTACGGTCGCCATATAGATGTGATACTGCGTAAAAAAATACGCAACGAGCAGCGATTCGCTTCGCTGGATGAACTTAAGGCGCAAATCGCGCGAGATGAATTAACGGCCCGCGAGTTTTTTGGGCTTTAGAACCGGCTTAACTGCCTACGTGATAAATACGGAACCGAGAATCTGATGAGTGACTATAAATCAACCCTGAATTTGCCGGAAACAGGGTTCCCGATGCGCGGCGATCTCGCCAAGCGCGAACCGGGAATGCTGGCGCGTTGGACCGATGATGATCTGTACGGCATCATTCGTGCAGCCAAAAAAGGCAAAAAAACCTTCATTCTGCATGATGGCCCTCCATATGCGAATGGCAGCATTCATATTGGTCACTCTGTAAACAAGATTCTGAAAGACATTATCGTGAAGTCCAAAGGACTCGCGGGATATGACTCGCCTTACGTTCCGGGCTGGGACTGCCACGGTCTGCCAATCGAGCTGAAGGTGGAACAAGAGTTTGGCAAGCCGGGTGAGAAGTTCACCGCCGCAGAGTTCCGCGCGAAGTGCCGCGAATACGCTGCCACCCAGGTTGACGGCCAGCGCGCGGACTTTATCCGTCTGGGCGTGCTGGGCGACTGGTCGCACCCGTACCTGACCATGGACTTCAAAACCGAAGCCAACATCATCCGTGCGCTGGGCAAAATCATCGGTAACGGACACCTGCACAAAGGTGCGAAGCCGGTACACTGGTGCGTGGACTGCCGTTCTGCTCTGGCAGAAGCGGAAGTTGAGTATTACGACAAAACCTCGCCTTCAATCGACGTGGCCTTCGAAGCGGTCGATCAGGATGCGATCAAAGGTAAATTCGGCCTGCCTGGCGTAAACGGCCCGATCTCTCTGGTTATCTGGACCACCACCCCGTGGACCCTGCCGGCGAACCGCGCCATCTCCCTGTCCGCTGAGTTCGAATACGCGCTGGTGCAGGTTGAAGGTCGTGCGCTGATTCTGGCGAAAGATCTGGTTGAAAGCGTGCTGAAACGCGCGAACATCACCGACTACGCCGTGCTGGGCACAGTAAAAGGTGACGCGCTGGAGCTGATGCGCTTTAAACATCCGTTCCTGGACTTCGACGTTCCGGCGATCCTGGGCGACCACGTCACGCTGGACGCGGGTACCGGTGCGGTACATACCGCCGGTGGCCATGGTCCTGACGACTACAACATCAGCCTGAAATACGGTCTGGAAATCGCTAACCCGGTTGGTCCGGACGGTTCATACCTGCCAGGTACTTACCCGGCGCTGGACGGTATCAACGTCTTCAAGGCGAACGACATCATCGTTGAGATGCTGCGTGAGCGCGGCGCGCTGCTGCACGTTGAGAAAATGCAGCACAGCTATCCGTGCTGCTGGCGTCACAAGTCGCCGATCATCTTCCGCGCTACGCCACAGTGGTTCGTGAGCATGGATCAGAAGGGCCTGCGCGAGCAGTCTCTGAAGGAGATCAAGGGCGTGCAGTGGATCCCGGACTGGGGTCAGGCGCGTATTGAATCCATGGTGGCTAACCGTCCTGACTGGTGTATCTCCCGTCAGCGTACCTGGGGCGTGCCGATGTCTCTGTTCGTGCATAAAGAGACGCAGGAACTGCATCCAAACACGCTGGAGCTGATGGAAGAAGTAGCGAAGCGCGTCGAAATCGACGGCATTCAGGCGTGGTGGGATCTCGACGCCCGCGACATTCTGGGCGCGGACGCGGATAACTACGAGAAAGTGCCCGATACCCTGGACGTATGGTTTGACTCCGGTTCAACCCACGCCTCCGTGGTTGACGTGCGCCCTGAGTTCGCCGGTCACGCTGCCGACATGTATCTGGAAGGGTCTGACCAACACCGCGGCTGGTTCATGTCATCCCTGATGATCTCCACCGCCATGAAGGGCAAAGCGCCTTACCGTCAGGTTCTGACTCACGGCTTCACCGTTGATGGCCAGGGCCGCAAGATGTCCAAGTCCATCGGTAACACCGTTTCTCCGCAGGACGTGATGAACAAGCTGGGCGCAGATATTCTGCGTCTGTGGGTGGCGTCTACCGACTACACCGGCGAAATGGCGGTGTCTGACGAGATCCTGAAGCGTGCTGCCGACAGCTATCGTCGTATCCGTAATACCGCGCGCTTCCTGCTGGCGAACCTGAACGGTTTCGATCCGGTGAAAGACATGGTGAAGCCGGAAGAGATGGTGGTGCTGGATCGCTGGGCGGTCGGCTGCGCGAAAGCGGCGCAGGAAGACATCGTTAAGGCATATGAGTCTTACGATTTCCATGAAGTGGTGCAGCGCCTGATGCGCTTCTGCTCCATCGAGATGGGCTCGTTCTACCTCGACATCATCAAAGACCGCCAGTACACCGCGAAAGCGGACAGCGTCGCACGCCGTAGCTGCCAGTCTGCGCTGTACCATATCGCAGAAGCGCTGGTGCGCTGGATGGCGCCGATCATGTCCTTCACCGCGGATGAAATCTGGGGCTACCTGCCAGGCGACCGCGAGAAGTATGTCTTCACCGGCGAGTGGTACGAAGGTCTGTTCGATCTCTCCAGCACCGAAGCGATGAATGACGCCTTCTGGGACGAGCTGCTGAAGGTGCGTGGCGAAGTGAACAAGGTTATCGAGCAGGCGCGTGCTGACAAGAAAGTCGGCGGCTCCCTGGAAGCGGCAGTGACCCTGTACGCCGAACCGGAGCTGGCGGCAAAACTGACGGCGCTGGGCGATGAATTACGATTTGTCCTGTTGACCTCCGGTGCGAAAGTTGCGGATTATGCCGATGCTTCTGCTGATGCTCAGCAGAGCGAACTGCTCAAAGGACTGAAGGTCGCGCTGAGCAAAGCCGACGGTGAGAAATGCCCGCGTTGCTGGCATTACACTACCGATGTCGGCCAGGTGGCGGAACACGCAGACATCTGCGGACGCTGTGTAAGCAACGTCGCCGGTGACGGCGAAAAACGTAAGTTTGCCTGATGAGTAAAACTCTCTGTTCAACAGGACTGCGCTGGCTGTGGCTGGTTGTGGTGGTGCTGATTATCGATCTGGGCAGCAAGTTCCTGATCCTCCAGAATTTCGCTCTGGGGGATACGGTCCCGCTGTTCCCGTCGCTTAACCTGCACTATGCACGTAACTACGGCGCGGCGTTTAGTTTCCTTGCTGACAGCGGTGGCTGGCAGCGCTGGTTCTTCGCAGGTATCGCAATGGGTATCTGCGTCGTGCTGGCGGTGCTGATGTACCGCTCGAAGGCAACACAAAAGCTGAATAATATCGCCTATGCGCTGATCATTGGTGGCGCACTGGGCAACCTGTTTGACCGCCTGTGGCACGGCTTTGTGGTCGACATGATCGACTTCTACGTCGGCAACTGGCACTTCGCGACCTTTAACCTCGCCGATAGCGCAATTTGTATCGGTGCGGCGTTAATCGTGCTGGAAGGCTTCTTGCCTAAACCGGCGGCGAAAGAGCAGGCGTAACAAACCTGCCCGGCGGCGTTTCGCCTGCACCGGCCTGCGGTTATCGCAGACCCGACAAGCGTAGCGCCGCCGGGCGAAAACCAGCGAGCAATTTGCATGTCTAAATCCGTACAGAGCAACAGCGCACTCCTCGTTCACTTCACGCTGAAGCTGGACGATGGCTCCACTGCTGAGTCCACCCGCAACAACGGTAAACCCGCGCTGTTTCGCCTGGGCGACACCTCCCTCTCTGAAGGGCTGGAGCAACAGCTTCTCGGCCTGAAAGAGGGTGAAAAAAAGGCGTTCTCGCTGGAGCCGGATGCGGCATTCGGCGTACCAAGCCCGGACCTGATTCAGTACTTTTCGCGTCGTGAGTTTATGGACGCGGGCGAACCGGAAATCGGGGCGATTATGCTCTTCACCGCTATGGACGGCAGCGAAATGCCTGGCGTGATCCGCGAAATCAACGGCGACTCGATTACCGTTGACTTCAACCATCCGCTTGCCGGGCGTACCGTTCATTTTGATGTAGAAGTGCTGGAGATCGATCCGGCACTGGAGGCCTGAAATGCAGATCCTGTTGGCTAACCCGCGCGGCTTCTGCGCCGGTGTAGACCGCGCTATCAGCATTGTTGAAAACGCGCTGGAGATTTACGGCGCGCCGATTTACGTGCGTCATGAAGTGGTGCATAACCGCTACGTGGTCGACAGCCTGCGCGAGCGCGGGGCGATCTTCATCGAGCAAATCAGCGAAGTGCCGGACGGCGCTATCCTGATCTTCTCCGCGCACGGCGTGTCACAGGCAGTGCGTAACGAAGCCAAAAGCCGCGATCTGACCGTATTCGACGCTACCTGTCCGCTGGTGACCAAAGTGCATATGGAAGTGGCGCGCGCCAGCCGTCGTGGTGAAGAGTCGATCCTGATTGGTCACGCCGGTCACCCGGAAGTCGAAGGCACGATGGGCCAGTACAGCAACCCGGAAGGGGGGATGTACCTGGTTGAATCGCCGGAAGATGTCCTGACGCTCAACGTGAAAAACGAAGGCCGCCTGTCGTTCATGACGCAGACCACGCTTTCGGTTGATGATACGTCGGACGTGATTGACGCGCTGCGCCAGCGTTTTCCGAAAATCGTCGGGCCGCGTAAAGATGATATCTGCTACGCAACCACTAACCGTCAGGAAGCGGTGCGTGCGCTGGCTGAACAGGCCGACGTGGTGCTGGTGGTCGGCTCGAAAAACTCCTCTAACTCCAACCGTCTGGCCGAACTGGCACAGCGGATGGGCAAGGCGGCGTTCCTGATCGACGACGCGACGGACATCCAGGAAGCGTGGGTGAAAAACGCGGCCTGCGTTGGCGTCACCGCCGGGGCTTCCGCGCCGGATATCCTCGTGCAGAACGTGATTGTCCGCCTGCAGGAGCTGGGCGGTGGTGAAGCCGTTCCGCTGGAAGGCCGGGAAGAGAATATTGTCTTCGAAGTCCCGAAAGAGCTGCGTATCGACGCGCGTGAAGTGGAATAAGCTTTAAAAAATGCCAGTCATCAGGTGACTGGCATTTTTTCATTCAGATAGTTAATCATAGCCCGCATTCTGGCTGGCATATGCTTGTTACGCGTCCACAGCAGCCATAGCTCACCTGAATAGCTGCCGATGAAATTCCACTCCGGCAGAACCTGCACAATTTCCCCATTTTCAAGCGCCTCACGCGCCGTAAACAGCGGTAAGCTTCCGATACCAACATGACGTTTAACCGCGTCCAGCCGCACGCCCGTGTGGTTAGCCGCGTAGCGGCCGTGCGTCTGTACCACCTCCGTTTTCCCCTGCAGCGTAAATTTCCAGCGTGAATCGGCCGGGGTTTCACCGAGCGAAATACAGCTATGCGCCAGGAGGTCCTGCGGATGCTGAGGCGTACCCGCGCGACGAAGGTATTCTGGCGTAGCGCAAACAATATGGCTTACCGGCATCAGCGGTTTTCCGTACAGGCCTGGAGAAGGTGAGTTGGTGATCCGTAAGGCCAGATCGACACCATCATCGATCAGATCCATGTAGCGATCTTCCAGGCGCAGGCAGACGTCTATTTGCGGATAGCGCTCCAGAAAGGCGGGTATCAGCGGATGGATCACAAACCTTCCCACCGCTTTCGGCACGCTCAGTGTGAGCTTTCCCTGCGCGATGGTTTGCAGACTGCTGCCGGAATCTAATGCCTGCTGTGCTGCTTCCAGCATCTCCAGCGCATGTTCATAAACGGATTTACCGGTTTCGGTAAGTGCCAGCTTGCGCGTGGTGCGGTTCAGTAACTTACATCCCATCTCCTTTTCCAGGCGTGAAACACAGCGACTGATCGCCGAGGGGGTCGCGCCCGCAATGCGGGCCGCGGTTGAAAAATTACCGTGTTCAACGATGGAAACGAAGGTGGCGAGATCGGGAAGCAGTGCAGGTTTCATTTGTGCATACCAGGCAAGAGTGCATTGTTTGAAAGACAGATTATCTATGCGTAAGTGATGAATATACTGTCAGGGTACAGAGGAGAACAACCATGACAGAACGACTTTATTACACCAGTGACGCGACAGAAGCCCGGGTGAAGGCGATCCGCTGCACTGAAGAAGCTGATGGCCGCTACGCCGTCGAGCTGGATCAGACGCTTTTCCATCCGCAGGGAGGAGGGCAGCCGGCGGATCGGGGCTTAATCGCGGGGATCGCCGTGGAGGGCGTGAGCCTGCGGGGGGAGCAGCTCGTTCATATTCTGGCTAAACCGCTGGCGCCAGGGGAGGTGGAGATTCAGGTCGATAAAAGCGCGCGCGTGCGTCACTCCCGCTGGCACAGCGCGGGCCATTTGATTGGTTATGCCGGCGAGCGATTTGGCTGGCAACCGGTAAAAGCCCACCACTGGCCGGGTGAAGGCCGGATTACCTTTACGGCCAGGGAGCAGCAAGCCTCAGTGCCTGATGCCGGCTCCCTGATCGCCCTCATCAACGGCTGGAAGGCCGACAATCTGCGTTGTTATACCGAAACGGAAGCTGGCAGACGCACGGTGCGCTTCGGCGATCTTCCGGCCTACTCGTGCGGCGGAACGCACGTTACCCAGCTGGCGGAAATCGGTGAAATGCAGATCTCGGGGATGAAAATTAAAAAAGGACAGCTGGTGGTCACTTACGCCCTCAACGAGCAGGCGTAGCCGGAGTGTGATTAACCCGACAGAGCGGGAGGCTTCACAGGAGGGGAAGCGGTAAATCTGGTAAGCTTGTCGTGTTGTTCTCCTCGGGCCGGAGATAAACATGAATCCTCACATTATTCTACTTACCGCATACCGCCTGTTAGCCTCTGAACGTCACCTCCAGGTACGGGAGGTCAGCCATGCTTAACGTTGGGCTGGATATGACCATCACGCATCGGCCGTTGGGCTTTAGCTACGGAGGCGACGTCACTGGCCCAATGCCGGAGATCCGAACGCTGGATCAGATCCGCCCGTCGCTGCGCAATCCGGACTGCGAAGGGCCAGAGCAGGTGTATGCCATCGCGATGGACGTGGCGCGCCTGGCGGACAGGCCGGAGCTCGAAAAGCGGATGCTGCTGTTTGGCGTGGTTACCTGCGCCGCAGGCACGCTCGGCGATGAGCCGGTTCGCAGCCAGGGGCACGTTCACCGTATCAGCCAGCACAGCGGCTGGTGGTGCGGGAATCATGCGGTTTTCGCTGACGATCATGTCTTTCACTGATATCTCTCCCTGTTTATCATTAAATTCTAATTATTGGCGTTTTCAGTGGCACCCTTTGCGAAGGCTGGTTAATCTGAAAACGGTTTACATCATTTTAACGTAAGAGAATAACTATGCATGATGCACAGATCCGCGTCGCCATTGCGGGCGCGGGTGGACGTATGGGCCGCCAGCTGATTCAGGCGGCACTACAGATGGACGGCGTGGCGCTGGGCGCGGCGCTGGAGCGTGAAGGTTCATCCCTGCTGGGCGCCGATGCGGGTGAGCTGGCCGGCACGGGCAGGACGGGCGTAACCGTTCAGAGCAGCCTTGACGCGGTGAAGGATGATTTTGATGTGTTTATCGATTTTACCCGTCCGGAAGGCACGCTAGCGCATCTGGCATTTTGTCGGCAGCACGGTAAAGGCATGGTCATCGGCACCACGGGCTTCGACGACGCCGGTAAACAGGCCATTCAGGATGCGTCACACGAGATTGCGATCGTCTTCGCCGCGAACTTTAGCGTAGGCGTTAACGTCATGCTGAAGCTGCTGGAGAAAGCGGCGAAGGTGATGGGCGACTATACAGACATTGAGATTATTGAAGCGCACCACCGATATAAAGTCGATGCCCCGTCAGGCACGGCGCTGGCGATGGGCGAAGCGATTGCTCATGCCATGGATAAAGATTTGAAAGCGTGCGCGGTTTACACCCGTGAAGGCCATACCGGTGAACGCGTGCCGGGTACCATTGGTTTTGCTACCGTGCGTGCAGGGGATATCGTCGGCGAACATACGGCGATGTTCGCCGATATTGGCGAGCGCGTGGAGATCACCCATAAAGCCTCCAGCCGCATGACGTTTGCCAACGGTGCGGTTCGCTCCGCTTTGTGGCTGAAATCCAAACAAAACGGTCTTTTTGATATGCGAGATGTCCTCGATCTCAATAATTTGTAAGCGTTATTACCCATCGTGATGTGGTTATTGCAGTCGTAATATGTTGATTGCATAGGGCAATAATTTATTGCCCTCTTATTTTACCATTTTGGTATGAAATAAATCACATGATTGCTATAAGCTTCAATCTTCCCTCCCTTTTGTGTGAAATGAATGTAAATTTTGACCATCTGGTCCACTTTTTAATGCTCTCATTTCAAAAATCTCATTAAACCTGCCGCGCAAGCGTTTTCCAGAATGATTTGCATGATCTTTTTGCCCGTTAAAACGTATTTCAGCAGCCAGGGCTGCAAAAGAATAAGCAAAAAAGCCGTTTTGAGTTGACTTTTACCCGGCAAATCCCCAGAATGCCGCCGTTTGCCAAAAATCCGCTGGCAACACATTTGCATTGATTCATGACGCGGTTATGAATTAATATGCAAATAAAGTGAGTGAATATTCTCTGGAGGGTGTTTTGATTAAGTCAGCGCTATTGGTTCTGGAAGACGGAACCCAGTTTATCGGTCGGGCCATAGGGGCAACGGGTTCGGCGGTTGGGGAAGTCGTTTTCAATACTTCAATGACCGGTTATCAAGAAATCCTCACTGATCCTTCCTATTCTCGCCAAATCGTTACTCTTACTTATCCTCATATCGGCAATGTCGGCACCAATGCTGCTGACGACGAATCTTCTCAGGTACACGCGCAGGGTCTGGTCATTCGCGACCTGCCGCTGATTGCCAGCAACTTCCGCAATACCGAAGATCTCTCTTCCTGGCTGAAGCGCCATAACATCGTGGCGATTGCCGATATCGATACCCGTAAGTTAACGCGTCTGCTGCGCGAGAAGGGTGCCCAGAACGGCTGCATCATCGCGGGTGATAACCTCGATGCGACGCTGGCGCTGGAAAAAGCGAAAGCCTTCCCTGGCCTGAACGGCATGGACCTGGCGAAAGAAGTGACCACGGCGGAAGCCTACAGCTGGACGCAGGGGAGCTGGACGCTGGAAGGCGACCTGCCGGAAGCGAAAAAAGAGAGCGAGCTGCCGTTCCACGTGGTGGCCTACGATTTCGGTGCCAAGCGCAACATCCTGCGCATGCTGGTTGACCGCGGCTGCCGCCTGACGGTGGTGCCGGCGCAAACGTCCGCTGAAGACGTGCTGAAGATGAACCCGGACGGCATTTTCCTCTCAAACGGTCCTGGCGATCCGGCACCGTGCGATTACGCCATCGCCGCCATCAAGTCCTTCCTCGAAACCGATATTCCGGTATTCGGCATCTGCCTCGGCCATCAGCTGCTGGCGCTGGCTAGCGGTGCGAATACCCTCAAGATGAAGTTCGGCCACCACGGTGGCAACCACCCGGTTAAAGATATCGACAACAACACGGTGATGATTACCGCGCAGAACCACGGTTTCGCCGTAGACGAAGCGTCAATGCCGGCAACCCTGCGCGTAACGCACAAATCGCTGTTCGATGGCACCCTGCAGGGTATTCATCGTACCGATAAGCCAGCGTTCAGCTTCCAGGGCCACCCGGAAGCCAGCCCGGGCCCGCACGACGCCGCGCCGCTGTTCGATCACTTTATCGAACTTATCGAGCAATACCGTAAGACTGCTAAATAATCAGGAGCCGAAAAGACCATGCCAAAACGTACAGACATAAAAAGCATCCTGATCCTTGGCGCTGGCCCAATTGTCATCGGCCAGGCCTGTGAATTTGACTACTCCGGCGCGCAGGCTTGTAAAGCCCTGCGTGAAGAGGGTTACCGCGTTATCCTGGTCAACTCTAACCCGGCGACCATCATGACCGACCCGGAAATGGCCGATGCGACCTACATCGAGCCAATTCACTGGGAAGTGGTGCGTAAAATCATTGAGAAAGAGCGTCCGGACGCGGTGCTGCCGACCATGGGCGGCCAGACGGCGCTGAACTGTGCGCTGGAGCTGGAGCGTCAGGGCGTGCTGGAAGAGTTCGGCGTGACCATGATTGGTGCAACCGCCGACGCGATTGATAAAGCAGAAGACCGCCGCCGCTTCGACGTGGCGATGAAAAAAATCGGCCTCGACACCGCGCGTTCCGGCATCGCGCACAACATGGAAGAAGCGCTGGCCGTTGCGGCTGAAGTTGGCTATCCGTGCATCATCCGTCCATCCTTCACCATGGGCGGCACCGGCGGCGGTATCGCCTACAACCGCGAAGAGTTCGAAGAGATTTGCGAGCGCGGGCTGGATCTCTCCCCAACCAAAGAGCTGCTGATTGATGAATCGCTGATTGGCTGGAAAGAGTACGAGATGGAGGTGGTGCGTGATAAAAACGACAACTGCATCATCGTCTGCTCCATCGAAAACTTCGATGCGATGGGGATCCACACCGGCGACTCCATCACCGTTGCGCCAGCGCAAACGCTGACCGACAAAGAGTATCAAATCATGCGTAACGCCTCGATGGCGGTACTGCGTGAAATCGGCGTAGAAACCGGTGGCTCTAACGTGCAGTTCTCGGTGAACCCGAAAACCGGCCGTCTGATTGTTATCGAAATGAACCCGCGCGTGTCCCGCTCCTCCGCGCTGGCCTCCAAAGCGACCGGTTTCCCGATTGCGAAAGTGGCGGCGAAACTGGCGGTCGGTTACACCCTCGACGAGCTGATGAACGACATCACCGGTGGCCGCACGCCTGCGTCCTTCGAACCGTCCATCGACTACGTTGTGACCAAAATTCCACGCTTCAACTTCGAGAAGTTCGCAGGCGCGAACGACCGTCTGACCACCCAGATGAAGTCCGTGGGTGAAGTAATGGCGATTGGCCGCACGCAGCAGGAATCCCTGCAGAAAGCGCTGCGCGGCCTCGAAGTGGGCGCGACCGGCTTCGATCCGAAAGTCAGCCTGGACGACCCGGAAGCGCTGACCAAAATTCGCCGCGAGCTGAAAGACGCGGGCGCAGAGCGTATCTGGTACATCGCCGATGCCTTCCGCGCGGGTCTGTCCGTCGACGGCGTATTCAACCTGACCAACATCGACCGCTGGTTCCTGGTGCAGATTGAAGAGCTGGTGCGTCTGGAAGAGAAAGTCGCGGAGCTGGGCATCAACGGCCTGGACGCTGACTTCCTGCGCGTGCTGAAGCGTAAAGGCTTCGCCGACGCGCGTCTGGCTAAGCTGGCGGGCGTGCGTGAAGCGGAAATCCGCAAGCTGCGCGACCAGTATGACCTGCACCCGGTTTACAAGCGCGTGGATACCTGTGCGGCTGAGTTCTCCACCGACACCGCCTACATGTACTCCACCTATGAAGAAGAGTGCGAGGCGAACCCTTCCGTCGACCGCGACAAAATTATGGTGCTGGGCGGCGGTCCAAACCGTATCGGCCAGGGCATTGAGTTCGACTACTGCTGCGTACACGCCTCGCTGGCGCTGCGCGAAGACGGTTACGAGACCATTATGGTCAACTGTAACCCGGAAACCGTGTCTACCGATTACGACACGTCTGACCGCCTCTACTTCGAGCCGGTAACCCTGGAAGACGTGCTGGAAATCGTGCGCATCGAGAAGCCGAAAGGCGTTATCGTGCAGTACGGCGGCCAGACTCCGCTGAAGCTGGCGCGCGCGCTGGAAGCGGCAGGCGTGCCGGTTATCGGCACCAGCCCGGATGCCATTGACCGTGCGGAAGACCGCGAGCGTTTCCAGCAGGCGGTTGACCGTCTGAAGCTGAAGCAGCCGGCGAACGCCACCGTAACGGCCATTGAAATGGCCGTTGAGAAGGCGAAAGAGATTGGTTACCCGCTGGTGGTACGTCCTTCCTACGTGCTGGGCGGCCGCGCGATGGAAATTGTCTATGACGAAGCCGACCTGCGCCGCTACTTCCAGACGGCGGTAAGCGTCTCCAACGATGCGCCGGTGCTGCTGGACCGCTTCCTCGACGACGCGGTTGAAGTGGACGTTGACGCCATCTGCGACGGCGAAATGGTGCTGATTGGCGGCATTATGGAGCATATCGAGCAGGCGGGCGTTCACTCCGGTGACTCTGCATGTTCTCTGCCAGCGTACACCCTGAGCCAGGAAATTCAGGACGTGATGCGCCAGCAGGTGCAGAAGCTGGCCTTTGAGCTGCAGGTTCGCGGCCTGATGAACGTCCAGTTTGCGGTGAAAGACAACGAAGTCTACCTGATTGAAGTGAACCCGCGCGCGGCGCGTACCGTTCCGTTCGTCTCCAAAGCAACCGGCATTCCGCTGGCTAAGGTAGCGGCGCGCGTGATGGCGGGCCAGACGCTGGCTCAGCAGGGCGTGACCAAAGAAATCATCCCGCCGTACTACTCGGTGAAAGAAGTGGTGCTGCCGTTCAACAAATTCCCGGGCGTTGACCCGCTGCTGGGGCCAGAAATGCGCTCTACCGGGGAAGTGATGGGCGTAGGCCGCACCTTCGCAGAAGCGTTCGCCAAGGCGCAGCTGGGCAGTAGCTCCACCATGAGAAAATCGGGCCGTGCGCTGCTCTCCGTTCGCGAAGGCGATAAAGAGCGCGTGGTTGACCTGGCCGCCAAGCTGCTGAAACAGGGCTTCGAGCTGGATGCAACCCACGGTACGGCGATTGTGCTGGGCGAAGCGGGAATCAACCCGCGTCTGGTTAACAAGGTGCATGAAGGTCGTCCGCACATTCAGGACCGCATCAAGAATGGCGAATACACCTACATCATTAACACCACTGCGGGCCGCCAGGCGATTGAAGACTCCAAGCTGATTCGCCGCAGCGCGCTGCAGTACAAAGTGCACTATGACACCACCCTGAACGGCGGTTTCGCAACGGCCATGGCGCTGAATGCGGATGCCACCGAGAAGGTCATTTCGGTGCAGGAAATGCACGCCCAGATTAACAAGTAAGACAAATTGCCCGGCACCGTTCGGTTGCCGGGCTCTGTTCCCATCTTCGGAACCTTCTGGTTTTTCATCCGCTTTCAGACAGTTAGCCTAAAATGGTTAGGTCGATAACGAAATTCAACTGAGAGCAGGGGAAAACACCATGCAAAATAAACTACTGATCGCTTCCGTTCTGGCTGCCACTGCAATGTTCACCGTAGCGGGCTGTTCGTCCAATCAGGCCGTCAAAACGACCGATGGCAAAACCATTGTCACTGACGGGAAGCCGCAGGTGGATGATGATACCGGTCTTGTGTCGTACAAAAACGCCGAAACGGGCCAAACTGAGCAGATTAACCGTGACCAGGTTAAATCCATGGGTGAGCTGGATAACTAAAAAAAAGCAGTGGCGAATGCCACTGCTTTTTTGCTTCATGCTGACAGATTACCAGCGGTGGTTTAACAGGATATGACCGCCATAAGCGGCGTAGCTGTTTTCACCCCACTCGCCGCTGGCGCGCAGGGAGATGGTCGTCGTTTCGTTCAGGTTGCCGGTGACGCCCAGCTCTAACTGACCGCGATCTTCCGGAGTATCGTTGCTGACGGTCTCGTCGTTAAACGCAAGGTCGTTCTGACCCGCACCTTTCAGCCAGTTAACCGCCACGTATGGCTGCCACGCCTTAACGTCCTTCTGCTGGAAGTAGCTGGATTTCACACCCAGACGACCAAAGACGCTGTCATTGTCCAGCGTGGTTACGCGTACGCCGTCGCGATCGGTGTGATTTTCCTGATCGAGATAGCTGTAGATCACCTGCGCCTGCGGCTCGATCTTCCAGGTACGTTCGTTTTCAGACGGGATAATCCACGCGTGGCCGACCTCAACAGACGCGGCAAAACCTTCGCTGTTGTAGTCTTCATCGTTGCGGTTGCTGGTCACTTTGTTGTTGTACCAGCTGTAGGCGGCCCAGGTATCAATGTAGCTGCCCAGACGTAACTTCTGATCTTCCTGCCAGGTGGCGTAGAGCCCAACGTTGAAGCCATCGACCTTACCCTGTGCGTCACGCACGTTGTGTTTCGCATCCGAGTGGGTCTTCGCCTGGCCTGCACCGAACATGCCGCCGGCATGCAGAATACCGCTGTCCATTGGCTTGCTCAGGAAATCGCTGCCGACTTGCAGAACGGTGGTTGTGGTGTCGTAGCTGACCTTATCGCCACCGGCATCGTTCTCGTGATAGCGGCCCTTAACGTACATCCAGGTGTTCAGATCGTCTTCATTGCGGAAGGTAAGCTGGTCGCGATCGTCGCGCTTATGCAGGAACATGCTCTGTGCGGCAAGGTAGTTGCCTAAGTAAGCCCCTACTTCAGGCGCCATCACTTCCGGGGCATTGCTGCCGCCGTTGTCGGTATTGTCACCCTTGTCGCTGTTATCGCCGCCGTCTGTATTGCCGCCACCGTCGTTATTTCCGCCGTCATCGGTATTGCCACCGCCGTCGGTATTACCGCCACCATCAGTGTTACCACCGTCATCGGTATTATCACCGCCATCGGTGTTATCCCCGCCGTCAGAAGGCTCATCAGAAGGTGTCGCCTTTGATTCCAGGTACCAGTTGCCGTCGTCGTGCTGATAAAGGTTGTATTCATAAGCGCCGGCAACAACCGGTGCAGCCAGGGTCAGCTGGGCTTCGGAGCTGCCGCCTACGCTTACAATTTCCATACCGTTAACGGTTTGCGCGCCTGCACCACCAATATTGGTAATGCGTACGCCGGACTGACCGAAGCTGCTGCCGGTAATGGTGAGGTGGTCGGTTGGGGCGTTATCTTCACCAAGAGTGCTGTTCATCACAATCTGGCTGCCGTCAGAACCGGTGTAGTCGCCGTTAATCGTGAAATCATTGCCTACGCTACGATCGTCCGCACTGAGCAGCAGCGTGCCGCCGTTCGTCACGTTGCCGTTCACCGTATCAACTCCGGCATCCCTTAGCGTTGAGTTACCCGCAATCGCATTCCACGCTGCCAGCGTACCGCCGGTAAGAACGGCGACGTTGTTGTTAACTTCGCCTGCGGTGGCAAAGGTTGCACCGTTTTCCACGGTGACGGTGGCGTTGCTGCCTTTGACGCCGAGCGTTGCTCCGGCGGAGACCAGCGTGGTGCCGCCGTGCAGGACCGTATCTCCTGTGTAGCTGTTGTTACCCGTCAGCGTCAGGGTGTTGGAATCCACTTTCTCTACGTTACCGCTGCCGGTCATGCTGGTGGCAAAGGAGAAATCGCTGCCCTGATTGAAAATGACGGTACCGTTGTTTTCCAGACCACCGCTAAGGCTGGCGGTATGTTTACCATCGCCTAATCGTAACGTGCTGTCGTTTGCAACCAGGGTATTACCGCTATTAGAGACGGTACCCGCTAGCGTTAAATCACCGCTATTCACCTGCAGAGAATCATCGGTGCCGATAATGTCGAGATCGCCCGTAAGCGTCCAGTTCTCACCGTTCATTTTGACGCTGGCAAAGCCCTCGCCTTCATTCAGCCCAACGAAGTTACTGTCTTCCGTACCGGTGCCGATCAGGGTCAGGGTGTTCCCTGTTGAATTTGTGGAAATAACGTCACCGACGAGGGAGGAGCCAGTATTAAGAACAAGGGTGTTATTTTTATCGCTGGCAAACATAATGGCGGCTGAATCACCGCTAATGGTTCCGCTATTCGTGATGTCGACTTTTGCAGTGTTTTTTACATGAATGCCGTACTGGGTTCCCTGCACGGTGCCGCTGTTTAAAATTTTGGTATTGCCGTCGCTAAACGTACTGGCGTCACCGTTTGTTCCGATAATTGTTCCGCTGTTATTTATGCCAATACCAATCTGAGAATTCAGGCCTGTTTTACCCTTAATCACTCCACTGCTTGTATTGGTAATGTTTAACGCGGAGGAGCTTTCGCTGACAAAAATGCCATTTTCGGCGCCAATTATGCTCCCGCTATTATTAAAATCACCGAGCAATGACTGAATATTTACTGCATTCTTTGTCGTGGAGGAAATGGTCGCACCGCTGTCATTATTAATAACGACGCGTTGTGCGCCAGTATTAACATCCATGCCATTTCCGGTACCGGAAATATTCCCCTGGTTAGTGGCTTTGGTGACGGTAAAACCTGATACGGTCACGGCCGCTTCACTACCGGCGGAGGTAATTGTGACGTCTTTATTGATAACGTATTCAGCATCGTCTGAAAAGGTTTGCGGAACAGACGTTGATTGTTCAATAGTTGCAGAAAACGCAACTGCTGGGGTGCATATCAACAAGGCAGGAAATATCTTTCCAAGACTTTGGGTTGTATTATTTAATGTGAAGAATTTGTTGCTCATGTACACATCCATTTGAGTGAGAAGGAACATCAGGTAACGTGGGTGAAAATGTATATTGACCGCGTTAAAGAGTGAGCTCAAAAAACAGAGCATAAAATTATTAATTTTTCAAGGGTTTATGTACAGGTTGATTTGTTAAATAATGAGTTAAGACAATCTAAAAATATCGGTTAATTATATGAGTTATTGATTCTATTTTATGGGGTGAATTTATTTAATCCATCGTTTCTTACTTTCGCGCCAGCAAAATGGCATGGCGGCGTCGATTGCCAAAAATTGCGTTTTGCTTTAAGGCGCTCGTTAACCCCTTTCAGTCGGGAAGGTAACTGTCTACACTCACTGCTACAAGAATAGAAGAAGACAGGCCCATTCATGATTCTGATAATTTACGCGCATCCTTATCCGCACCATTCGCATGCGAATAAACGGATGCTTGAGCAGGTAAGGACGCTTGATAACGTAGAGATACGTTCCCTCTATCAACTTTATCCCGACTTTAATATCGATGTCGCCGCCGAACAGGAGGCGCTCTCCCGAGCCGATCTGATTATCTGGCAGCATCCCATGCAGTGGTACAGCGTGCCCCCGCTCCTGAAGCTGTGGATCGATAAAGTCTTTTCTCACGGCTGGGCGTATGGTCATAACGGCAATGCGCTAAAAGGGAAAAGCCTGATGTGGGCGGTCACCACCGGCGGTGGTGAAAGCCATTTTTCTATCGGCGCGTTTCCGGGGTTTGACGTGCTGGCACAGCCGCTACAGGCGACGGCCCTCTACTGTGGCCTGAACTGGCTCCCGCCTTTTGCCATGCACTGCACGTTTGTCTGCGACGATGAAACGCTCCAGGCGCAGGCTCGACATTATAAACAACGCTTACTTGAGTGGCAGGAGACGCATCATGGATAGCCATACGCTAATACAGGCGCTGATTTACCTCGGCGCGGCGGCGCTGATTGTGCCCGTGGCGGTACGCCTGGGGCTGGGCTCGGTTCTCGGCTATCTGATTGCTGGCTGCGTCATCGGGCCGTGGGGTTTTCGTCTGGTCACGGATGCAGAAGCGATTCTCCATTTCGCTGAAATTGGCGTTGTGCTGATGCTGTTCGTGATTGGCCTGGAGCTCGATCCGCAGCGCCTGTGGAAACTGCGCGCCTCGGTATTTGGAGGCGGTGCTCTGCAAATGTTGGCCTGCGGTCTGCTGCTCGGCGGGTTCTGCATTCTGCTGGGCATGGAGTGGAAAGTCGCGGAGCTTATCGGCATGACGCTGGCGCTCTCCTCAACGGCGATTGCCATGCAGGCAATGAACGAGCGTAACCTGACGGTGACGCAAATGGGCCGTAGCGCCTTCTCCGTGCTGCTGTTCCAGGATATTGCCGCAATCCCGCTGGTGGCGATGATCCCGCTGCTGGCAGCCAGCGGCGCCTCGACGACGATGGGGGCCTTTGCCCTTTCGGCGCTGAAGGTGGTCGGCGCGCTGGCGCTGGTTATTCTGCTGGGGCGTTACGTAACGCGGCCGCTGCTGCGCTTTGTGGCGCGCTCCGGCCTGCGCGAGGTGTTCAGCGCCGTGGCGCTATTCCTGGTGTTTGGCTTTGGCCTGCTGCTGGAAGAGGCCGGGCTGTCGATGGCGATGGGGGCCTTCCTCGCCGGGGTGTTGCTGGCTAGCTCCGAATACCGGCATGCGCTGGAAAGCGATATCGAGCCGTTTAAAGGGCTGCTGCTGGGGCTGTTTTTCATCGGCGTCGGGATGTCGATCGACTTCGGTACGCTGGTGACGCATCCCCTGCGGATCGTCATTCTGCTGGTGGGCTTCCTGGTCATAAAAATGGGCATGCTGTGGCTAATTGCCCGCCCGTTGAACGTGCCAAAGCCGCAGCGCCGCTGGTTTGCCGTGCTGCTGGGGCAGGGGAGTGAATTTGCGTTCGTGGTCTTTGGTGCCGCGCAGATGGCCAACGTACTCGATCCGGAATGGGCAAAAGCGCTGACGCTGGCGGTTGCGCTGTCGATGGCCGCAACGCCGGTCCTGCTGGTCCTGCTGACGCGTCTGGAAAAAACCGGCAGCGAACAGGAGCGCGAAGCCGATGAGATCGATGAAGAGCAGCCGCGGGTCATTATTGCCGGATTCGGCCGCTTCGGACAGATTACCGGTCGTTTACTGCTCTCCAGCGGTGTGAAAATGGTTATCCTCGATCACGATCCCGACCATGTTGATACGCTGCGTAAATTCGACATGAAGGTCTTTTACGGCGATGCGACCCGCGTCGACCTGCTCGAGTCGGCGGGGGCGGCAAAGGCTGAAGTGCTGATTAACGCCATCGACGATCCGCAGACCAGCATGCAGCTGGTAGAGCTTGTCAAAGAGCACTTCCCTCATCTGACGATCATCTCGCGCGCGCGCGATGTGGATCATTACATCCAGCTGCGCCAGGCAGGGGTGGCCGCGCCAGAGCGTGAAACCTTCGAAGGTGCGCTCAAGTCCGGCCGCATGGCGCTGGAAAGCCTGGGGCTTGGCGCGTATGAAGCGCGTGAGCGTGCCGATCTGTTCCGTCGTTTTAATACTGACATGGTGGAAGAGATGGTGGCGATGGCCAGCAGTACGGCATCCGAGCGTGCGGCGGTATTTAAGCGCACCAGCACCATGCTGACGGAGATTATTAACGAGGATCGTAATCACCTGTCGCTGGTACAGCGTCACGGCTGGCAAGGGACGGAAGAGGGCAAGCATACCGGCGATCCTGCCGATGAACCGGAGAGTAAACCGTCTGCGTGAAGAGGAGTTGCCAGCAATATTAAAAAATTTCTGATTCTTTACCCTGCCGCCAGTCGACGAAAGATTAAGCTTTCCGTATAGTGGCGGCAATTTTTTGCATCCGGGAAATTTTCAATGATCAGTCTGATTGCAGCGCTGGCGGTAGACCGCGTTATCGGTATGGAAAACGCCATGCCGTGGAACCTGCCTGCCGATCTCGCATGGTTTAAACGTACTACGTTAAACAAGCCGGTAGTGATGGGCCGCCTGACCTGGGAGTCGATTGGTCGTCCATTGCCGGGCCGTAAGAATATCGTTATCAGTAGCCAGGCGGGCACTGACGATCGCGTTCAGTGGGTTAAGTCCGTTGATGAAGCGATTGCCGCCTGCGGCGATGCCGAAGAGATCATGGTGATCGGCGGCGGACGCGTGTATGAGCAGTTCCTGCCGAAAGCGCAGAAGCTGTATCTGACCCATATTGATGCCGAAGTGGAAGGGGATACCCATTTCCCGGATTACGATCCGGACGAGTGGGAATCCGTGTTCAGCGAATTTCACGACGCGGATGCGCAGAACTCACACAGCTACTGCTTCGAAATTCTGGAGCGCCGTTAAGCGATAGTTCCCCCTCACCCCAGCCAGGGGAGAGGGGAAGCGGGTTATTCAGGAGGCCACGGCCTCGCCTTCTCCCAGATCCAGCTGTCGGTTGGACGGCTGCACAAAATAACGTTTATCTTCCCAGCGTAAGCAGGTTAGATCTCCGCCCCAGCAGCATCCGGTGTCCAGCGCATAAATATTTTCCGGCGTACCTTTCCCCTCCAGCGATGCCCAGTGCCCGAACACAATACTGTATTCATCAGCCACGGGGCCCGGGATGGCAAACCACGGCTTAAGCGGCGCAGGCGCATTTTCCGGCGTGTCTTTGCAATACATATCCAGCTGTCCGTTCGGGAAACAGTAGCGCATCCGCGTAAACGCGTTGGTGATAAAACGCAGCCGCGCCAGACCGCTGAGATCCTCGCTCCAGTTGTTCGGCATATCGCCGTACATGGCATCGAGGAAGAACGGGTAGGAGTCGCTCGCCAGCACCGCTTCAGCGTCGCGCGCGCAGATTTTTGCCGTCTCAAGATCCCACTGAGGCGTGATGCCGGCATGGGCCATCACCAGCTTTTTCTCTTCATCAATCTGGAGCAGCGGCTGGCGGCGCAGCCAGTTAAGCAATTCGTCCGCATCCGGCGCCTCCAGCAGAGGGGTAACGCGATCTTTCGGCTTATTGCGGCTGATCCCGGCGTAAACGGCCAGCAGATGAAGATCGTGGTTACCCAGCACCAGCCGCACGCTGTCGCCCAGAGATTTAACATAGCGAAGGACGTCGAGGGAGCCGGGACCGCGTGCCACTAAATCGCCCGTTAACCAGAGCGTGTCCTGCCCCGGGGTAAAGTCGACCTGCTTTAATAATGCGATCAGTTCATCGTAGCAACCGTGAACGTCGCCAATCAGATATGTAGCCATTAGATTAATGAATAAGTGTAGGTACGGCGAGACGGAACACAGGAATGGCAATGCGGAAGGCATTACCGTCGGCATCGACCATTTCGTAATGGCCCTGCATGGTACCCAGCGGCGTCTCAATCACCGCGCCGCTGGTGTACTGATACTCTTCGCCAGGGGCGATATGAGGTTGTTCACCGACCACACCTTCACCCTGGACTTCAATTTCACGGCCATTGCCGTTGGTGATAAGCCAGTAGCGCCCGAGCAGCTGTACAGGCATCCGCCCCAGGTTGCGAATGGTTACGGTATAAGCAAAGACAAAACGTTCTTCATCCGGTGTGGATTGGGACTCAATGTAGACGCTTTGAACCTGAACACAGACGCGGGGCGAATCAATCATGGCTTAGCTCTCCTTCGGCGGCGCATTGTCGCTGATGTAATTAGCCAGCTTGCAGTACTGCTCTACGGAAATGTTCTCCGCTCGCATTGCCGGGTCGATGCCCAACTCAGCTAACACTTCAACGGTAAACAGATTGCCAAGGCTGTTACGAATCGTTTTCCGGCGCTGGTTAAAGGCTTCCGTGGTGATGCGGCTCAGCACGCGCAGATCTTTCACCGGGTACGGCATCGTTTTATGCGGCACCAGGCGCACAACCGCAGAATCCACTTTTGGTGGTGGCGTAAACGCGGAAGGCGGTACTTCTAATACTGGGATCACGTTGCAGTAATACTGCGCCATCACGCTTAAACGACCATACGCTTTACTGTTCGGGCCTGCAACCAGACGGTTAACGACCTCTTTTTGCAACATGAAGTGCATGTCGGCAATGGCATCAGTATAGCTAAACAGATGGAACATCAGCGGGGTGGAGATATTGTACGGCAGGTTACCGAACACGCGCAGCGGCTGGCCCATTTTTTCTGACAGTTCGCCAAAGTTCATGGTCATCGCATCTTGCTGATAGATCGTCAGCTTTGGCCCCAGGAAAGGGTGCGTTTGCAGACGCGCGGCCAGATCGCGGTCGAGTTCGATAACGGTCAGTTCATCCAGACGTTCGCCTACCGGCTCGGTCAGCGCGGCAAGACCCGGGCCGATTTCGACCATGGCCTGGCCTTTCTGCGGATTAATGGCAGAGACGATACTGTCGATCACAAACTGATCGTTTAAAAAGTTTTGCCCGAAGCGTTTACGGGCTAAGTGGCCCTGATGGACTCGATTAGTCATTGAGTATTAACAATCATTTTGATGGCGAGATTAAGCGCCGTAATAAAACTGCCGACATCCGCTTTTCCCCGGCCTGCCAGATCCAGCGCAGTACCGTGGTCAACGGACGTTCGAATAAAGGGTAAACCGAGGGTGATATTCACACCGCGGCCAAAGCCCTGGTATTTTAGCACGGGCAGGCCCTGATCGTGGTACATCGCGAGCACGGCGTCGGCATTATCCAGGTATTTGGGCTGGAAAAGGGTGTCGGCAGGCAGTGGCCCGCTGAGGTTCATTCCCTTCGCCCGCATTTCCTCGAGCACCGGAATGATGGTGTCGATCTCTTCGGTTCCCATATGTCCGCCTTCGCCCGCGTGCGGATTCAGGCCGCAGACGAGGACATGGGGCTGCGGGATGCCGAATTTGCTTTGCAAGTCGTGATGCAAAATCCCAATAATTTCGCGCAGAAGTTCAGGCGTAATGGCATCCGGAATCGCTTTGATGGGCAGGTGAGTCGTCACCAGGGCTACGCGCATTTCTTCGGTTGCCAGCATCATCACCACTTTCGGGCTGTGCGAGCGCTCTTCGAAAAATTCGGTATGCCCGGTAAACGGAATGCCCGCGTCGTTGATAACCCCTTTGTGCACCGGTCCGGTGATCAGAGCGGCAAATTCACCGTTCAGACAGCCGTCGCAGGCGCGCGCCAGCGTCTCGACAACGTAGTGGCCGTTTTCAGGGTTTAACTCACCGGGAACAGCCGGGGCGCGAAGCGGAACCGAAAGCAGGGTGAGGGTACCCGCCTGCTGCGGTGCAGGCTGTTGGCCTTCGACGTAGGGGATAAGCGTTAAGGGCAGACCGAGCAATGTTGCCCGGTCCTGTAACAGTGCTGCATCGGCGCAGACAACCAGCTCTACCGGCCAGCTGCGCTGGGCAAGCTGGACGACAAGGTCAGGCCCAATCCCGGCGGGTTCGCCGGGGGTGATCGCCACACGATGCGGTTTCATCAGTTGCTCAGCACTTTCACATAAGCGCTGGCGCGCTGTTCCTGCATCCAGGTTGCCGCTTCTTCAGAGAACTTACGGTTAAACAGCATGCGATAAGCGCGGTCTTTCTGCGCCGCATCGGTTTTATCCACGTTGCGGGTATCCATCAGTTCAATCAGATGCCAGCCGAAGGAGGAGTGCACAGGGGCGCTCATTTGGCCTTTATTCAGCTTCATCAACGCGTCGCGGAAAGCCGGATCGTAAATATCGGCAGCCGCCCAACCGAGATCGCCGCCCTGGTTAGCTGAGCCAGGATCCTGGGAGAACTCTTTTGCCGCCTTGTCAAAGCTGGTTTTACCGCTCCTGATGTCAGCTGCAATCTGCTCCAGCTTCGCACGGGCCTGATCGTCAGTCATGATCGGCGATGGCTTAAGCAGGATATGACGCGCGTGAACTTCGGTGACGGAAATGCTCTGGCTCTGGCCGCGCAGGTCGTTCACCTTCAGGATGTGGAAGCCAACACCGGAACGGATTGGACCGACGATGTCGCCTTTCTTCGCCGTGCTCAGCGCCTGAGCAAACAGGGATGGCAGCTCCTGAATGCGGCCCCAGCCCATCTGGCCACCTTTCAGCGCCTGCTGGTCAGCAGAATACGTGATTGCCAGCTTACCGAAGTCATCACCGTTGCGCGCCTGCTCCACGATAGCGCGCGCCTGGCTTTCCGCCTCAGCAGCTTGATCGGAGGTTGGGTTTTCCGGCAGCGGGATCAGAATGTGGCTCAGGTTCAGCTCGGTGCTGGCATCGTTCTGATTACCCACCTGTTTTGCCAGCGCATCCACTTCCTGAGGCAGGATGGTGACGCGGCGGCGAACTTCGTTGTTACGTACTTCGGAAATCAGCATCTCTTTGCGGATCTGATTACGGTAGGTGGCGTAGCTGATGCCGTCATAGGCCAGGCGGCTACGCATCTGATCCAGGGTAATGTTGTTCTGCTTAGCAATATTTGCGATCGCCTGATCGAGCTGCTCGTCAGAGATCTTCACGCCCATTTTCTGGCCCATCTGAAGGACAATCTGATCCATGATCAGACGTTCCAGGATCTGGTGGCGCAGCGTAGCGTCATCCGGAAGTTGCTGACCTGCTTCACCCGAGTTGAGCTTTACAGATTTCATCAAACCGTCAACGTCACTTTCAAGCACGACGCCGTTGTTAACCACGGCCGCGACTTTATCGACAACCTGTGGGGCCGCGAAGCTGGTATTCGCAACCATAGCGACACCGAGTAGCAGCGTTTTCCAGTTCTTCATACTTTTTCCATTTCAATTAACCGCAAAGCGGATTACGTTGTAAATCAAGCACATTACAAGGAACTGCGATATGGCAGAATGTTCGAGCGCAGCATCTGCTGCGTGCCCAGACCGTAGTTAGAACTCAGGCCGCGCAGCTCGATGTTAAAGCCAATCACGTTATCGTATTTGCCCTGACTGTTTTGTGTATCCCAGCCGTTAAGTTTGCGTTCGTAACCGACACGTACTGCGTAACAGCAGGAGTTATATTGCAGACCTAACATCTGGTCAGCAGGTTTTTGGGCATTCGTGTCATAGTAGTAGGCTCCGACGATTGACCAACGATCGGCAATCGGCCAGCTTGCGGCGGTACCTACCTGTGAAATCCCGTCTTTGTACTGCTCTGTATTCGCATAGTTTGGCAGTGTCGCCTGGATATATTCCGGGCTGGCGTAACGATACGTCAACTGCAACATACGGTCTTCATCACGGCGATACTCAACGGCAGCGCTGCCCGTTGCGATATTGTCCAGTCGCGTATCGTACTGAACCCCACCACGCAGACCCCAGCGATCCGTCATGCGCCAGTAGGTGTCGCCCGCCCAAACCAGTGAGCCCGTTTTGTCGTTTTTCTCCCAGTTAATGTCGTCATCACCGGTACGAGACTCGGTGAAATAGTAGATTTGACCAACAGAAACGTTAAAACGTTCAACGGCAGCATCATCATAAACGCGGGTTGTGACGCCGGTCGTCAACTGGTTAGCAGATGCAATACGGTCAAGCCCGCCGTAGGTACGGTCGCGGAACAGGCCGCTGTAGTCAGACTGGAGGAAGGACGAGTCGTAGTTTTGAATTTTGCTCTGATCGCGATAAGGCACGTACAGGTACTGCATGCGCGGCTCAAGCGTCTGGGTGTATCCGTCCGCGAGAAGGCCCATATCACGTTCGAAGATCAGCTTACCGTCCATCTTGAATTGCGGAAGCGTACGGTTTACCGATTCTTCAAGATCGGTGCCATAACGATTGTTATACCAGTCCAGATTTTTCTGCTGGTAATGGGTTGCCATCAGCTTGGCTTCGGTATTCAGGCTCGCCCAGTCGTTTGACCATGGCAGGTTGATCGTCGGCTCAATATGCAGACGCGTTGATTCCGGCATATCCGAGTTGGTGTTGACGAAGTGAACCGCCTGAGCGTAAACGCGCGTGTCGAAAGGCCCGACGTCGTTCTGGTACCAGTTCACGTCCAGCTGCGGCTCTGCACCATAGGTACTACGCGATTGCGTATCAAACACCTGGAACTGCTTGGTCGACACCGTCGCGTCAAAATTCTCAATGGCGTAGCCCACGCTGAATTTCTGCGTGGCGTAACCATCGGTACTGGAGCCGTATTTAGAGTCAAAGTCGTTGAAGTAATACGGATCGCTGACTTTGGTGTAGTCAATGTTGAAGCGCCACACCTGATTCAGCACCCCGGCGTGCCGCCAGTAATACATCCAGCGGTGTTTATCGCCTTCGGTTGGGTGCTCGTCCTGGAACACTTTATCTGACGGCAGATAATCGAACTCCATCAGACCCGCGCCCGCTTTGGTCAGATAGCGGAACTCGTTCTCCCACATGATATTGCCGCGCTTGTGGATATAGTGCGGCGTGATCGTGGCGTCCATGTTGGGCGCGATGTTCCAGTAGTACGGCAGGTAGAACTCAAAGTAGTTCGACGTGCTGTACTTCGCGTTCGGGATCAGGAAGCCTGAACGACGTTTGTCACCCACGGGAAGCTGCAGGTAAGGGCTATAGAAAATGGGTACCGGGCCGAGTTTAAAACGGGCGTTCCAGATCTCAGCGACCTGTTCCTCACGGTCGTGGATCACTTCGCTCCCCACCACGCTCCAGGTATTTGACCCGGGCAAACAGGAGGTGAACGAGCCGTTCTCAAGAATGGTGTAGCGGTTTTCACCACGCTGCTTCATCAGGTCTGCGGTACCGCGCCCCTGACGACCTACCATCTGGTAATCACCTTCCCAGACGTTGGTATCTTTTGTATTCAGATTTGACCAGGCTTTCGGACCTTTCAGGATGACCTGATTGTCGTCATAGTGCACATTACCCAGCGCATCCACCGTACGAACGGGCGCCTGAGCACCTTCGGGTTGCTTCTGGTGCAGTTGCACTTCGTCAGCCTGCAGTCGGCTGTTTCCCTGGTTAATATCGACATTGCCCGTAAAGGTCGCATTGTCAGGATAATTACCTTTCGCGCTGTCGGCATTAATGGTGACGGGTAAGTCATTCGTATCGCCTTTCACCAGTGGGCGATTGTAACTTGGAACGCCAAGCATACACTGCGAGGCGAGATCGGCTGCGAGCCCCTGTTGGCTATACAGGGCGGTGCCAATCATAGTGGCCAGAAGGGTGGGGATACGTTTTTTCATACGTTGTATTTTATTGTTCCGTCATCAGTGGCTACGGCTTACAAACGCTCAGAGACTATCTTACTCATCAGCGCAGTACCAGCGTTAATCCTGCCCGTTTGCGCGCCAGAGTGTTAGGCTCGCTATCGAATGACGAGTATGATAATGCAAATTATAGGCGATGTCCCTCAATTGACCGTGGCGCGACCACTGTAATGATGGCGTTGCGTCGGCCAGGAACATGACCATTCGGGGAGTATATGCAGTATTGGGGTAAAATAATCGGCGTTGCGTTCGCAATTATTATGGGTGCCGGATTCTGGGGCGTCGTTCTTGGCCTCATTATCGGCCATATGTTTGATAAAGCACGCAGCCGCAAAATGGCCTGGTTCGCCAACCAGCGCGAGCGCCAGTCACTCTTTTTCTCCACCACCTTTGAGGTGATGGGGCACTTAACCAAATCGAAAGGACGCGTAACGGAGGCCGATATTCAGGTTGCCAGCGTCTTTATGGATCGCATGAACCTGCACGGCGAATCACGCGTGGCCGCACAGAATGCGTTCAGGATTGGGAAATCGGATAACTATCCGCTGCGTGAAAAAATGCGCCAGTTCCGTAGCATCTGTTTCGGGCGTTTTGATTTAATTCGGATGTTTCTGGAAATTCAAATCCAGGCGGCCTTCGCGGACGGCTCTCTGCATCCGAATGAACGGGACGTCCTGTACGTCATTGCCGAAGAGCTGGGCATATCCCGCATGCAGTTCGACCAGTTCCTGCGCATGATGCAGGGCGGCGCGCACTTTGGCGGTGGATATCAGCAGCACTCCTCCGGCGGCGGCTGGCAGCAGGCGCAGCGTGGTCCCACGCTGGAAGATGCCTGTAACGTGCTCGGCGTGAAGCCGTCTGACGATGTCACGACCATCAAACGCGCCTATCGTAAACTGATGAGCGAGCACCATCCGGACAAGCTGGTGGCGAAAGGCTTACCGCCAGAGATGATGGAGATGGCGAAACAGAAAGCGCAGGAAATCCAGAAAGCCTACGAGCTGATTAAAGAGCAGAAAGGTTTTAAATAAAAAAATGGCCCGACAGCGTCGGGCCATTTTTTCAGAAGTCTACCGGGGCTCTAAACGTCATCGCGTTGCCAAACGCGGGGTGGGTGATGGTGAGCGTCTGCGCATGCAGCTGCAGGCGCGGCGCGAGGGCCAGCGCTTCCGGCGGCGCATAGAATCTGTCGCCCAGAATAGGGTGTCCCATCGCCAGCATATGCACGCGCAGCTGGTGGGAGCGCCCGGTAATCGGCTTCAGGAGAACGCGCGCGGTGTTATCCGGCACGTACTCCAGCACTTTATACTCGGTTTGTGCGGCCTTGCCGGTTTCATAACACACCTTCTGCTTTGGCCGGTTCGGCCAGTCGCAAATCAGCGGTAAATCCACCAGCCCTTCCGCCTGCGCCGGATGGCCCCACACGCGGGCGACGTACTGCTTTTTCGGTTCACGCTCGCGGAACTGGCGTTTCAGCTCGCGTTCCGCCGGCTTATTCAGAGCCACTACAATCACGCCGCTGGTCGCCATATCCAGGCGATGGACGGACTCGGCCTGCGGATAATCACGCTGGATACGCGTCATCACGCTGTCTTTATGCTCATCCAGGCGCCCGGGCACGGACAACAGGCCGCTCGGCTTGTTGACCACCATAATGTGCTCATCCTGATACAGAATGACCAGCCAGGGATCCGTCGGGGGATTGTAGGGCTCCATTACCATCTTGCGCTCCGCTTACTGATGCGTCACAACGATAAGACGCAGGGCGTCGAGACGCCATCCCGCCTGATTCAGGCTTTCCAGCACCTGCTGGCGGTTGCTCTCAATCGCGGCCAGTTCATCGTCACGAATGTTCGGGTTCACCGCCTTCAGCGCTTCCAGACGCGACAGCTCGGCGGAGAGCTTCTCATCGGCTTCGCCGCGTGCCGCGTCAATCAGCGCTCTGGCCGCTTTCTCCGCCTGGGCTTCGCCCAGTTGCAGAATAGCATGCACGTCCTGCTGCACCGCATTCACCAGCTTGCTGCCGGTGTGGCGGTTTACCGCACTCAGCTGACGGTTAAAGCTTTCAAACTCCACCTGACCGGCCAGATTCGTACCGTTTTTATCCAGCAGCAGACGCACCGGCGTTGGCGGCAGGAAGCGGTTAAGCTGAAGCTGTTTCGGCGCCTGGGCTTCCACAACGTAGATCAGCTCCACCAGCAGGGTCCCCACCGGCAGCGCTTTGTTCTTCAGCAGGGAGATGGTGCTGCTGCCGGTATCGCCGGAGAGGATCAGATCCAGACCGTTGCGGATCAGCGGATGCTCCCAGGTGATGAACTGTGCGTCTTCGCGGGACAGCGCCACATCACGCTCAAAGGTGATGGTGCAGCCGTCTTCCGGCAGGCCCGGGAAATCCGGAACCAGCATATGATCGGACGGGGTCAACACAATCAGGTTCTCGCCGCGATCGTCCTGGTTAATGCCGACGATGTCGAACAGGTTCATGGAGAAGCTAATCAGGCTGGTATCGTCATCCTGCTCTTCAATGCTTTCAGCAAGCTGCTGCGCTTTTTCGCCGCCGTTGGAGTGGATCTCCAGCAGACGGTCGCGGCCTTGTTCCAGCTGTGCTTTCAGCGCGTCGTGCTTCTCGCGGCAGGATTTGATCAGCTCATCAAAACCGTCGGTGTTTTCCGGAGCGGCGAGATAAGCGATCAGATCCGTATGCACCCGATCGTAAATGGTGCGGCCCGTCGGGCAGGTATGCTCAAACGCATCCAGACCTTCGTGGTACCAGCGAACCAGAACGGACTGGGCGGTTTTTTCCAGATACGGAACGTGGATCTGAATATCGTGCGCCTGGCCGATACGATCCAGACGCCCGATACGCTGCTCCAGCAGATCCGGGTTAAACGGCAGATCGAACATCACCAGATTGCTGGCGAACTGGAAGTTACGGCCTTCTGAGCCGATTTCGGAACACAGCAGAACCTGTGCGCCGCTGTCTTCTTCGCCAAACCATGCCGCAGCGCGGTCGCGTTCGACAATGGACATGCCTTCGTGGAACACGGCTGCGCGAATACCTTCACGCTCGCGCAGAACCTGTTCCAGCTGCAGCGCGGTGGCGGCTTTGGCGCAGATCACCAGCACCTTCTGGGAACGGTGCGCGGTCAGGTAGCCCATCAGCCACTCCACGCGCGGATCGAAGTTCCACCAGGTGCCGGTGTCGCCTTCAAATTCCTGATAAATTTGCTCCGGGTAAAGCATGTCGCGAGCACGCTCTTCCTGAGTTTTACGCGCACCCATGATGCCGGAGACCTTAATCGCCGTCTGATACTGGGTCGGCAGCGGCAGCTTGATGGTGTGGAGTTCGCGTTTCGGGAACCCTTTTACGCCGTTGCGGGTATTTCTGAACAGCACGCGGCTGGTGCCGTGGCGATCCATCAGCATGTCAATCAGCTCTTTACGCGCGGAGCCTGCGTCATCGCTGTCGCTGTTTGCAGCCTGAAGCAGCGGCTCGATGTCCTGCTCGCCGATCAGGTCGCTCAGAGTATTGAGCTCTTCGTTAGAGAGACGATTGCCCGCCAGCAGCAGCGCGACGGCGTCCGCAACCGGACGGTAGTTTTGCTGCTCCTCAACGAACTGCTCGAAATCATGGAAACGGTTCGGGTCGAGCAGGCGCAGACGGGCGAAGTGGCTCTCCAGCCCCAGCTGCTCCGGCGTGGCGGTCAGCAGCAGCACGCCGGGCACGCGTTCGGCAAGCTGCTCAATCGCCAGGTATTCACGGCTCGGCGCGTCCTCGCTCCAGACGAGGTGGTGCGCTTCATCGACCACCATCAGATCCCATTCGGCGTCGCACAGGTGCTCCAGGCGCTGCTTGCTGCGGCGCACAAAGTCCAGCGAGCAGATGACCAGCTGTTCGGTTTCAAACGGGTTGTCCGCGTCGTGCTGGGCTTCGGCATAGCGCTCATCGTCGAACAGGGAGAAGCGCAGGTTGAAGCGGCGCAGCATTTCAACCAGCCACTGATGTTGCAGCGTTTCTGGAACCACAATCAGCACGCGCTCGGCGGCGCCAGAGAGCAGCTGCTGGTGCAGGATCATGCCTGCTTCGATGGTTTTACCCAGGCCCACTTCGTCAGCCAGCAGCACGCGAGGCGCATGGCGACGGCCCACGTCATGGGCGATGTTCAGCTGGTGGGGGATCAGGCTGGTACGCTGACCGCGCAGTCCGCTCCACGGCATGCGGTACTGTTCGCTCTGGAACTTACGCGCGCGGTAGCGCAGGGAGAAGCGGTCCATACGGTCGATTTGCCCGGCAAACAGGCGATCCTGCGGCTTGCTGAAGACCAGCTTGCTGTCGAGCAGCACCTCACGCAGGACGACATTGGCTTCATCCGTATCAAGACGAGTACCAATGTAGGCGAGCAGTCCATTCTCTTCTTTTACGTCTTCAACCTTCAGTTGCCAGCCGTCGTGGCTGGTCACGGTGTCACCCGGATTGAACATCACGCGGGTAACAGGGGAGTCATTGCGAGCGTACAGGCGGTTTTCACCGGTAGCAGGGAAAAGGAGGGTAACCATGCGCGCATCAACGGCAACGACGGTTCCTAATCCAAGTTCGCTTTCTGTATCGCTGATCCAGCGTTGACCAAGTGTAAAAGGCATAGTTGTTCGGCTCTAATCTCTAATTGCAGGCAATAGTTCGACCCCGTCAAAAAAGACGGTCATCGAAAAATGGGTCCGGGAATGGAAAGGGCGCTATGGTACTGGATGGCAACGGTTTCGTCACGCGTCAAAATAGCCCCAGTTGTCCTGTCACTAGTGTAGCAAAGTCATCGTCGATGAACGGTAATATTCCCTCCGCAACCGGCTGAAGCTGGCGCGTCAGGTAGTGATCGTAATCGAGGGGAGACTGCTGGTAATCAACCGGTTCCGGACCGTTAATTGTCCAGACGTATTTGATGCTCCCCCGGTTCTGATACTGCGGTGCGCGGCCCCGACGAACGTTCTCTTCGTCCGCCAGCCGCGCGGCGCGCACGTGGGGCGGCACGTTACGCTGGTACTCCGCCAGCGGGCGGCGCAGGCGCTTGCGGTAGACCAGCCGATCGTCCAGCTCCCCCGCCATCAGGCTGGCGATGGTCTCGCGCACGTAATCCTGGTAAGGCTCGTTGCGGAATACCCGCAGGTAGAGCGACTGCTGGAACTGCTGCGCCAGCGGCGTCCAGTCGGTGCGCACCGTCTCCAGCCCCTTAAAGACCATCCGCTGCGTTTCGCCCTCCTGAATGAGCCCGGCGTAGCGCTTCTTGCTGCCCTGGTCGGTGCCGCGAATGGTGGGCATTAAAAAACGGGCGAAATGGGTTTCAAACTCCAGCTCTAACGCGCTGGTTAACCGCTCTTTTTGCAAATTTTCACGCCACCAGCCGTTCACGAAGGCGACCAGCTCGCGGCCGATTTGCGCGGCGTCGTCTTCCGAATGGGCGGCTTTCAGCCAGACAAAGGTGGAGTCGGTATCGCCGTAAATGACGTCATAGCCCCGGGACTCAATCAGCGCTTTGGTTTGACGCATGATGTCGTGCCCGCGCATGGTGATGGATGACGCCAGGCGAGGATCAAAGAAGCGGCAGGCGCTGGTTCCCAGCACGCCGTAAAAGGCGTTCATAATGATCTTCAGCGCCTGCGAGAGCGGCTTGTTGCCGTGGCGTTTTGCCTCGTCGCGGCCGTGCCAGATGTTTCCCACGATCTCTGGCAGGCAGTGTTTCTCGCGCGAAAAACGGGCGCCAAGAAAACCTTCGGTGCTGTGGGCGTCGTCTGGCTGCGCCATCCCCTCTACCAGCCCCACCGGGTCGATCAGGAACGTGCGGATAATGGACGGGTACAGGCTTTTATAGTCCAGCACCAGAACCGAGTCATACAGCCCGGGCCGTGAGTCCATCACGTAACCGCCGGGGCTGGCCTGCGGGGGGACGTCCCCGAGGTTGGGGGCGACGTAGCCCGCACGGTGCATTCGTGGAAAATAGAGGTGGCTAAAGGCCGCTACCGAGCCTCCGTGCCGGTCGACCGCCAGACCGTTCACCGTCGCGCGCTCCAGCAGGAACGGCATGATCTCGGTTTTGTGGAAAATCTGCGTTACCAGCTCGCAGTCCTTCAGGTTGTAGGTGGCGAGCGCTGGCTTATCCTCGTTAAAGCGCCGCTCGATCTCGTCCATCCGGTCCCAGGGGTTATCGATGGATTTACCTTCACCGAGCAGCTCCTGCGCCACCGCTTCCAGCGAGAAGGAGGAGAAGTTCCAGAAGGCGGATTTTAGCGCCTCGATGCCGTCAATTATCAGGCGGCCACTGGCCTGCGCAAAGAAAACGCCGTTTTTGAAACCGTGCTCACGCCACTCCAGCTCCGTGTTCCCGCGACCTAACGTCAGGGGAATGCGGTACCGCTCGGCATGCTTTTGCAGCACGCGCAGGTCAAACTGCACCACATTCCAGCCGATCAGCACGTCCGGGTCGTGCTCGGCAAACCACTGGTTAAGCTTCTCCAGCAGCTGTGGTCGGCTGGTAACGTATTCCAGATGAAAATCCAGCGCAGACGCGTCGCCGTTTGGCGGGCCGAGCATATAGACAACCCGCTGCCCGCAGCCCTCCAGGCCGATGCAGTACAGTTCACCGTGGCGGGTGGTTTCGATATCCAGCGAGACCCACTTCAGCGGCGGGCGATAGTGCGGGTTAGGTTTAAGGCGCGCGTTCACGAGACCACCGTTCTGCTCAGCGCCGTCCACCCAGACGGGGGCGGTAATAAACCGCTCCATCAGAAAACGTTCCGGCGGGCGGATGTCGGCTTCATAGAGCGTCACGCCCGCTTCGCGGAACAGTTTTTCATAGCGCATCAGCTGGCGATGGGCGCGACAGTAGAGGCCATAAACCGGCTGGCGGTGGAAGTCTTTCAGCTCAAGGGGAGTAAGGCGCCAGCCGTTTTCACCGTGCAGGAGCTGCTTTACTTTCTCGACGTGGTGTTCAGGGATAAACGCCACGGACTCCTGGGACGGCAGGGTAACGTGCAGCGGACCGTTATCCGTGGCCAGCCAGAACGCGACCTCGGTACCCTGAGGGGTGTCCTGCCAGTGTCGGGTCAGTAAAAAGCCTTCTTGCGCCTGTGCCACGCCGTTATCCCATAAAACAAACCAGGCCTGATTATAGCCTGGTTAACGTTTTTATGCTGGGTTTATATACAGTTTATTGCCCGTAATAGGCCTTCGCGCCGTGCTTGCGCAGGTAGTGTTTATCCAGCAGGGTCTGCTGCATATCCGGCAGCTGCGGCGCCAGCTGGCGACAGAAGATCCCCATATAGGCGACCTCTTCCAGCACAATCGCGTTATGTACCGCATCTTCCGCGTTTTTGCCCCAGGCAAACGGGCCGTGGGAGTGCACCAGCACGCCGGGCATTTGCGCCGCGTCGATACCCTGTTTTTCGAAGGTTTCGACAATCACGTTGCCGGTTTCCCATTCGTACTCACCGCCGATCTCCGCGTCGGTCATCAGCCGCGTGCACGGAATGGTGCCGTAAAAGTAGTCCGCGTGGGTGGTGCCGGTAGCCGGAATGGACTGGCCGGCCTGCGCCCAGATGGTGGCGTGACGCGAATGGGTATGCACGATGCCGCCGATGGTCGGGAATGACTGGTACAGCAGGCGATGCGTGGGCGTATCGGAGGAGGGCTTTTTGTTGCCTTCAACCACTTCGCCCGTTTCGATGCTGACCACCACCATATCTTCCGCGGTCATCACCGTGTAATCCACGCCCGAAGGCTTGATCACGAACACGCCTTTTTCGCGATCGACGGCGCTGACGTTCCCCCAGGTAAGCGTCACCAGGTTATGTTTTGGCAGCGCCAGGTTGGCTTCGAGAACCTGACGTTTAAGATCTTCTAGCATTGCTGTCTCCAGGCCCGGCAAGCGCTGCGCCGCCGGGCTCTCCGTACTTAACGTTTTGAACCGTAATAGACTTCGTTCCAGCGCAGCGCGTCCTTAAAGGCAGGCAGGCGGGTATCGTTATCGATAACGGTCAGCTCGATATCGTGCAGCTCGGCGAACTGACGCATGTCGTTAAGATCCAGCGCGTGGCTGAAGACGGTGTGGTGCGCGCCGCCCGCCACGATCCACGCTTCTGACGCGGTTGGCAGGTCAGGCTGTGCTTTCCACAGGGCGTTCGCGACCGGCAGTTTTGGCAGGGAGTGCGGGGTTTCAACCGCATCGACGCAGTTCACCAGCAGGCGGAAACGATCGCCGAGGTCGATCAGGCTGGCGTTGATGGCCGGGCCGGTACGGGTGTTGAAGATCAGACGAGCCGGGTCCGCCTTGCCGCCGATGCCGAGGTGCTGTACGTCGAGGATCGGCTTCTCTTCAACCGCGATGGAGGGGCACACTTCCAGCATGTGCGAGCCGAGCACCAGATCGTTACCGTTCTCGAAGTGGTAGGTATAGTCCTCCATAAAGGAGGTGCCGCCCTGCAGACCGGTCGACATCACCTTCATGATGCGAAGCAGAGCGGCAGTTTTCCAGTCGCCTTCGCCCGCAAAGCCGTAGCCCTGCTGCATCAGGCGTTGTACCGCCAGGCCCGGTAGCTGCTTCAGGCCGTGGAGATCTTCAAAGGTTGTGGTAAAGGCGTGGAAGCCGCCCTGTTCCAGGAAGCGCTTCATGCCCAGCTCAATGCGCGCCGCGTCCAGCACGTTCTGGCGCTTGTCGCCGTTGATTTGTGCCGCAGGCGTCAGGCGGTAGCTGCTTTCGTATTCGTCCACCAGCGCGTTCACGTCGCCATCGCTGATGTCATTCACCACCTGCACCAGGTCGCCCACCGCCCAGGTATTCACGGAGAAGCCGAACTTAATCTGCGCGGCCACTTTGTCGCCGTCGGTTACGGCAACTTCACGCATGTTGTCGCCGAAACGCACCACTTTAAGGTGACGGGTATCCTGCTTAGAGACCGCCTGACGCATCCACGCGCCGATACGCTGCTGCGCCTGACCGTCCTGCCAGTGGCCGGTCACGACGGCATGCTGCTGACGCATACGCGCGCCGATGAAGCCGAATTCGCGGCCGCCGTGCGCGGTCTGGTTCAGGTTCATGAAGTCCATGTCGATGCTGTCCCACGGCAGGGAGGCGTTGAACTGGGTGTGGAACTGCAGCAGCGGCTTGTTGAGGGTGGCCAGGCCGTTGATCCACATTTTGGCCGGTGAGAAGGTGTGAAGCCACACCACCAGACCGGCGCATTTGTTGTCGTAGTTGGCGTCACGGCAGATGTTGGTGATTTCATCCGGGGTGGTCCCCAGCGGCTTTAACACCAGTTTGCACGGCAGTTTGGCTTCGGCGTTCATGGCGTTAACCACGTGCTCCGCGTGTTTCGTCACCTGCTGTAGCGCTTCCGGTCCGTACAGATGCTGGCTGCCAATCACAAACCACACTTCATAATTATTAAAAATGGTCATCATCGTGTCCTTAATGGGTCAGGGTTGCCGTAGTGTCCGCGGTGCGTTTGGCCGGGGCGGCGACAGGGAGATAGTGAAGTTCGGCGCTTTTTGCCCATTGCTGGTAGCGCTGATAAAGCTGTTCGAAGCGTTGTGCCTGCCCGGCACGCGGCTGGAGCGTGGTTTCGACGGCGCTCGCCATATGCCGTTGCGCGGTCGGAATATCGGCATGAACGCCTGCGGCTACGGCCGCGAAAATCGCTGCGCCCAGCGCACAGCACTGATCGGAGGCCACAATCTGCAGCGGACGGTTGAGCACGTCGCAGCAGGCCTGCATGATCACCGGATTTTTACGGGCGATACCGCCCAGAGCCATCACGTTGTTCACGTCGATGCCCTGTTCGGTGAAGCACTCCATGATGGCGCGCGCCCCGAATGCGGTAGCTGCAATCAGGCCACCAAACAGCGCCGGCGCGTCGGTCGCCAGGTTGAGGTCGGTAATCACCCCTTTCAGACGCTGGTTCGCAAACGGCGTGCGGCGACCGTTAAACCAGTCCAGCACCACCGGCAGATGGTCGAGAGACGGATTTTTTGCCCAGGCCTCCGTGAGCTGCGGCAGAAGCTGTTTTTTGCTCTCGTCAATCTGGGTTTTCAGCTCGGGATGCGCCGCCGCCAGGCGATCCAGCGGCCAGCCGAGCACGCGGCCAAACCAGGCGTAGATGTCGCCGAAAGCGGACTGACCGGCTTCGAGGCCGATGAAGTCCGGCACCACGCTGCCGTCAACCTGGCCGCAGATGCCCTTCACCGCGCGGTCGCCAACGGTCGTTTTGTCCGCCGTCAGAATGTCGCATGTAGAGGTGCCGATCACTTTCACCAGCGTATTGGGCTGCGCACCCGCGCCCACGGCGCCCATGTGACAGTCAAACGCGCCGCCGGAGATCGCCACGTTTTGCGGCAGGCCGAGACGCTTTGCCCACTCTTCGCAGAGCGTGCCGACCGGAATATCGGCGGTGAAGGTGTCGGTAAACAGCGGATATGTCAGGTTCTTGTTGATAATCGGGTCGAGCTCGTCGAAGAACGCTGCCGGAGGCAGGCCGCCCCAGCTTTCATGCCACAGGGATTTATGCCCGGCGCTGCAGCGGCCGCGGCGGATATCCTGCGGGCGCGTGGTGCCGGAGAGCAGGGCCGGCACCCAGTCGCACAGCTCAATCCATGATGCCGCCGCCTGCGCAACCGAAGCGTCCGCGCGGGTAACGTGAAGGATCTTGGCCCAGAACCATTCGCTGGAGTAAATCCCACCGATGTAGCGGGAGTAGTCGGTGTGGCCTGGCTGATGGCACAGGCGGGTGATGGCTTCCGCCTCTTCCACGGCGGTATGGTCTTTCCACAGCACGAACATGGCGTTCGGGTTGTCGGCAAACTCCGGGCGCAGCGCCAGCACGCGGCCTTCGGCATCAACCGGGGCCGGCGTTGAACCGGTGCTGTCGACGCCAATCCCCACCACGTCGGCCCGCTGGGCATCCGTCAGTTCAGCTAGCACGGCTTTCATCGCCGCTTCCATAGATTCAATGTAATCACGCGGGTGGTGGCGGAACTGGTTATTCGGCGCATCGCAGTAGCGCCCCTCTTGCCAGCGCGGGTACCACTCAACGCTGGTTGCTATCTCCTGGCCAGTCGTACAGTCCACTGCCAGCGCGCGAACCGAGTCGCTGCCAAAATCGAGGCCAATTGCAATTGCCATGGTGTTGCTCCATCCAGAAAACAGGTATGGAAGAACATTAGAGACTGGGGACAAAAATCGTCAGGCAGGATCCGCTAATCTTATGGATAAAATTGCTGTAGCAACGGAAAGTGTGACGCCGTGCAAATATTCAATGTGGACATTTCTGCCGTACTTATAGACACTTTTGTTACTGCTTATCTGCCCCTGTCGGCAGATAAATCAGGGGAAAAGGCTGAAACATGGCGGACGTAAAAGAAGCGTGATGCTTTTTGGATCTTTTCGCGGCCCCTTTTTATACTGCTTTTAACGATATGGACAATTGGTTTCCTTCAGGACCCTTGGGAGAACTGAATCTATGGCCGAACCGCAAAACGATCCCTTACTGCCGGGCTACTCATTTAACGCCCATCTGGTGGCGGGGCTGACGCCAATTGAGGCCGAGGGTTATCTCGATTTTTACGTCGATCGACCGCTCGGCATGAAAGGGTATATTTTGAACCTTACCGTACGCGGGGAGGGGGTGATCAAAAACGGCGATCGGCAATTCGTCTGCCGTCCCGGCGATATGCTGCTGTTCCCGCCTGGGGAGATCCACCACTACGGCCGACACCCGGACGCCAAAGAGTGGTATCACCAGTGGGTCTATTTCCGTCCGCGCGCCTACTGGCAGGAGTGGCTGTCGTGGCCGGCCATTTTCGCCCATACCGGCTTTTATCGTCCGGATGAAGCGCATCTGGCACAGTTCCGTGAACTTTTCGCGCAGATTATAGAGGCGGGGCAGGCGGGCGGGCGCTATGCCGAACTGCTGGCCATTAACCTGCTGGAGCAGGTGCTGCTGCGGCGCATGGAGGCCATCAACGAGTCGCTTAACCCGCCGCTGGACAACCGCGTGCGTGACGCCTGTCAGTACATCAGCGATCACCTGGCCGACAGCCAGTTTGATATCGCCAGCGTCGCCCAGCACGTCTGCCTGTCGCCGTCACGCCTGTCGCATCTGTTTCGCCAGCAGCTTGGCGTCAGCGTGCTGAGCTGGCGTGAGGATCAGCGCATCAGCCAGGCGAAACTGCTGCTCAGCACTACCCGAATGCCTATTGCTACCGTTGGGCGCAACGTGGGCTTTGAAGATCAGCTCTATTTTTCCCGCGTATTTAAAAAATGCACCGGCGCCAGCCCCAGTGAATTTCGCGCTGGATGTGAATAATCGGTAAAAAAAGCTAAACATACAGGTGAACTCAGAAAGCACCCTGTAAACTATTCAGACAATTGTTGCCTTGACGCGGTGCAGGGCGCTAAGCAGAATCGCTGATTCGTTTTCTGACCGGAATAGTTATGCAGGCATTGCTGGAACATTTTATTACCCAGTCCGTTATGTATTCGCTCATCGCGGTGGCGCTGGTGGCGTTTCTCGAATCGCTGGCGCTGGTCGGGCTGATCCTGCCCGGCACCGTACTGATGGCGGGACTTGGAGCGCTGATTGGCAGCGGTGAGGTCAATTTCTGGCAGGCGTGGCTGGCCGGTACGATCGGCTGTTTTCTGGGGGACTGGATCTCCTTCTGGCTGGGCTGGCGCTTTAAGAAGCCGCTCCACCGCTGGTCGTTTTTGAAAAAACACAAAGCGCTGCTGGATAAGACCGAGCACGCCCTGCACCAGCACAGCGTGTTTACTATCCTCGTGGGGCGTTTTGTCGGGCCAACGCGTCCGCTGGTGCCGATGGTTGCCGGCATGCTGGATCTGCCCGTCGCGAAATTCGTGGTGCCGAACATCATCGGCTGCGTCTTCTGGCCGCCGTTCTACTTCCTGCCGGGGATCCTCGCGGGCGCGGCCATTGATATTCCTGACGGTATGCAAAGCGGTGAGTTTAAGTGGCTGCTGCTGGCAACGGCGGTGCTGCTCTGGCTGGCGGCCTGGCTCTGCTGGCGGCTGTGGCGCAGCGCAAAAGCCAGCGTCGATCGCCTGACGCGCTATCTCCCGCGCGCTCGCCTGATGTGGCTGGCGCCGCTGACGCTGGGCGTTGCGGTGGTGGCGCTGGTGGTATTGATTCGCCATCCGCTGATGCCGGTGTACGGCGAGATCCTGTTGAAGGTGGTGAGCCGTTAGCGTGTTTTCCCTCTCCCACGGGGAGAGGGTATCAGACCGCAGAAATGCCCAGCAGTGAAGACGCCCCAGCCTTCCCGCTAAGAAGCTCTTCCGTTTTGCCATCCCAGAGTATTCGCCCCTCCGCGATCACCACCGATCGCGGCGCGATGCGCGCGGCATCCTCAATGCTGTGCGAGACCATCAGCATCGCGATCTGCTGGCGCTGGCAAACCTCCTCCACCAGCGAGAGCATCTCCTGGCGCAGGGCCGGGTCGAGCGCAGAGAAAGGTTCGTCGAGCAGCAGCAGCGGCCGTTCGCGCACCAGGCAACGCGCCAGCGCCACCCGCTGGCGCTGGCCGCCGGAGAGTTCGCCGGGCAGCCTGTCGACAAGCGCGGACAGGCCCATTTGTTCAGCGATTGCTCCCAGCTTCTGCCGCTGCGCGGTATTGAGCTTCAGCCCCGGATCCATCCCCAGCGCGATGTTCTGCCACACCGTGAGGTGATTGAACAGGTTGTTTTCCTGAAACAGCATCGACACCGGACGTTTAGCCGGAGGGGCGTGGGTAAAATCACGATTATCGATCGCTATCGATCCGCTGGCAGGCTGCAAGAAACCGGCAATTAAATTGAGCAGGGTACTTTTTCCGGCGCCGCTTGGGCCAAGCACCGCAATTCGCTCACCCTGGCGAACGGAGAGGGTAAAGCGCATAGGCAGGTGCTCGTAAAGCCAGGTTACATCAGTCAGTTTTAGCATCACGCCCCGGAAGTTTTTCGATAACGGTAAATAAGGCAAAGCACAGGATCAGCAGCAGCAGCGCCGTGACGGCACCGTCCTGGCTGCGGTAAGAGCCAATTTGCTGATAAAGCCAGAACGGCAGCGTGCGGAAATCTTCGTTGCCAAAGAGGGCCACTGCGCCAAAATCGCCAATCGACAGCACGCAGGCGAAGGCCAGCGCCTGGGCGAGCGGGCGCTTCAGGGCGCGTAGCTCGACCACCTTCAAACGCCGCCAGCCCGCTATCCCAAGGGACTGACACAGGACGCTATACCGGCTGTTCACATCCCGCATCGGGTTTTCCAGTACCTTAAGCGCATATGGGATAGCCATGAGGGCGTTGGTAAAGATAACGATCCCGTCGGCGCTTTCCGGCAGGCCGATGGTGCTGTTAAACAGTAAAAAGAAACCGGTCGCCAGCACGATGCCGGGCATTGCCAGAATCAGCATGCCCGTCAGCTCCAGCGCGTGTCCGGCCTTGCGGGCGTGGCGCGCATAAAGCTCGCGGCTGCTCCAGAGCAGCATCATGGTCAGGAGCACGCAGACCAGCCCGGCTGCCAGCGCGATGCGCAACGAGGTCCACGTAGCCTGCCACAGGACAGGCTGTTGCAATACCGACAGCACATTGCTATTCAGCCCATCAGCGATGACGGCCAGCAGCGGCGGGAGCAGAAGCAGGAGGGCCAGTGCGATCAGCATTACATCCGTGAGGCGGCTGTGCAGGCTGTCCTGCGGATCGCGCCAGCCGGTAATGTTATTGCTTCCTGCGGGGATCGCTTTGCTCAGACGCTGGCTCAATAACACCAGCGCCAGACAGCAAATCATCTGTACGAGGGCCAGCAGCGCGGCGCGGCCAGGATCGTAGTCGTAACTTAACGCCTGATAGATAGCCAGCTCAATCGTGGTGGCCTGCGGCCCGCCGCCGAGAGAGAGCACGGTCGCAAAGCTGGCGAAGCAGAGCATAAAGATCAGCGCGGCAACCGGGGCAATCTGGCGTCGAAGCCAGGGCCATTCGACAAAGCGGAAGAACGACCAGCCGCGCATGCCGAGCTGGGCGGCAATCTGGCGCTGCTCGCCGGGAATGTTTTCCAGGGCCTGCAAAAAGAGGCGCGTTGCCATCGGCATGTTGAAGAAAACGTGCGCCAGCAGAATACCCTGCAGCCCGTAGGGAGAGAAGGTCCACTCCAGGCCAAGCAGGCTGAACAGGGATGCCAGCCAGCCCTGCCTGCCGTAAACGCTCAGGATGCCAAACACCGCGACCAGCACGGGAAGGATCAGCGTCATGGCGCACAGGCGCAGCAGGGCCTGCCTGCCGGGAAAACGCCGCCGATACAGGGCGCGCGCGAGAAAAATTGCCGGGATCGTCGACAGCAGCGCGGAGAGAAACGCCTGCCAGAAGGAGAAGCGGATAACGTGCCAGAGATAGCCGTCGTGCCAGAGCGCGAGCAGATCGCTCTCCGGCGCGTTAAACCACAGCGCAAGGAATGCGCCCAGGCTGACCGCCACCATCAGCATGGCGGCGAGCAGCCCCGGGAGTAACCAGCCGGGGATCAGCGGCTGACGGCGCGTTGCCATTCACTTATCCATGCGGCGCGCTGGGCAGCAACCTGCTGCGGCGTAAACTCCAGCGAGGTTTGCGGTTTGCTCAGCTGCTCAAAGCCCGGCGGCAGCGCAACGTCAGTCACCGGGTACATCCAGTTGCCTGTCGGAATGGCGTTCTGGAATGCCGGTGAAACCATAAATTTCAGGAATTTTTCGGCCAGCTCCGGCTGTTTGCTGGCGGCGGTGCGCGCCGCCACTTCCACCTGCAGATAATGCCCTTCAGCAAAGTTCGCGGCAGCGTAATTGTCTTTCTTCTCGGCAATAATGTGGTAGGCCGGGGAGGTGGTGTAGCTCAGTACAAGATCGCTTTCCCCTTTCAGGAACAGGCCGTAGGCCTCGCTCCAGCCTTTGGTGACGGTCACGGTTTTGGCGGCCAGCTTCTGCCACGCTTCTGCGGTTTTATCCCCGTAGACCTTTTGCATCCACAGCAGCAGGCCAAGGCCCGGAGTGCTGGTACGCGGATCTTCATAAATTACGCGCCATTTCTGGTCGCTTTCGACCAGCTCTTTCAGGCTTTTCGGCGGGTTTTTCAGCTTGTTTTTGTCGTAGACGAAAGCAAAGTAGCCGTAATCAAAGGGAACGAAGGTGTCGTTTTTCCAGCCGCCAGGCACCTTAACGGCCTCTGCCGCAACGCCGCTTTTAGCAAACAATCGGGTTTGCGTGGCGGCTTCCAGCAGGTTGTTATCCAGCCCGAGCACCACGTCGGCTTTGCTGTTTTTCCCTTCCATGCGCAGACGGTTAAGCAGCGACACGCCATCTTCCAGCGCCACGAACTTCAGCTCGCAGCCGCAGTCGGCCTCAAAGGCTTTTTTAACCGCCGGGCCGGGGCCCCAGTCGGCGGAGAAAGAGTCATAGGTGTAAACCGTGAGCACGGGCTTGGCAAAAACAGGCAGCGCAAACAGCGCCAGCAGAGGAAGAACGTTTTTTAACACTTTGCACCTCAGGGTTGAGTGGCAAAGGATTTTGAGAGACAGCCTCAAATCCCTTCGCCGGCGTTATCCGGATCAGGTTCGACGGGTATTATCTCAGCGCACATCAGTGATGCAGCACCCCGTTGAGAACGGCGCTATTGTAATGATTTGGTGAATATTACGAAAGCGTTATGGCTCCGGCGGCGCAAACCAGGCGGATTTAAAATCAAACCAGCCCAGGGTATTCATCCGCAGGCCGCGCATGCTGCGCTGCCCCTGGATCAGCAGCCAGTGGTGGATCAGCGGTACGATCGTCTGCCCGGCCAGCAGCTCCTGACACCAGGCGGCCAGATCCATTTCTCCTGCCCGCCACCGCGCGGCGTCCTGCTGCCAGTCCCGGTTGATGCAGTGCTGAATGAGCGGCACTTCATACAGGTGAGAAAAGAGTGAGAAATCAAGCGGCAGCGTGAAGTTTGCGCTGTTAAGCCAGATATCGCTGACGACGTCACCGCGGTGCCATTCATCATAGTCCACTTCCTGTATCGCCAGCGTCACGCCCTCGGCCGCCAGCAGCTTACTCATGATCCTTGCGATAAACCGGTGCTCAATGTGATCGCGGTAGTAGCTGAGGGTGATAGTCTCAAGCCCGGCAGGTTTTTCACTGCGCACCGGCTGAGCATGGTGCCAGCGCGGGAGCAGGCCATAGGCCGGGAACCACCACGTCTGGTATTGCTCCTCTGCATGATAAATCAGGTTAGCAGGGGCAAGAATATGGCTGATCCACTTGCGAACGTCGTGGTTTGCGCCGCGATGGCTGCGGCTATCAAAGAGCAGGTAATAACACCCCTCTTCCAGGCGACTTTCGAAAGCCTTTTCGCTTGTTGTTGGCCCTTCCAGCGTCAGGCCTGCGCTCAGCTCCTCGTTAAGATCAGGTAATACCCAGACGTTAACTTCGTCGATCAGCGCCCGATAGCCAAAATAGTCATCAAAGGCGCGGATCTTGAGCTGATTATTGTTATTGCGCGAAACGGAGTAGGGGCCCGTACCAATCGGCAGGCTGGCAAAATTGTTGAGCGATCCCCACTCGCCGGGCAGGATCATCGAGGGCACATAGCCCAGCAGCCACGGAAGCCATTTGTCCGGCTGCGACAGCTCAATGTCCAGCGTCCAGGCCGTCGGGGAGTGGATCCGCGCGATATGCGAATAGAGCGGGAGCGTGCGGGCTCGCTCCAGGGAGCCGATGACGTCACGCATCTCCAGCTCGCGTCCGTGGTGGAAGTGGATCCCGGGGCGTAAAAAGAAGCGCCAGTGCAGCGGGGACAGCTGCTGCCAGTGGTGGGCAATATCCGCTTCCAGTTCCCCATTTTCCTCATTTATTTTCGTCAGGCCGCTGAATATCTGCCGGGCCATGTGGGTTTCAGAGCGGCGCAGCGCCGTGCCGGGCAGCAGATTTTTCATCGGACGGTAGTAGAGCACCCGCAGAATATGGCGCCCCTGGCGAAAGCTGCGCCCAAGATGCGAGACCAGCATCTGGCGCACGGCGGCCTTGTCGCCCACCAGCTGTACCAGCTGATCGATGCGGTCCTGCTCCAGCAGATCCTCCGCCCGCTGTTGCTGCAGCGCCAGCCCGGTATAGAGGAAGGTAAGGCGTGAACGCTTGCCGCGACCGGCCTCGGCCTCCCAGTTAAGCCAGCCCTGCTGCTGCATGGTATTAAGCAGCGTACGCATGTGGCGGCGAGAGCAGTTGAGGAGTTCTGCCAGCTCGTTCAGCGTGGTCTCCTGCGATTGCCCCTCGCAGCACTGCCACAGGCGGATAAATTGTTGTTGCAGACGACCAGACGGCATAAAAGGGGAACTCCTGACAAAAAATCAGCAATTTATTAATCCCTATATTAAGCCAATAATTCTTCCCGATGAAGCGAGGAGGTAAATTATGAAGAGGTCTACCGCACGTCAGTTTTATCAGCACTATTTTTCAGCGACAAAAGGAGTGTCCTGGCTGGCCCGCCAGTGCGCAGAGCAGCGGCTGAGAATACTGGAAGATCTGATGCAGTGGGACGTTACGAAACCGACCTCTTCTCGCTAACTCGCCTCGATCATGTGTGACTGAGTATTGGTGCTAATCACCCGCCAGCAAAATGTTTTTGCTGGCTTTTTTCGTTTACTATTTCACCCAATTTCGATTCGCTTTCATAAGGATTTGCGCATGCTCTGGTTGATGACGATGGGGCGACGCCTGAACGGCGTGTATGCCGCTTTTATGCTGGTGGCCTTCATGATGGGCGTAGCCGGCGCGCTTCAGGCACCGACGCTGAGCCTGTTTCTCAGCCGTGAGGTGGGCGCGCAGCCGTTTTGGGTCGGCCTGTTTTATACCGTCAACGCTATCGCCGGGATCCTGGTCAGCCTGTGGCTGGCGAAACGATCCGACAGCCGGGGCGATCGCCGCAAATTGATCCTCTTTTGCTGCACCATGGCCGTGGGCAACGCGCTGCTCTTTGCCTTCAACCGCCATTACCTGACGCTAATTACCTGCGGCGTACTGCTTGCCTCGCTGGCCAACACCGCCATGCCGCAGCTGTTCGCGCTGGCCCGGGAATATGCCGATAACTCGGCGCGTGAAGTGGTGATGTTCAGCTCGGTGATGCGTGCCCAGCTCTCCCTCGCCTGGGTTATCGGCCCGCCGCTGGCGTTCATGCTGGCGCTAAACTATGGCTTCACCGCCATGTTTTCCATCGCGGCGGGGATTTTTGCCGTTAGCCTGGCGCTGATTGCTTTTGCGCTGCCGTCTGTTGCCCGGGTTGAGCAAACGACGGATAAACCGTTAACCCAGGTGAGCGGCTGGCAGGATAAAAACGTCCGCATGCTGTTTATTGCTTCCACGCTGATGTGGACCTGCAACACCATGTATATCATCGATATGCCGCTGTGGATCAGTAGCGTTCTGGGCCTGCCGGACAAGCTCGCCGGGATCTTAATGGGGACCGCCGCCGGGCTGGAAATCCCGGCGATGATTCTGGCGGGGTATTACGTTAAGCGTTTCGGAAAGCGCCGGATGATGATTGTCGCCGTGGCGGCCGGCGTGCTGTTCTACGCGGGGCTACTCCTTTTCCATTCCCGTGAGGCGTTACTGGCGCTTCAGCTGTTTAACGCCGTTTTCATCGGGATTGTCGCCGGGATCGGCATGCTCTGGTTCCAGGATTTAATGCCCGGCCGTGCGGGCTCTGCGACCACGCTTTTTACCAACAGCATCTCGACGGGCGTCATTCTTGCGGGTGTGATTCAGGGCGCGCTGGCGCAAAGCTATGGCCACGCCTCGGTTTACTGGATGATTGCGGCGATATCCGTCGTCACGCTGGCCCTGACGTGCAGGGTGAAAGACGTCTGATTCTGGAAGGCTGCTTCACGAAATGAAATGACTTTCTGACAGGTGCGGCGAAGGAGCATAGAGTGCGTGACGGGTGCCTGAGGCTGTTTGCCTCAGGCTTTCGCAAGAGGCAAACAGTGGAGAGTCCCACATCAAAAAAACTGATGGGGAGACCAACTTCACAACCATCATTGCGAGGTTAGTCTCTTCATTGCCGAAAAGCAATAAGGAGGCTGGAATGCCAAAACGTACTCTGCTGTTAGGTTTGTTTCTGATCTGTTCAACGCTGTTGATCTTCACCTGGATGGTACGCGACTCGCTGTGTGAGCTGCATTTCAGACAGGAGAAAACGGAGCTGGCGGCAGTGTTGGCTTACGAAGCAAAACGTTAGCGGTATTGGCGGGGTTTTCCCCGCCTCTTCAGCGTGGTTACGCCTCAACGCACCCTTATCAATGGCCCGCATGCTGCGGGCCATTGCCTTTAGCCCATAAACGCAGGCTGTTGCTTCTCGTAGGCGGAGATAGCGTCTTCGTGCTGCAGCGTCAGGCCAATGCTGTCCAGACCGTTCAGCATACAGTGGCGACGGAAAGCGTCAATGCTGAAGCTGTAGGTCTTTTCACCTGCTTTTACCACTTCCGCTTCCAGATCCACTTCAAACGCCATGCCCGGATTCGCCTGCACCAGCGCAAACAGCTCATCCACCTGTTCGTCGCTCAGCGTCACCGGCAGCAGCTGGTTGTTGAAGCTGTTGCCGTAGAAGATATCCGCAAAGCTCGGGGCGATTACCACCTTAAAGCCGTAGTCGGTCAGTGCCCATGGCGCATGCTCACGGGATGAACCGCAGCCAAAGTTTTCCCGCGCCAGCAGAATGGATGCGCCTTCGTATTCCGGGAAGTTCAGGACGAACTCGGGGTTGGGCACTTCGCCCTTATCGTCGAGGAAACGCCAGTCGTTGAACAGGTGCGCACCAAAGCCCGTGCGGGTCACTTTCTGCAAAAACTGTTTAGGAATGATGGCGTCAGTATCGACGTTTGCGGCGTCCAGTGGGACAACCCGGCCCGTATGTTGGGTAAATTTCTCTGCCATGATTGTCTCCTTATTTCAGGCTGCGAATATCGGCGAAATGGCCGGTGACAGCCGCAGCGGCGGCCATAGCCGGGCTGACCAGATGGGTACGTCCACCGCGGCCCTGGCGGCCCTCAAAGTTACGGTTGCTGGTAGAAGCGCAGCGCTCGCCCGGATTCAGGCGGTCGTTGTTCATCGCCAGACACATGGAGCAGCCCGGCAAGCGCCACTCGAAGCCCGCTTCAATAAAGATCTTATCCAGGCCTTCTGCTTCCGCCTGAGCTTTCACCGGGCCGGAACCCGGCACTACCAGCGCCTGCACGCCCGGGGCCACTTTGCGACCTTTGGCAATCTCTGCCGCCGCGCGTAAATCTTCGATACGGGAGTTGGTGCAGGAACCGATGAACACTTTATCAATGTTTACGTCGGTCAGCGGCACGCCTGGCTTCAGCCCCATATAGGCCAGCGCTTTTTCCGCACTGGCGCGTTCGACCGGATCGGCGAAGGACGCCGGATCGGGAATGCTGTCGTTGACGGAGATCACCTGGCCCGGGTTAGTGCCCCAGGTTACCTGCGGCGCGATGTCTTCCGCCTGCAGCGTCACCACGGTATCGAAGGTGGCGCCGTCGTCCGTTTTCAGGGTTTTCCAGTACTCAACGGCATCCACAAAATCTCGATCTTTAGGGGCATGCAAACGACCCTTCACATAGCTGAAGGTGGTTTCATCTGGCGCAACCAGGCCCGCTTTGGCGCCCATTTCAATGGCCATGTTGCACAGGGTCATACGACCCTCCATGCTCAGCGCCCGGATAGCGTCACCGCAAAATTCCACAACGTGCCCGGTGCCGCCTGCGCTGCCGGTTTTGCCGATAATCGCCAGCACGATATCTTTCGCGGTAATGCCCGGCGCGGCCTTGCCTTTCACCTCAATCTTCATGGTTTTTGCACGGCCCTGTTTCAGGGTCTGCGTCGCCAGAACGTGTTCAACTTCAGAGGTACCAATCCCGAACGCCAGGGCACCAAACGCGCCGTGCGTCGCGGTATGAGAGTCGCCGCAGACGATGGTCATGCCCGGCAGGGTAATGCCCTGCTCAGGGCCCATAACGTGGACGATACCCTGATACGGGTGGTTTAAATCGTACAGCTCAACGCCAAACTCGTTGCAGTTCTTGATCAGTTCCTGCATCTGGATGCGCGCCATTTCGCCGGACGCGTTGATGTCTTTGGTCTGAGTGGAGACGTTGTGGTCCATCGTGGCGAAGGTTTTACCCGGCTGGCGAACCGGGCGCTTGTGCGCGCGCAGTCCGTCGAAGGCCTGAGGTGAGGTCACTTCGTGCACCAGATGACGGTCAATGTACAGCAGCGGGGTTTCGTTTGGCGCCTCGTAGACAACGTGCGCATCAAACAACTTTTCATATAACGTCTTAGCCATGGTTACACCCCTTCAGCGACATAGCGGGCAATGATGTCGCCCATTTCATCAGTACTGACTGCCGCCGCACCGCGTGCTAAATCACCGGTACGGACGCCTTCTTCTAACGCACGGTTGATGGCGTTTTCTATTGCGGCAGCTGCATCGCCTGCGTCCAGGCTGTAGCGCAGCAGCAGGGCCAGAGACAAAATTTGCGCAATCGGGTTGGCAATGTTTTTACCTGCGATATCCGGCGCGGAGCCGCCCGCCGGTTCGTACAGGCCAAAGCCTTCGTCATTCAGGCTGGCCGACGGCAGCATGCCCATTGAGCCGGTGATCATCGCGCACTCGTCAGACAAAATATCGCCGAACAGGTTGGAGCAGAGCAGCACGTCAAACTGAGACGGATCCTTAATCAGCTGCATCGTCGCGTTGTCGATGTACATGTGCGATACCTCGACGTCCGGGTACTGCTTCGCGACTTCGCTGACGATCTCGCGCCACAAAATAGACGACTGGAGCACGTTCGCTTTATCGATGGACGTCACTTTACGGCGGCGCTTGCGCGCAGACTCAAAAGCGATGTGGGCGATACGTTCAATTTCGAAGCGGTGATAGACCTCGGTATCAAACGCTTTTTCATGCTGGCCGCTGCCTTCGCGACCTTTAGGCTGGCCGAAATAGATGCCGCCGGTCAGCTCACGCACGCAAAGAATGTCGAAGCCGTTGGCCGCGATGTCCGCACGCAGCGGGCAAAACTCTTCCAGCCCCTGATACAGCTTAGCCGGGCGCAGGTTGCTGAACAGTTTAAAATGTTTACGCAGGGGCAGCAGCGCGCCGCGCTCCGGCTGTTCTGCCGGCGGCAGGTGTTCCCACTTTGGCCCGCCCACGGAGCCAAACAGCACGGCATCGGCATTTTCGCAGCCCTCCACGGTCGCTTTTGGCAGCGGCGTACCGTGGTTATCAATCGCAATACCGCCCACGTCGTAGTGGCTGGTGGTGATTTTCATCGCAAAACGCGAACGAACGGCTTCCAGAACTTTCAGCGCCTGTGCCATCACTTCCGGGCCAATACCGTCACCCGGCAACACAGCAATATGGTAATTCTTCGACATCACACGGTTTCCTTGTTGTTCTCTTTATTCTGAGCTTTGCGTTGCAACTCTTTTTCCACTTCAGCGGCGCGCCAGATGTTGTTCAGGACATGCACCATCGCTTTGGCGGAGGATTCGACGATATCCGTTGCCAGACCCACGCCGTGGAAGCGGCGGCCGCTGTAGTTAACGACGATATCAACCTGGCCCAGGGCGTTTTTACCGTGCCCTTTAGCCGTCAGATCGTATTTCACCAGCTCAACGTCGTACTCGGTAACGCGGTTAATCGCCTGATAGATGGCGTCCACAGGGCCGTTACCGTTGGCCGCTTCCGCTTTAACTTCATCGCCGCAGGCAAGCTTAACGGAGGCGGTTGCGATATCGCTGGAGCCTGACTGTACGGTGAAGTAATCCAGGCGGAAGTGCTCTGGCTCTTCCTGCTGTTTGTTGATGAACGCCAGCGCCTCAAGGTCGTAATCGAAGACCTGGCCTTTCTTGTCGGCCAGCTTCAGGAACGCGTCGTACAGCTGATCCATGTTGTAGTCGCTTTCCTGATAGCCCATCTCTTCCATACGGTGTTTTACCGCCGCGCGGCCGGAGCGTGAGGTCAGATTCAGCTGGACCTGGTTCAGGCCGATGGATTCCGGGGTCATGATTTCGTAGTTTTCACGGTTCTTCAGCACGCCGTCCTGGTGAATGCCGGACGAGTGCGCGAATGCGCCGGTGCCGACAATCGCCTTGTTAGCCGGAATCGGCATATTACAAATCTGGCTGACGGTCTGGCTGGTGCGCCAGATTTCGTGGTGATTAATGCGGGTGTGCACGTTCATGATGTCCTTGCGCACTTTAATCGCCATGATCACTTCTTCCAGCGAGCAGTTGCCCGCGCGCTCGCCGATACCGTTCATCGCACCTTCAACCTGGCGCGCACCGGCGTGAACGGCGGCGATGGCATTGCCTACCGCCAGGCCCAAATCATCATGGGTATGAACGGAGATGATGGCTTTATCGATATTCGGCACGCGGTCGTACAGGCCGGTAATGATCCTGGAGAACTCAAACGGCATGGTGTAGCCGACGGTGTCAGGAATGTTGATGGTTCTGGCACCCGCGTTAATAGCGGCTTCCACCACGCGCGCCAGATCTTCAATCGGCGTACGGCCAGCATCTTCACAGGAGAATTCGACGTCATCGGTGTAGTTGCGCGCGCGCTTGACCATGTACACCGCACGTTCAATCACTTCATCCAGCGTACTGCGTAACTTGGTCGCAATGTGCATGGGGGAGGTGGCGATAAACGTATGGATACGGAAAGCTTCAGCGACCTTCAGCGATTCCGCGGCCACGTCGATATCTTTCTCTACGCAGCGTGCCAGGCCGCACACGCGGCTGTTCTTGATGGTGCGGGCGATGGTCTGTACTGACTCAAAATCTCCCGGCGAAGAGACGGGAAAACCCACCTCCATCACGTCCACGCCCATACGTTCGAGGGCCAGCGCAATCTGCAATTTTTCTTTAACGCTCAGGCTCGCCTGTAATGCCTGTTCACCGTCACGTAAGGTAGTATCGAAAATAACGACTTGCTGGCTCATGGGTTTGGTCCTTGTCAGTCTTAGGGCGCCTTGCTACGAGCATAAAAAAACCCGCGCAGTGGCGCGGGTTTTTAGTGTTACTGGTGACGATTCAACGCTGAATTTCGCCCGCCAGTCTACCGCGCACAGTGAATGCGTTTAGTAGTAGTAGACCGGTGAAACGAAGGGTGCGAATCATGAATCGTGCTCCAGGTAAATGCGATATGCTTTTAGTGGTACTGGATACGGCGATCCATGTCAACCCCTGCCAGTAAAATCGGTCCAAACGGCGTGCCTGAGCCTCGGCAACACATTAGCTAATTGTGCTGGTTTTTACACGGAAGGCCGATTTAATTGTCTATTATTGGACTGGAGATTCATCTCTGGAATAATTTGAATATAATTGGTAGCAATTAAACATATTGTTTATGCCGGGATGATGTGAAATGAAATGTGTTTACTTTCATTGATTTATAAGTTTAGTGAATGGGTTTCGCGTATTTAGGTTAACGATAATGATAGAAATTTGTTAACAAAATAAGGGCGCCTTGTATTAATAGTTTAATAATGCTTAAGTCATTATTAACGAGGCAGGTGATTGTTTATTTGTCTGGTTTATGTTTTCATGCCTGCACTAAAGTTTTAGATATCATTTGATCCATTTTTTATCTCTTCATTAATGGGATGCACAATCTCATCTTTTGTCGGGAGACTCTTTATATTTTCCGAATTTTAAACAATTCTCTTTCGCTTGTTGTATCTGCATGGTAAATCATATTTTTCGAAGTTATTACTGTACTTTGGCAAAGGGAATTTAGCGTGACAGTGGAGTCAGAAATGCCAGAAAATAATATTAACCAACCTCAGTCTTATGATGGGGTTAAGCCTCAGTTACGCACGGTGGATCTTAACCTGTTGACTGTTTTTGATGCAGTTATGCAGGAACAGAATATTACGCGAGCAGCACAATCTCTGGGGATGTCTCAACCTGCCGTCAGTAATGCCGTAGCCCGTCTTAAAGTGATGTTTAACGACGAGTTATTTGTGCGTTACGGAAGAGGGATTCAGCCCACCGCGCGTGCCTTCCAGCTATTCGGCTCTATCCGCCAGGCGCTACAGTTGGTCCAAAATGAGCTGCCGGGATCGGGCTTTGAACCGCTGAGCAGCGAGCGTGTCTTCCACCTTTGCGTGTGCAGCCCGTTAGACAATTATTTGACGTCTGTTATATATAATAAAGTTGAAGAAATTGCGCCAAATATTCATCTCGTTTTTAAATCATCATTAAATCAAAACACCGAACATCAGCTTCGTTATCAGGAAACGGAGTTCGTTCTGGGGTATGAGGAGTTTCGACGTCCTGAATTTTCCTGCGTTCCTTTGTTCAAAGATGAAATGGTGCTGGTTGCCAGTAAAAAACATCCACGCATGAATTCACCGCTGCGTGAAAGTGATGTTTACAGCGAACAGCATGCCGTTGTTGCCCTCGACAGATATGCCTCATTCAGTCAGCCGTGGTATGACACGGCCGATAAGCAGGCGAGCGTGGCCTATCAGGGAATGGCGATGGTAAGCGTATTAAACGTGGTCTCGCAAACGCAGCTGGTCGCGATTGCCCCGCGCTGGCTTGCGGAAGAGTTCTCTGAATCGCTGAGCCTGCAAATTCTCCCTTTGCCGCTTAAGCTTAATAGCCGTACCTGTTACCTTTCATGGCACGAAGCCGCGGGCCGGGATAAGGGACACCAGTGGATGGAAGAGCTGCTGATTAGTATCTGTCGTCGATAACCCTGCGAGAATAAACCGCAAGAGGATGTGCGGTTTATTCTGTTGTTTTTCACGCTTACGATATTTTGTTCTGATGTCATTTTTTTCAGGAGTTCGAAAAGGCTCAAAAATAGATGATTTCCTGATTCATCCCCTTTTTGAAAAATGAATAATCACCGCCTTCCTTCATTTCAGTTGAATTCACCATATTTGTGCCAGGCAGCTGTTTTTTCTGCTTTTAAGCCTCTTTTCCGCTTCTCGCTTGCTAATTGCCTGCCTCATAACGAGCGGTTAAGGTATCAATCACTCTGCAAATTATAAGACGGGATTACCCTGTCAGAAGACGGCGCGGAAATTGAATTCTGCAACCGTCTATAACAAAAGCCTGGAGGCGAAGCATGGAGATGTTGTCTGGCGCGGAAATGGTCGTCCGATCGCTTATCGATCAGGGCGTGAAGCAGGTGTTCGGCTACCCCGGAGGTGCGGTTCTTGATATTTATGACGCACTGCACACAGTGGGCGGGATTGATCATGTTCTGGTGCGTCATGAACAGGCTGCCGTGCACATGGCTGACGGCCTGGCGCGCGCCACGGGTGAAGTTGGGGTAGTGCTGGTCACTTCCGGCCCGGGGGCGACGAATGCCATTACCGGCATTGCGACTGCCTATATGGACTCCATTCCGCTGGTCATTCTCTCCGGACAGGTTGCGACGTCGCTGATTGGCTACGATGCATTTCAGGAGTGCGACATGGTGGGGATTTCACGCCCGGTCGTGAAGCACAGCTTCCTGGTGAAGCAGACTGAAGACATTCCTGGGGTACTGAAAAAAGCCTTCTGGCTGGCCGCCAGCGGTCGTCCCGGGCCGGTAGTGGTCGATCTGCCGAAAGACATTCTCAACCCGGCGAATAAGCTGCCGTACCTGTGGCCGGAGTCGGTCAGCATGCGCTCTTACAATCCGACGACGCAAGGGCACAAGGGCCAGATTAAGCGCGCGCTGCAAACGCTGTTGGCAGCGAAAAAACCCGTGGTCTACGTCGGGGGCGGCGCCGTTAATGCCGCCTGTGAAACGCAGCTACGCGACCTGATTGAGAAGCTTAATCTTCCTGTAGCGTCATCGCTGATGGGGCTGGGGGCATTTCCGGCTACCCATCGTCAGGCGCTGGGCATGCTGGGCATGCACGGCACCTACGAAGCCAACATGACGATACACAATTCTGATGTGATTTTTGCCGTCGGGGTGCGTTTTGACGATCGCACCACCAATAACCTGGCGAAATACTGTCCGAACGCGACGGTGCTGCACATTGATATCGATCCTACGTCTATCTCCAAAACGGTACCGGCGGATGTGCCGATCGTGGGGGATGCCCGGCAGGTACTGGATCAGATGCTTGATCTTCTGGCGCAAGAGACCGCGACCCAACCGCTGGATGAGATACGCGACTGGTGGCAGCAGATTGAGCAGTGGCGTAGCCGTCAGTGCCTGAACTACGACACCCAAAGTGAGAGCATTAAGCCGCAGGCGGTGATCGAAACGATCTGGCGTCTGACCAACGGCGATGCCTATGTGACCTCAGACGTGGGCCAGCACCAGATGTTTGCTGCGCTGTATTACCCGTTTGATAAACCGCGTCGCTGGATCAACTCAGGCGGGTTGGGCACGATGGGCTTTGGCCTGCCCGCTGCGCTGGGAGTGAAGCTGGCCCTGCCGAACGAAACGGTAATTTGCGTTACGGGGGATGGCAGTATTCAGATGAATATCCAGGAGCTTTCTACCGCGCTGCAATATGAGCTGCCGGTGCTGGTGCTGAACCTGAATAACGGCTATCTCGGCATGGTGAAGCAGTGGCAAGATATGATTTATTCCGGCCGTCACTCTCAGTCTTATATGAAGTCGCTTCCGGACTTCGTCCGTCTGGCTGAAGCCTACGGCCACGTTGGCATGCGGGTAACGGAACCGTCAGAGCTGGAAGCGAAGCTCGCCGAAGCGCTTGCGCACGTTAAAAATAATCGCCTCGTTTTCATGGACGTTATCGTTGACGGCACGGAACACGTTTATCCGATGCATATTCGCGGCGGCGGCATGGATGAAATGTGGTTAAGCAAAACGGAGAGAACCTGATATGCGCCGGATATTATCTGTATTACTGGAAAATGAGTCGGGCGCACTGTCGCGCGTTATTGGCCTTTTTGCCCAGCGCGGCTATAACATTGAAAGCCTGACCGTCGCTCCGACCGATGACCCAACGCTCTCCCGGATGACCATCCAGACCGTTGGCGATGCGAAAGTGCTTGAGCAGATCGAAAAGCAGCTGCACAAGCTGGTGGATGTGTTGCGCGTCAGCGAGCTGGGGCAGGGCGCTTACGTTGAACGTGAAGTTATGCTGGTAAAAATTCAGGCCAGCGGTTACGGCAGGGAAGAGGTCAAACGCAACACGGATATCTTCCGCGGGCAGATTATTGACGTCACCCCTTCTATATATACCGTTCAGCTTGCGGGTACGAGCGATAAGCTGGACGCCTTCCTGGCGTCAGTCCGGGATGTGGCAAAGATTGTTGAAGTTGCGCGCTCTGGCGTGGTTGGCCTGTCGCGCGGCGATAAAATCATGCGTTAGTTGCGCAAAAGGTTCGCCTCTTTCAGCCCGGTCGTTAACGCCGGGCTTTTTTTTGCGTAATCCGCCGATAACGCAGACAAAAGCGGTTGCCGTGAAGGCTATTCTGCGTTTAGATGTTAAAAGATTTAACCATAACCTTGACAGGGCCATGGACTCTTTTCTTTTTTTGAGGGGCAATTGTGAAACTGGATGAAATCGCCCGGCTCGCCGGCGTGTCGAGAACCACGGCCAGCTATGTGATTAACGGTAAAGCAAAGCAGTACCGCGTCAGCGATAAGACCGTTGAAAAAGTGATGGCAGTCGTGCGTGAGCATAATTACCATCCCAATGCTGTCGCCGCAGGTTTACGTGCCGGGCGCACCCGCTCTATCGGCCTGGTGATCCCGGATCTGGAGAATACCAGCTATACCCGCATCGCCAACTATCTGGAACGTCAGGCTCGCCAGCGCGGCTATCAGCTGCTGATCGCCTGCTCTGAGGATCAGCCCGACAACGAGATGCGCTGCATTGAGCATCTGCTGCAACGTCAGGTTGATGCCATTATCGTCTCGACCTCCCTACCGCCGGAGCATCCTTTCTACCAGCGCTGGGCGAACGATCCGTTCCCGATAGTGGCGCTGGACCGGGCGCTCGACCGTGAACACTTCACAAGCGTAGTGGGTGCCGATCAGGATGATGCTGAAATGCTCGCCGCCGAGTTACGAACCTTCCCGGCTGAAACGGTGCTCTATCTCGGTGCGTTACCTGAACTTTCCGTAAGCTTCCTGCGCGAGCAGGGCTTCCGTACCGCCTGGAAAGACGATCCGCGTGAGGTTCATTATCTGTATGCCAACAGCTATGAGCGCGAAGCGGCAGCTCAGCTGTTCGAGAAGTGGCTGGAAACGCACCCGATGCCGCAGGCGTTGTTTACCACCTCGTTTGCTCTGTTGCAGGGGGTGATGGACGTTACGTTACGTCGTGACGGCAAGCTGCCATCCGACCTGGCGATTGCAACCTTCGGCGATAACGAACTGCTCGATTTCCTGCAGTGTCCGGTGCTGGCCGTAGCCCAACGTCACCGCGATGTCGCCGAGCGGGTGCTGGAGATCGTTCTGGCAAGCCTTGATGAACCCCGTAAGCCGAAACCAGGGCTTACGCGTATCAAACGTAATCTCTACCGGCGCGGAATTTTAAGCCGCCATTAATATTTCCTCAGGGGCGGTGAAAACTGCCCCTTTTGCTGCGCGGTTATTGCGAAAATAATTCCCCGATAAAAATTAGGATTTATCTCTACGATTCATAGGCTGCTATTTTTTTGCCTCTATTTCGGCCTTAAAAAGAGCATTTATAAATTTTAACCGGCTTATCTTTGTATTGTTTTGTTACAAACAGGCGCCGGACGATGAATATTCAGCCGTTTTTGATCCCCCCTTCAGGCCGCAATGCTCGCGAACGAATCCATATCGCCTTGCGGTTAATCTGGTGCTGTTATCCCCGGTCAATATGCCTTAAAATGCTGCCCGCGTCGCAAACTGACACTTTATATTTCCCTGCGATGATATTGAGTGAGTCTTAACGCTCGTGTGCATATTCGGTTTTTTTCTTACAAATATTCATAACGTTAATTTTGCCTCGCCAGTTGTGTAGTTATTAACCAGGTCACTCTGCCTCTGTAAATACGGTACTTCCGGGTTCGTATAGAGAGAGTCCTGGCTTGACAAGCTTTTCCCTCGCTCCGTAAACTCCTTCAGGTGGGAATTTGTGGGTTAAAGTGGTGAGGAGGGGTGAGGCTGGCATGTTCCGTGGAGCAACGTTAGTCAATCTCGACAGCAAAGGGCGATTATCGGTACCAACCCGATACCGCGACCAGCTGATCGAGAACGCTTCGGGTCAACTGGTTTGCACCATTGACATCAACTCCCCCTGCCTGCTGCTTTACCCTTTGCCTGAATGGGAAATCATTGAGCAAAAGCTGTCGCGACTGTCGAGCATGAACCCGCAGGAACGTCGCGTGCAGCGACTGTTATTGGGACATGCCAGTGAGTGTCAGATGGATAGCGCAGGGCGATTACTGATTGCGCCCGTGCTGCGGCAACATGCCGGTCTGACCAAAGAAGTGATGCTGGTCGGGCAGTTCAACAAGTTTGAACTGTGGGACGAAACGACCTGGTATCAACAGGTCAAGGAAGATATCGACGCTGAGCAGTCTGATTCCGCAACATTATCGGAACGGCTGCAGGACTTGTCTCTATAAATATGATGGAAAATTATAAACATACAACGGTGCTGCTGGATGAGGCCGTTAACGGCCTGAATATTCGTCCGGACGGCATCTATATTGATGGCACTTTTGGTCGCGGTGGTCACTCGCGTTTAATCCTCTCTCAGCTTGGAGCGGAAGGACGCCTGCTGGCAATTGACCGCGACCCGCAGGCAATTGCCGTTGCGCAAACCATCGATGACCCTCGCTTTTCCATCGTGCATGGACCTTTTTCTGCGCTCGCGGATTACGTTGCTGAGCGCGGCCTGACCGGCAAGATCGACGGGATTCTGCTCGATCTCGGCGTCTCTTCACCACAGCTTGATGATGCTGAACGCGGCTTCTCCTTTATGCGCGATGGCCCGCTGGATATGCGCATGGATCCGACACGCGGCCAGTCTGCCGCTGAGTGGTTACAAACTGCTGACGAAGCGGATATCGCCTGGGTGATCAAAACCTTTGGGGAAGAGCGCTTCGGCAAACGTATTGCCCGCGCCATCGTTGAGCGCAACCGCATTGAGCCAATGACCCGCACCAAAGAGCTGGCTGAAGTGATCGCGGCGGCAACGCCGGTGAAGGATAAGCACAAACATCCCGCGACCCGCACCTTCCAGGCGGTTCGTATCTGGGTAAACAGTGAACTGGAGGAAATAGAGCTGGCGCTAAAAAGCTCGCTCGACGTGCTGGCCCCGGGTGGGCGGTTATCCATCATCAGCTTCCATTCGCTGGAAGACCGCATCGTGAAACGCTTCATGCGTGAACAGAGCCGCGGTCCTCAGGTTCCGGCGGGGCTGCCGATGACGGAAGAACAGCTCAGGAAGCTGGGTGGCCGTCAGTTGCGAGCATTAGGCAAGTTGATGCCGGGCGAAGAAGAGGTGGCAGAGAATCCACGTGCCCGTAGTTCAGTGCTGCGTATTGCAGAGAGGACGAACGCATGATCGGCAGAGTGACAGAGACCCTAAGCAAAGTTAAGGGATCGTTAGGAAGCAACGAGCGCCATGCCTTGCCTGGCGTGATCGGCGACGATCTTTTGCGGTTTGGGAAGCTGCCACTCTGCCTGTTCATTTGCATCATTGTGACGGCAGTCATGGTGGTTACGACCGCTCACCATACCCGTTTATTAACTGCGCAACGTGAACAGATGGTACTGGAACGCGATGCGCTGGATATTGAATGGCGAAACCTGATCCTTGAAGAGAACGCGCTCGGCGATCACAGCCGGGTTGAACGGATCGCAACGGAAAAACTGCAGTTACAGCATGTTGATCCTTCGCAGGAAAATATCGTAGTACAAAAATAAGGGAAAACGCGACGCATGAAAGCAGCGGCAAAAACGCTAAAACCAAAACGCCAGGAAGAACAGGCCAACTTTGTCAGTTGGCGTTTTGCGTTGCTTTGCGGCTGCATTTTACTGGCGCTGGGTTTCCTGCTGGGTCGCGTGGCGTGGCTACAAATCATCGCCCCTGACATGCTGGTGCGCCAGGGGGATATGCGTTCACTGCGCGTACAGGAAGTTTCTACCTCCCGCGGCATGATCACCGATCGTTCTGGCCGTCCGCTGGCGGTGAGCGTGCCGGTGAAGGCGATCTGGGCCGATCCGAAAGAGCTGCACGATGCAGGAGGGATCACCCTTGATAACCGCTGGAAGGCGCTCTCAGACGCGTTGAAAATGCCGCTGGATCAGCTGGCTTCGCGCGTTAACGCCAACCCGAAAGGGCGCTTTATCTATCTGGCGCGTCAGGTCAACCCTGACATGGCCGACTACATAAAAAAACTGAAGCTGCCGGGTATTCATCTTCGTGAGGAATCACGCCGTTACTATCCTTCCGGCGAAGTAACCGCTCACCTCATCGGCTTTACCAACGTGGATAGCCAGGGAATTGAAGGCGTTGAGAAAAGCTTCGATAAGTGGCTAACAGGCCAGCCCGGCGAGCGCATTGTACGTAAAGATCGCTATGGTCGCGTCATTGAAGATATCTCTTCTACTGACAGCCAGGCCGCGCACAACCTGGCCCTGAGTATCGACGAGCGCCTGCAGGCGCTGGTTTACCGTGAGCTGAACAACGCCGTGGCCTTTAACAAGGCGGAATCCGGCAGCGCCGTGCTGGTGGATGTCAGTACCGGCGAAGTGCTGGCGATGGCCAACAGCCCTTCCTATAACCCGAACAACTTTACCGGCACCGCAAAAGACGCGATGCGTAACCGGGCGATCACCGACGTGTTTGAACCCGGCTCCACGGTAAAACCTATGGTGGTGATGACTGCGCTTCAGCGCGGCATCGTCAATGAAAGTACCGTTCTGAATACGATTCCTTACCGCATTAACGGCCATGAAATCAAAGACGTGGCCCGTTACAGCGAACTGACCCTGACCGGGGTCTTACAGAAGTCGAGTAACGTCGGTGTTTCAAAGCTGGCGTTAGCGATGCCGTCCTCAGCGTTAGTAGAAACTTACTCACGTTTTGGGCTGGGAAAGGCGACCAATTTGGGGTTGGTCGGAGAACGCAGTGGCTTATATCCTCAAAAACAACGGTGGTCTGACATAGAGAGGGCCACCTTCTCTTTCGGCTACGGGCTAATGGTAACCCCGTTACAGTTAGCGCGAGTCTACGCAACGATTGGCAGCTATGGCATTTATCGCCCGCTGTCGATTACCAAAGTTGATCCACCGGTTCCTGGCGAGCGTATTTTCCCGGAATCTATCGTTCGTACCGTCGTGCATATGATGGAAAGCGTCGCGCTGCCGGGCGGTGGCGGCGTGAAGGCCGCGATTAAAGGCTATCGTATCGCCATTAAAACCGGTACAGCGAAGAAAGTGGGGCCGGATGGCCGCTATATCAACAAATACATTGCCTATACCGCGGGCGTTGCGCCTGCAAGCAATCCGCGTTTTGCGCTGGTGGTCGTTATCAACGATCCACAGGCGGGTAAATACTACGGCGGCGCCGTTTCCGCGCCTGTGTTCGGGGCTATCATGGGCGGCGTATTGCGCACCATGAACATTGAACCAGATGCGCTGGCGACGGGCGAAAAAAGTGAATTTGTAATTAATCAAGGCGAGGGAACAGGTGGCAGATCGTAATTTGCGCGACCTTCTTGCTCCGTGGGTGCCTATGCTACCTGCGCGAGCACTGCGAGAGATGGTACTGGACAGCCGCGTAGCGGCTGCTGGGGATCTTTTTGTCGCGGTGGTTGGTCATCAGGCGGACGGGCGTCGTTATATCCCGCAGGCGATTGCGCAAGGTGTTGCTGCCATTATTGCTGAGGCTAAAGATGAGGCAACAGACGGTGAGATCCGTGAAATGCACGGCGTACCGGTCATCTATCTCAGCCAGTTGAACGAGCGTCTCTCCGCGCTGGCAGGGCGTTTTTACAACGAACCTTCCGACCAGCTACGGCTGATTGGCGTAACCGGGACCAACGGAAAAACCACCACCACTCAGCTGATGGCGCAGTGGGCGCAGCTGCTGGGTGAAACCGGAGCCGTGATGGGTACCGTAGGTAATGGTCTGCTGGGTAAGGTCAGCCCAACGGAAAATACCACCGGCTCTGCGGTTGACGTGCAGCACGTGCTGGCGGGCCTTGCAGAGCAGGGGGCGACCTTTGCGGCGATGGAAGTATCTTCCCACGGTCTGGTACAGCATCGCGTGGCGGCCCTGAAGTTTGCTGCCTCCGTATTCACTAACCTGAGCCGCGATCACCTCGATTATCACGGTGATATGGAGCACTACGAAGCGGCGAAATGGCTGCTTTATTCCACACACCACCACGGACAGGCGATCATCAACGCCGATGACGAAGTCGGTCGCCGCTGGCTGGAAAAGCTGCCGGATGCGGTGGCGGTGTCGATGGAAGAGCGCATTAACCCGAACTGCCATGGCCGCTGGCTGAAGGCGGTCGAGGTGAACTACCACGACCGCGGCGCGACGATTCGCTTTGCTTCCACCTGGGGCGAAGGTGAAATAGAAAGCCGTCTGATGGGGGCCTTTAACGTCAGCAACCTGCTGCTGGCGCTGGCGACGCTGCTGGCGCTGGGTTATCCAATGGCGGATCTGCTGAAAACCGCTGAGCGCCTGCAGCCGGTCTGTGGCCGTATGGAAGTGTTCAGCGCGCCGGGCAAGCCGACGGTGGTGGTGGATTATGCCCACACGCCGGATGCGCTGGAAAAAGCGCTGGAAGCGGCGCGTCTGCACTGCGCCGGAAAGCTCTGGTGCGTGTTTGGCTGCGGCGGCGATCGCGATAAGGGCAAACGTCCGCTGATGGGCGCGATTGCCGAGCAGTTTGCGGATATTCCGGTCGTGACCGATGACAACCCGCGCACCGAAGAGCCTCGTGCCATTATCAACGACATACTGGCGGGAATGCTGGATGCAGGCCGCGCTCGCGTGGTGGAAGGCCGTGCGGAAGCCGTGACTAACGCCATTATGCAGGCGCAGGAAAACGATGTGGTGCTACTGGCGGGTAAAGGTCATGAAGATTATCAGATAGTTGGCAATCGTCGTCTGGATTATTCCGACCGCGTGACGGCAGCGCGTCTGCTGGGGGTAGTGGCATGATTAGCATTACGTTAAGCCAGGCCGCTGCGGTATTGCAGGGGGCGCTGGATGGTACCGATCTGACCGTTGACGCCGTGACCACGGACACCCGTAAAGTGACGGCGGGCTGCCTGTTTGTGGCGCTGAAGGGCGAGCGTTTTGACGCCCACGATTTTGCGCAGCAGGCCAAAGAGAACGGCGCGGGCGCGCTGCTGGTCAGCCGCAAGCTTGATATCGATCTGCCGCAGGTTGTCGTTAAAGATACGCGCCTGGCGTTCGGCGAACTGGCAGCATGGGTTCGCCAGCAGGTACCGACCCGCGTAGTGGCGCTCACCGGCTCATCGGGCAAAACCTCCGTTAAAGAGATGACGGCGGCGATCCTTAGCCAGTGCGGTAACACCCTCTATACGGCGGGCAACCTCAATAACGATATCGGCGTGCCGATGACCTTACTCCGCCTGACCAACGAGCATGAATATGCGGTGATTGAGTTAGGGGCAAACCATCAGGGCGAAATCGCCTGGACCGTGAGCCTGACTCGCCCGGAAGCGGCGCTGGTGAATAACCTGGCGGCTGCGCACCTCGAAGGTTTCGGCTCGCTGGAAGGCGTGGCGAAAGCGAAAGGCGAGATCTATACCGGCCTGCCGGATGACGGCATCGCCATTATGAATGCCGATAACAACGACTGGCTGAACTGGCAGAGCATCATTGGTTCACGCAAAACCTGGCGCTTCTCACCGAATGCGGCAAACAGCGATTTTTCGGCGACCAATATTCACGTGACGTCACGTGGCACCGAGTTCACCCTCGTAACCCCAACTGGCGGTATTGACGTGCTGCTGCCGTTGCCGGGTCGCCATAACATCGCCAATGCGCTTGCTGCGGCAGCGCTCTCAATGGCGGTTGGTGCACCGCACGATGCCATTAAAAACGGGCTTGCGAACCTGAAGGCCGTGCCGGGGCGTCTGTTCCCAATCCCGCTGGCGGAAAACAAGCTGCTGCTGGACGACTCGTACAACGCCAACGTCGGCTCGATGACCGCGGCCGTGCAGGTGCTTTCAGAAATGCCGGGCTATCGGGTGATGGTTGTGGGCGACATGGCCGAGCTGGGTGATGAAAGCGAAGCCTGCCATATTCAGGTTGGCGAAGCGGCGAAAGCTGCCGGGCTTGACCGGGTATTGAGCGCGGGCACGCTGAGCAAGGCCATCTCTGATGCCAGTGAAGTTGGCGAACATTATGCCGATAAAGCTTCACTGATCGAACGCCTCAAGGCATTGATTGCAGAAAAACAGATTGTGACTGTGTTAGTTAAAGGTTCACGTAGTGCCGCCATGGAAGAGGTTGTGCACGCTTTACAGGAGAACGGGACATGTTAGTTTGGCTGGCCGAACATTTGGTCAAATATTATTCAGGCTTTAACGTCTTTTCCTACCTGACGTTTCGCGCCATCGTCAGCCTGCTGACCGCGCTGTTCATCTCGCTGTGGATGGGCCCGCGCATGATCGCCCGTCTGCAAAAACTCTCTTTCGGCCAGGTTGTACGCAACGACGGTCCGGAATCACATTTCAGCAAGCGCGGAACGCCGACGATGGGTGGGATCATGATCCTGACGGCAATCGTGGTGTCCGTACTCCTGTGGGCTTATCCGTCTAACCCGTACGTCTGGTGCGTACTGACGGTTCTGGTTGGCTACGGGATCATCGGTTTTGTCGATGATTATCGCAAGGTCGTGCGTAAAGATACGAAGGGCCTGATTGCCCGCTGGAAGTATTTCTGGATGTCGGTGATTGCGCTGGGCGTGGCCTTCGCGCTGTATCTGGCAGGAAAAGATACGCCAGCCACCGAGCTGGTGGTGCCGTTCTTCAAGGACGTGATGCCGCAGCTGGGGCTGTTCTACATACTGCTGGCCTATTTTGTCATTGTCGGCACCGGTAACGCCGTTAACCTGACGGATGGTCTTGACGGCCTGGCCATCATGCCAACCGTCTTTGTCGCGGGTGGATTCGCGCTGGTGGCGTGGGCGACCGGTAACATGAACTTTGCTAACTACCTGCACATTCCTTATCTGCGTCACGCGGGTGAGCTGGTGATCGTCTGTACGGCGATTGTCGGCGCGGGTCTGGGCTTCCTGTGGTTTAACACCTATCCGGCGCAGGTCTTTATGGGCGACGTCGGCTCGCTGGCGCTGGGTGGCGCGCTGGGCATTATTGCCGTGCTGCTGCGTCAGGAGTTCCTGCTGGTGATCATGGGTGGCGTGTTTGTGGTTGAGACCCTGTCAGTGATTTTGCAGGTCGGTTCCTTCAAGCTGCGCGGACAGCGCATCTTCCGAATGGCGCCGATTCACCATCACTATGAACTGAAAGGCTGGCCGGAGCCGCGCGTTATTGTGCGCTTCTGGATTATTTCGCTGATGCTGGTGCTGATTGGCCTGGCAACGCTGAAGGTACGTTAATCATGGCAGATTACCAGGGCAAAAAAGTCGTTATCATCGGGTTAGGCCTCACCGGCCTCTCCTGCGTAGACTTTTTCCTTGCGCGCGGCGTGACGCCGCGCGTGGTGGATACGCGCGTCTCTCCGCCAGGTCTGGACAAGCTGCCGGAGCAGGTTGAACGCCACCTGGGTGGTCTGAATGATGACTGGCTGCTGGCCGCCGATTTGATTGTTGCCAGCCCCGGTATGGCGCTGGCGCATCCTTCGCTGAGCGCTGCGGCAGAGGCTGGCGTCGAGATTGTTGGCGATATCGAACTGTTTTGCCGGGAAGCGCAGGCGCCGATCGTGGCGATTACCGGGTCGAACGGTAAAAGCACCGTCACCACCCTGGTGGGGGAGATGGCGAAAGCGGCGGGTAAAAACGTTGGCGTGGGCGGTAACATCGGGCTGCCTGCCCTGATGCTGCTGGATAAAGGGTGCGAGCTGTACGTGCTGGAACTTTCCAGCTTTCAGCTGGAAACCACCTCCAGCCTGCATGCCGCGGCGGCGACGATCCTCAACGTTACCGAAGATCATATGGACCGATATCCGTTTGGCTTGCAGCAGTATCGCGCGGCCAAGCTGCGGGTTTATGAAAACGCCAGCGTCTGCGTGGTGAACGCTGATGATGCGCTCACCATGCCGGTGCGCGGCGCTGACGATCGCTGCATCAGCTTTGGCATTAACATGGGCGATTACCACCTGAACCGCCAGCAGGGCGAAACCTGGCTGCGTGTTAAAGGCGAGAAGGTGTTGAACGTGAAAGAGATGCTGCTTTCTGGCCAGCATAACTACACCAATGCTCTGGCGGCGCTGGCGCTGGCGGATGCCGTTGGGCTGCCACGTTCTTCAAGCCTGAAAGCGCTGACCACCTTTACCGGGCTGGCGCACCGTTTCCAGCTGGCGCTGGAGCACAACGGCGTGCGCTGGATTAACGATTCCAAGGCTACCAACGTGGGCAGTACCGAAGCGGCGCTGAACGGACTTCACGTTGACGGCACGCTGCACCTGCTGCTGGGCGGTGACGGCAAATCGGCCGACTTTTCCTCGCTGAAGCAGTATCTCAATGGCGATAACGTGCGCCTGTACTGCTTTGGCCGCGATGGTGGCGAGCTTGCTGCGCTGCGTCCTGAGGTTGCCGAGCAAACCGAGACCATGGAGCAGGCGATGCGCCTCATTGCCCCGCGCGTGAAGCCCGGCGATATGGTGCTGCTCTCGCCTGCCTGCGCCAGCCTCGATCAGTTTAAGAATTTCGAACAGCGGGGCGATCTCTTTACCCGCCTGGCGAAGGAGTTAGGCTGATGCGTTTATCTCTCCCTCGCCTGAAAATGCCGCGCCTGCCGGGATTTGGTATCCTGGTATGGCTGTTTGCGGCGCTTAAGGGCTGGGTGATGGCTTCGCGGGATAAAGATTCCGACAGCCTGATCATGTACGACCGCACGCTGTTCTGGCTTACGCTGGGGCTGGCGGCCATCGGTTTTGTCATGGTGACCTCGGCGTCAATGCCTGTCGGACAGCGTCTGGCTAACGATCCGTTCCTGTTTGCCAAGCGCGACGGGCTGTACATCATTCTTGCGTTCTGCCTGGCGATGATCACCTTACGTCTGCCAATGTCGTTCTGGCAGCGGTACAGTACCGCGATGCTCATTGCGTCGATCGTCATGCTGCTGATCGTTCTGGTTGTCGGGAGTTCCGTTAACGGGGCATCGCGCTGGATCGCCTTCGGTCCGCTGCGTATCCAGCCTGCGGAATTTACCAAGCTTTCCCTGTTCTGCTACCTCGCTAACTACCTGGTGCGTAAAGTTGATGAGGTACGTAACAACCTGCGCGGCTTCTTAAAACCGATGGGCGTGATTCTGGTGCTGGCAATTTTGCTGCTGGCGCAGCCTGACCTTGGTACGGTGGTGGTGCTGTTTGTCACTACGCTGGCGATGCTGTTCCTGGCGGGGGCGAAGCTGTGGCAGTTCATCGCCATTATCGGGATGGGGATTTCCGCGGTTGTGCTGCTGATCCTTGCCGAGCCATACCGTATCCGCCGCGTGACCTCCTTCTGGAACCCGTGGGAAGATCCGTTCGGCAGCGGCTATCAGCTGACGCAGTCGCTGATGGCGTTTGGCCGTGGCGAAGTCTGGGGACAGGGCCTGGGCAACTCGGTGCAAAAACTCGAGTATTTACCCGAGGCTCATACCGACTTCATCTTCTCCATTATTGGGGAAGAACTGGGTTATATCGGTGTGGTATTGGCGCTATTAATGGTATTCTTCGTCGCTTTCCGCGCCATGTCCATTGGCCGGAAAGCGCTGGAGATCGATCACCGCTTCTCCGGTTTCCTGGCCTGCTCAATTGGTATCTGGTTTAGCTTCCAGGCGCTGGTCAACGTTGGGGCCGCAGCGGGTATGCTGCCGACCAAGGGCCTGACGCTGCCGTTGATCAGTTATGGTGGTTCGAGTCTGCTGATCATGTCGACGGCCATCATGTTTTTGTTACGCATAGATTATGAGACGCGTCTGGAAAAAGCCCAGGCGTTTACACGAGGTTCACGATGAATCAACCGAAGCGGTTAATGGTGATGGCAGGCGGTACCGGTGGGCATGTATTCCCGGGGCTGGCGGTTGCGCACCATTTAATGGATCAGGGCTGGCAGGTACGCTGGCTGGGAACCGCGGACCGCATGGAAGCCGACCTGGTGCCAAAACACGGTATCGAGATCGACTTTATTCGCATTTCCGGCCTGCGCGGAAAAGGTATCAAAGCGCTGCTGTTGGCGCCGGTGCGCATTTTTAACGCCTGGCGTCAGGCGCGCGCCATCATGAAACGCTTCAGGCCAGACGTCGTTCTGGGCATGGGCGGTTACGTTTCTGGCCCCGGCGGGCTGGCGGCGTGGTCACTGGGTATTCCCGTTGTTCTGCATGAGCAGAACGGCATCGCCGGTTTGACCAACAAATGGCTGGCAAAAATTGCCACCAAAGTGATGCAGGCATTTCCGGGTGCTTTCTCCAACGCGGACGTTGTGGGTAACCCGGTGCGCGTCGACGTGCTGTCGCTGCCGCTGCCTGAGAGCCGCATGACGGGGCGTGATGGTCCGGTTCGCGTGCTGGTAGTGGGCGGTTCCCAGGGGGCTCGTATCTTAAATCAGACGATGCCGCAGGTTGCCGCAAAGCTGGGTGAGGCCGTTACCATCTGGCACCAGAGCGGGAAGGGCGCTCAGCAGACCGTTGAGCACGCGTATGCGCAGGAAGGGCAGCCGCAGCATAAAGTCACTGAATTTATTGACGACATGGCCGCAGCCTATGCGTGGGCCGATGTCGTGGTCTGTCGCTCGGGCGCGCTGACGGTGAGCGAAATCGCCGCCGCCGGTTTGCCTGCACTGTTCGTGCCGTTCCAGCACAAAGACAGACAGCAGTACTGGAATGCGCTGCCGCTTGAGAAAGCGGGCGCCGCGAAGATTTTTGAGCAGCCACAATTTACCGCCGAGGCGGTCGCCACCACCCTGGCGGGCTGGAATCGGAACGTATTGCTGGAGATGGCGCAACGCGCACGCGCGACCGCTATCCCGGATGCAACCGAACGGGTGGCAAAAGAAGTGAGCCTGGCAGCCCGGGCATAATTCTCGCAGCGCGTGTTGCGCTGCACGATTTTTTTGAAGTAGTCGATGGCGTTTAGAGAATGAATACACAACAACTGGCAAAACTGCGTTCTATCGTGCCCGAGATGCGTCGCGTCCGGCACATTCACTTTGTCGGCATCGGTGGTGCTGGCATGGGCGGTATTGCCGAAGTGTTAGCTAACGAAGGTTATCAGATCAGCGGGTCAGATCTGGCGCCAAACCCTGTTACGCAGCAGCTGGCGTCGCTTGGGGCGACTATCTATTTCAACCATCGCCCGGAAAACGTGCGCGATGCAAGCGTGGTTGTGGTGTCGAGCGCCATCTCCGCTGATAACCCGGAAATCGTTGCCGCGCACGAAGCGCGCATTCCGGTGATCCGCCGCGCGGAAATGCTGGCGGAGCTGATGCGCTTCCGTCACGGCATTGCGGTTGCCGGCACGCACGGTAAAACCACCACGACAGCGATGGTGTCCAGCATTTATGCGGAAGCGGGTCTCGATCCGACGTTCGTCAACGGTGGTCTGGTGAAAGCGGCCGGCGTGCATGCGCGCCTGGGCCACAGCCGTTATCTGATTGCGGAAGCGGATGAGAGCGACGCGTCGTTCCTGCACCTGCAGCCGATGGTGGCGATCGTCACCAATATCGAAGCTGACCATATGGATACCTACCAGGGCGACTTCGAGAACTTAAAGCAGACCTTTATTAACTTCCTGCACAACCTGCCGTTTTACGGCCGCGCGGTGATGTGCGTGGACGATCCGGTGATCCGCGAGCTGCTGCCGCGCGTCGGGCGTCAAATCACCACCTATGGTTTCAGCGAAGATGCTGACGTACGGGTAGAAGATTACAAACAGATTGGTGCGCAGGGGCATTTCACCCTGGCGCGTCAGGATAAAGAGCTGCTGCACGTCACCCTGAACGCTCCGGGGCGTCACAACGCCCTGAACGCGGCGGCGGCGGTAGCGGTGGCGACGGAAGAAGGCATTGACGACGACGCTATTCTGCGCGCGCTGGAAAGCTTCCAGGGTACCGGCCGTCGTTTCGACTTCCTCGGTGAATTCCCACTGGAGCCGGTGAACGGTAAAACGGGCACGGCGATGCTGGTGGACGATTATGGCCATCATCCGACCGAAGTTGATGCGACCATCAAAGCGGCGCGCGCGGGCTGGCCGGAGAAGAATCTGGTGATGATCTTCCAGCCACACCGCTTTACGCGTACCCGCGATCTGTATGATGATTTTGCGAACGTACTTTCGCAGGTCGATACGCTGCTGATGCTGGACGTTTACGCCGCAGGCGAAACGCCGATTCCGGGGGCGGACAGCCGTTCTTTGTGCCGTACCATTCGCGCACGCGGTAAAGTGGACCCTATTCTGGTTTCCGACGCGGCTCAGGTGGCTGAAATTCTGGCGCCGGTCCTGACGGGTAACGATTTGATCCTGATTCAGGGCGCGGGAAATATCGGCAAAATCGCCCGTACCTTAGCTGAAATCAAACTGAAGCCGCAAACTCAGGAGGACCAGCGTCATGGCTGATAAGATTGCTGTCCTGTTTGGCGGCACGTCCGCCGAGCGCGACGTTTCTCTCAATTCCGGGGCTGCCGTGCTGGCGGGCCTGCGTGAGGGTGGAGTAGACGCGCATCCGGTCGATCCGAAAGAGGTGGACGTCACGCAGCTTAAAGCGATGGGCTTTGATAAAGCCTTTATCGCGTTGCACGGTCGCGGTGGCGAAGACGGTACCCTGCAAGGGCTGCTGGATCTGATCGGCATGCCCTACACCGGCAGCGGCGTAATGGCATCCGCTATCTCCATGGATAAACTGCGCAGCAAACTGCTGTGGCAGGGGGCGGGCCTGCCCGTTACGCCATGGGTTGCGCTGACGCGTCGTGAATATGAATCAGGGCTGTCGGATAGCGTTAATGCCCGCATTGCCGCGCTCGGCTTGCCGGTTATTGTTAAGCCGAGCCGCGAAGGGTCAAGCGTCGGGATGTCTAAAGTCGATAAAGCTGCACATTTGGCGGACGCTTTAGCGCTGGCATTTCAACATGATGATGAAGTTCTGATTGAAAAATGGCTCAGCGGACCGGAATTTACCGTCGCGATGCTTGGCGAAGAAATTTTACCGTCAATTCGCATCCAACCCGCCGGAGTCTTCTATGATTATGAGGCGAAGTATCTCTCTGATGAGACGCAATATTTCTGTCCAAGTGGTCTTGAAGATGAACGTGAAGCCGAATTACAGTCTCTGGTGCTTAAAGCATGGCATGTTCTTGGGTGTCGTGGCTGGGGGCGCATCGACGTGATGCTCGATGGCGACGGGCAATTTTATCTGCTGGAAGCAAATACTTCTCCAGGCATGACCAGCCATAGCCTTGTGCCAATGGCGGCGCGTCAGGCGGGAATGAGCTTCCCGCAATTAGTCGTACGTATACTGGACCAGGCGGGCTGATATGTCTCAGGCTGCATTGAACACGCGCAACCGCGATGACGAAGAAGAATATTCTTCTTCGCGCCGGAGTAATGGAACGCGTCTTGCAGGGATAATCTTCCTGCTCGGGGTGCTGTGCACCGTGTTTATCAGCGGCTGGATGGTGCTGGGCTGGATGGAAGATGCGCAGCGGTTGCCGCTGTCGAAGCTGGTTGTGACCGGGGAGCGTCATTACACGCGTAACGATGATATTCGCCAGTCAATACTGGCGCTGGGATCGCCCGGCACCTTTATGACGCAGGACGTCAATATTATCCAGAGCCAGATTGAACGTCTGCCGTGGATAAAACAGGCGAGTGTAAGAAAGCAATGGCCTGATGAATTGAAGATTCATCTGGTTGAATATGTGCCCATTGCGCGTTGGAATGATCAGCACATGGTTGACGTAGACGGAAATTCGTTCAGCGTCCCGAGCGATCGTGTCAATAAGCAGAATTTACCGATGCTGTATGGCCCGGAAGGCAGCGAAAACGAAGTATTGCAGGGTTTTCGTGAGATGGGAAAGGTGCTGGCTAAGGACCGCTTTACGTTAAAAGATGCCGCGATGACGGCGCGCCGCTCCTGGCAGTTGACCTTAACGAATGGCATTAAGCTCAACCTTGGCCGCGGCGACACAATGAAACGTCTGGCGCGTTTTGTAGAACTTTACCCGGTTTTACAGCAGCAGGCGCAGACGGATGGCAAACGGATAAGCTACGTTGATTTGCGCTATGACTCAGGCGCAGCAGTCGGTTGGGAGCCGGCTCCGGTCGAGGAACCTAATCAGCAACAGAATCAGGCACAGGTACAGGCAGAACAACAATGATCAAGTCGACGGACAGAAAATTGGTAGTAGGACTGGAGATTGGCACCGCGAAGGTTGCCGCTTTAGTAGGGGAAGTTCTGCCCGACGGTATGGTCAATATCATTGGCGTGGGCAGTTGCCCGTCCCGTGGTATGGATAAAGGTGGGGTAAACGACCTTGAGTCGGTGGTGAAATGCGTTCAGCGCGCCATCGACCAGGCTGAATTGATGGCAGATTGCCAGATTTCCTCTGTCTATCTGGCCCTCTCTGGTAAGCACATTAGCTGCCAGAACGAGATCGGTATGGTGCCGATTTCTGAAGAAGAAGTGACGCAGGAAGACGTTGAGAACGTGGTTCACACGGCGAAATCCGTGCGCGTGCGCGACGAGCACCGCGTACTGCATGTGATCCCGCAGGAATATGCGATCGACTATCAGGAAGGGATCAAGAATCCGGTCGGCCTGTCTGGCGTACGCATGCAGGCAAAAGTGCACCTGATCACATGTCACAACGATATGGCGAAGAACATTGTAAAAGCCGTTGAACGTTGTGGCCTGAAAGTTGACCAACTTATTTTCGCCGGTCTGGCCGCGAGCTATTCCGTGCTGACCGAAGACGAACGTGAACTGGGCGTCTGTGTGGTCGATATTGGTGGTGGTACAATGGACATGGCTGTCTATACCGGCGGTGCGTTGCGCCACACCAAAGTGATCCCGTACGCCGGGAACGTCGTGACCAGCGATATCGCTTACGCCTTTGGTACGCCACCGAGCGATGCAGAGGCGATCAAAGTGCGCCATGGTTGTGCGCTGGGCTCTATCGTCGGTAAAGATGAGAGCGTTGAAGTGCCGAGCGTTGGTGGACGACCGCCGCGCAGCCTGCAACGCCAGACGCTGGCAGAGGTGATCGAGCCGCGCTATACCGAGCTGCTCAACCTGGTCAACGAAGAGATTTTGCAGCTACAGGAACAGCTTCGCCAGCAGGGTGTGAAACATCATCTCGCGGCGGGGATTGTATTAACCGGCGGGGCAGCGCAAATTGAAGGTCTTGCGGCCTGCGCTCAGCGCGTGTTCCATACGCAGGTGCGTATTGGTGCGCCGCTGAATATCACCGGTTTAACGGATTATGCTCAGGAGCCGTACTATTCAACGGCGGTGGGCCTGCTGCACTACGGGAAAGAATCCCATTTAAGTGGTGAAGCAGAGGTGGAAAAACGCGTCTCGGTGGGGTCGTGGGTCAAACGACTTAACACCTGGTTGCGAAAAGAATTTTAATTTTTTAAGAGACCGGAGAGAATTAGCGGTCTCGGGCGACAGGCACAACGGAGAGAAACTATGTTTGAACCAATGGAATTAACCAACGACGCGGTGATTAAAGTCATCGGCGTCGGTGGCGGCGGCGGTAACGCCGTAGAGCATATGGTGCGCGAGCGCATTGAAGGTGTTGAATTCTTCGCGGTGAACACCGATGCGCAGGCACTGCGTAAAACGGCTGTTGGCCAGACGATCCAGATTGGCGGTGGCATCACCAAAGGTCTGGGCGCTGGGGCTAACCCTGAAGTGGGCCGCAATGCGGCTGAAGAAGATCGTGAAGCCCTGCGCGCTGCACTGGACGGTGCAGACATGGTCTTCATCGCAGCAGGTATGGGCGGCGGTACGGGTACCGGTGCAGCACCTGTTGTGGCGGAAGTCGCTAAAGATTTAGGTATTCTGACCGTTGCCGTCGTGACCAAGCCTTTCAACTTTGAAGGCAAGAAGCGTATGGCTTTCGCGGAGCAGGGTATCACCGAGCTGTCTAAGCACGTGGACTCTCTGATTACCATCCCGAACGACAAGCTGCTGAAAGTGCTGGGTCGCGGTATATCTCTGCTGGATGCTTTTGGCGCAGCAAACGACGTGCTGAAAGGCGCGGTTCAGGGTATCGCCGAACTGATTACCCGTCCTGGCCTGATGAACGTTGACTTTGCAGACGTTCGCACCGTGATGTCCGAAATGGGCTACGCGATGATGGGCTCTGGCGTGGCGAGCGGTGAAGACCGTGCGGAAGAAGCCGCTGAAATGGCGATCTCTTCTCCGCTGCTGGAAGATATCGATCTGTCTGGTGCGCGCGGCGTGCTGGTCAACATTACCGCTGGCTTTGACCTGCGTCTGGATGAGTTCGAAACCGTGGGTAACACCATCCGTGCATTCGCCTCTGACAATGCGACCGTGGTAATCGGTACTTCCCTTGACCCGGAAATGAACGATGAACTGCGTGTGACCGTTGTTGCGACCGGTATCGGTATGGACAAGCGTCCTGAGATCACTCTGGTGACCAACAAACAGACTCAGCAGCCTGTGATGGATCGTTACCAGCAGCACGGTATGGCGCCTCTGACTCAGGAGCAAAAACCAGCTGCGAAAGTGGTGAACGACCCGACTCCACAAACGGCAAAAGAGCCAGATTATCTGGACATCCCGGCGTTCCTGCGTAAGCAAGCTGACTAAGAATTGGCTGGAATTTGGGGATTTGCGCTCTTTGTGCTAAACTGGCCCACCGTTAGTGATATACACTCTCGGTTGGATAGTTAATTTGGCGAGATTATACGATGATCAAACAAAGGACACTTAAACGTATCGTTCAGGCGACTGGTGTCGGTTTACATACCGGCAAGAAAGTCACACTGACGTTACGCCCTGCGCCGGCCAATACCGGGGTCATCTATCGTCGCACCGACTTGAATCCACCGGTAGATTTTCCGGCCGATGCCAAATCTGTGCGTGATACTATGCTCTGTACTTGTCTGGTGAACGAGCATGACGTGCGGATTTCTACCGTAGAGCACCTGAACGCCGCCCTGGCGGGTCTGGGTATCGACAACATCATTGTTGAAGTCGATGCGCCAGAAATCCCGATCATGGACGGAAGTGCTGCTCCGTTCGTTTATCTGTTGCTGGATGCCGGCATCGAAGAACTGAACTGCGCGAAGAAATTTGTTCGCATTAAAGAGACCGTTCGCGTCGAAGATGGCGACAAGTGGGCTGAATTCAAACCGTACAATGGTTTTTCGTTGGACTTTACCATCGACTTTAACCATCCGGCGATTGATTCCAGCACCCAGCGCTATGCGATGAACTTCTCTGCTGATGCGTTTATGCGTCAGATCAGCCGAGCACGTACTTTCGGCTTCATGCGCGATATCGAATATTTGCAGTCCCGCGGCCTGTGCCTGGGCGGCAGCTTCGATTGTGCCATCGTTGTTGACGATTATCGCGTACTGAACGAAGACGGCCTGCGTTTTGAAGATGAGTTTGTTCGTCACAAAATGCTGGACGCGATCGGCGACCTCTTCATGTGTGGTCACAATATTATTGGGGCATTTACCGCGTTTAAATCCGGTCATGCGCTGAACAACAAACTGTTGCAGGCAGTCCTGGCAAAACAGGAAGCCTGGGAATATGTGACCTTCGAAGACGAAGCCGAACTGCCGCTGGCGTTCAAAGCACCGACTATGGTCCTGGCGTAACGGTTCAAGCCGTTTCGTAAGAAAAGCGACTGGTTCACCTGGTACTCTCTCCGACCAGGGAAGCCAGTCGTTTTTATTTCTGCACTTCTTTGATTTGTCCCTCTCTGCCTGGCCTGCGTCGGGTGCCGAATAACGGTGTGTTCGCTGCATTATTGACCGTTTTTACCTGCTGCGGGGCGTCATTCCTGCTGCTGTGTATTGGCTTTAGTGGTAATATCTGGGCGCTAAAAAAGAATAACTGAACTCAGCCTGCATTGGCGGGCGAATGTGGTGGAGCAAGTGAGCGGAATACTGACGCGCTGGCGACAATTTGGCAGACGTTACTTCTGGCCGCATCTCTTATTAGGGATGGTCGCGGCGAGTCTCGGCTTGCCTGTGCTCAGCAACAGCGCAGAAGCGGCTTCGCCGGCGCGTTCCACCACGACCAAACACGATCTCACCACGCGGGTTAACTTTACTAACCTCGCGTGGCTCGAAGCCAGCCGTCGTCCAAATTTCTCTGTTGATTACTGGCAGCAGCACGCCATCCGCACGGTTATCCGCCATCTGTCGTTCGCGATGGCGCCCCAGACGATGCCTGTTGCTGAAGAAACGCTGCCGGTCCAGGCTCAGCACCTTGCTCTGCTCGATACGCTTAATGCGCTTCTGACGCAGGACAACCAGCCGCCCGTCACCGTGAGTCAGACGGCACAAACCTGTTTTGTTTCCCCCGCATCATTCTCCATTTCGACATGGATTAGCCAGGTTCACGGCATCCGTGCCGGGCCTCAACGCCTCAGCTAAATTAACCTTTTTCAATACCTTAATTTATCTGCCCATCAGGGGCGTTTGAGAATTTATTATGCTAATCAAATTATTAACCAAAGTTTTTGGTAGTCGTAACGATCGTACCCTGCGCCGCATGCGCAAAGCGGTAAACGTCATCAACGGTATGGAACCGGCGATGGAGAAGCTCTCTGATGACGAGCTGAAAGCGAAAACTGCGGAGTTCCGCGCGCGTCTGGAAAAAGGCGAAACCTTAGAGAGCCTGATCCCTGAAGCCTTTGCCGTTGTGCGTGAAGCGAGTAAACGTGTGTTCGGCATGCGTCACTTCGACGTACAGCTGCTCGGTGGTATGGTGCTTAACGAGCGCTGCATCGCGGAAATGCGTACCGGTGAAGGTAAAACCCTGACCGCAACGCTGCCGGCTTACCTGAATGCCCTGACCGGTAAAGGCGTTCACGTTGTTACCGTCAACGACTATCTGGCGCAGCGTGACGCCGAAAACAACCGTCCACTGTTCGAGTTCCTCGGCATGACCGTTGGCATTAACATGTCCGGCCTGCCTGCACCAGCCAAGCGTGAAGCCTATAACGCCGACATCACCTACGGTACCAACAACGAATACGGCTTTGACTACCTGCGCGACAACATGGCGTTCAGCCCGGAAGAGCGTGTGCAGCGCAAGCTGCACTATGCGCTGGTGGATGAGGTTGACTCCATTCTGATCGATGAAGCGCGTACCCCGCTGATTATCTCCGGCCCGGCCGAAGACAGCTCTGAGATGTACCGTAAGGTCGATAAAATCATTCCTCACCTGCTGCGTCAGGAGAAAGAAGACTCCGATACCTTCCAGGGTGAAGGTCACTTCTCCGTCGATGAAAAAGCGCGTCAGGTGAACCTGACCGAACGCGGTCTGGTGAAAATTGAAGAGCTGCTGGTAGCAGAAGGCATCATGGAAGAGGGCGAGTCCCTGTACTCCCCGAGCAACATCATGCTGATGCACCACGTGACCGCCGCGCTGCGCGCGCATGCGCTGTTCACCCGCGACGTCGACTACATCGTCAAAGACGGTGAAGTCATCATCGTCGATGAACACACCGGCCGTACCATGCAGGGGCGTCGCTGGTCTGATGGTCTGCACCAGGCCGTTGAAGCGAAAGAAGGCGTGGATATTCAAAACGAAAACCAGACGCTGGCATCCATCACCTTCCAGAACTACTTCCGTCTTTACGAGAAGCTGGCAGGGATGACCGGTACCGCTGATACCGAAGCGTTTGAATTCAGCTCCATCTATAAGCTGGATACCGTGGTTGTGCCAACCAACCGTCCGATGATCCGTAAGGATATGCCGGACCTGGTGTACATGACCGAAGCGGAAAAAATTCAGGCCATCATCGAAGATATTCGCGATCGTACCGCTAAAGGCCAGCCGGTGCTGGTGGGGACCATCTCCATTGAGAAATCTGAGGTGGTGTCCAACGAGCTGACCAAAGCAGGCATCAAACACAACGTTCTGAACGCCAAGTTCCACGCCAAAGAAGCGGACATCGTTGCGCAGGCGGGCTATCCGGCTGCCGTGACCATCGCCACCAACATGGCGGGTCGTGGTACCGATATTATGCTGGGCGGCAGCTGGCAGGCCGAAGTGGCAGAGCTGGAAAACCCAACGCCTGAACAGATTGCCCAGATCAAGGCCGACTGGCAGGTGCGTCACGACGCGGTGCTGGCGTCCGGTGGTCTGCACATCATCGGTACCGAGCGTCATGAATCTCGTCGTATCGATAACCAGCTGCGTGGTCGTGCGGGTCGTCAGGGTGATGCCGGTTCTTCCCGCTTCTACCTTTCTATGGAAGATGCGCTGATGCGTATTTTCGCCTCCGACCGCGTTTCCGGCATGATGCGTAAACTGGGCATGAAGCCAGGCGAAGCGATTGAGCACCCGTGGGTCACTAAAGCGATTGCTAACGCCCAGCGTAAGGTTGAAAGTCGCAACTTCGACATTCGTAAGCAGCTGCTGGAATATGATGACGTCGCTAACGACCAGCGTCGTGCGATTTATACCCAGCGTAACGAACTGCTGGACGTGTCCGACGTAAGCGAAACCATCAACAGCATTCGTGAAGACGTGTTCAAAGCCACTATCGACGCGCATATTCCGCCTCAGTCTCTGGAAGAGATGTGGGATATTGAAGGCCTGCAGGAACGTCTGAAAAACGACTTCGATCTTGAGCTGCCAATCAAAGAGTGGCTGGACAAAGAGCCAGAGCTGCATGAAGAGACCCTGCGCGAACGTATTTACGAAACCGCGCTGGAAGTCTACAAGCGTAAGGAAGAGGTGGTTGGTGCCGAGATGATGCGTCACTTCGAGAAAGGCGTTATGTTGCAGACGCTGGACTCCCTGTGGAAAGAGCACCTCGCGGCGATGGACTACCTGCGTCAGGGTATCCACCTGCGCGGTTATGCGCAGAAAGATCCGAAGCAGGAGTACAAGCGTGAATCCTTCTCCATGTTTGCTGCAATGCTGGAGTCGCTGAAGTACGAAGTCATCAGCACCCTGAGCAAAGTTCAGGTGCGCATGCCGGAAGAAGTGGAAGCGATGGAGCAGCAGCGTCGTGAAGAGGCTGAGCGTCTGGCGCAGATGCAGCAGCTGAGCCACCAGACCGACGAAAGCGAGGCCGCAGCGGCAATCGCAGCGCAGACGGGCGATCGTAAGGTGGGTCGTAACGATCCGTGCCCTTGCGGTTCCGGCAAAAAATACAAGGCGTGCCACGGCCGCCTGAGCTAAGAACATAACAAACTGAAAAGGCGCAGATATCTGCGCCTTTTTTATGGAAGTGCCAATATGAAAATACTGCAAATTGCCGTCGGGATTATTCGCAACCCGCAAAACCAGATCTTCATTACCCAACGTGCAGCCGATGCGCACATGGCCAACAAATGGGAGTTCCCGGGCGGGAAAATCGAATCTGGCGAAACGCCGGAGCAGGCGCTGGTGCGTGAGCTTCAGGAAGAGGTCGGCATTACTCCGATTGGCGCAACGCTGTTTGATAAGCTGGAATACCAGTTTCCGGATCGTCACATCACGCTCTGGTTCTGGCTTGTGGAAAGCTGGGAGGGAGAACCCTGGGGGAAAGAGGGGCAGCCGGGGGGCTGGGTTACGCTTCACGCGAGTGATGCCGAAAAATTTCCTCCGGCAAATGCGCCCGTCATATCCCGGCTAACGGGCAACCTGTAGGCCTGCTAAGCGAAGCGCCAGCAGGCTTTGAACGCTACTGCTGGTTCTCGCTCCAGTCATCGCTATCCGAGAGGTCGCCTTCGCTGGGAATGCGTTTCTCTTCCGCTGCCCATTCGCCCAGGTCAATAAGCTGACAGCGCTTGCAGCAGAATGGGCGAAATGGGCTCACTTCGCCCCAGACAACGGTTTTCCCACAGGTTGGGCAGTTTACGGTAGTTACGTCAGACATCGGCACTCCTTAACAACAGGCCAGTTCAAAATCGAGGCGTTCCGGCACGGTGCCATGTTCGCTGTCCAGCGGCATAAAGCGGATCGCGAAACGGCTTTTATGCCCCGAAATCTGCGGATAAAGCTGCTCGCCTAGAGACAGGTTCAGACGCAGAAGATCGGCATCGTCGCCGTTGTCCTGATAAAAGCCGTTGAGGCTGGTTTGCTTGCGGAACGGGGCAGAATTACGGACAAGATCGAGGATCAGCGATAGCGCCTGATTCATCGGCTCCAGGCTCGCCAGCCAGCCGTTCACCTGACTATCGCGCTGCTCCTGCGGCATGTGTAACCACATATGCAGCGTTGGCAGATCGAAGCTACAGCATCCGCCCGGTATGCTCAGACGCTGGCGCACCAGCGCGATCAAACGATCTTCTCGCAGAAACTGCCCGACGCGCGGCGCGGCCATCAGCGTTGTGCTGCTGTTTTTCAGCTGCTGGCGTAACGCGTCAATTCGACTTTGGTCCACGCCGGGCACTTCGGCCCAGGCCTGTAGTTTACGCTGCTGGCGTTCCAGCTCTTTCAGCAGCTCAGTGCGGACATCGCCGCGTTCAATTACATCCAGCAGATCGCCCACGTTGCGGAAAAAATGCAGCGCGGTGGCGTGATCGTTGACGGGCAGGTGTTGTGAAAGCTGCTGGATAAGAAATTCTATGCGCAGCCAGGTGCGCATTTTTTCGTTAAGCGGGTGCTCAAAGAGGATATGAGTCGACATTATGGTTTTTCCTGTGCAACGGCCTGCGCGGCGAAGGTCAGATACTGCGCGTGCAGACGAGCAACATCCGATGCAATGGCATCTGGTGCGCCGTTATTATCAATAACATCATCCGCAACGGCAAGGCGCGCTTCGCGCGTGGCCTGAGCGGCAAGAATTTGTTCAGCATGTTCACGAGAAACATGGTCACGGGCCATGGTTCTCTGGATCTGCGTTTCGCGGGAAACGTCAATCACCAGCGTTCTGTCCGCTTTTTTCTGAAGCTGGTTTTCAACCAGCAACGGAACAACCCACAGCACATAGGGCGAGCTGGCTTCGGCCATTTGACGCTGGGTTTCCTGGTGGATAATGGGGTGGAGCAGGGCATTAAGCCAGGCCTTTTCCGCAGGATCGGAAAATATGCATTCACGGAGCTGTCGCCGGTTTAGCGTACCGTCAGCCTGTATAACGCTGCTGCCAAAATGTGCTTCGATGGCATGTAAGGCGGGTGTATTTGGTTCTACCACCTGACGGGCAATGATATCTGCGTCGATAATCGTAATGCCGAGACGAGAAAACGCGTCCGCAACGGTGCTTTTACCACTACCGATGCCGCCGGTTAATGCGACGATATACCCCATTACATAAGATCCTGGGAATTATTCATTTATAAAATCAGTTGCTTAAAGTTCAAACTTTCAACAGCGAATGTGTAGCTCTCTTTACCCGCTTTTTATCAGGTAAATTTATAGGATTGTAGCGTAAAAAAAGTGATTTTCGCAGTCTTGCGGAGCAGGTATTAGTGCGTATGATAGCGTCACTGGAGTTGTGCTTTCACTATTTTTGCCTCTAACCCCAGGAATCCGCACATGCGTATCGAAGAAGATCTCAAGTTAGGTTTCAAAGACGTTCTTATCCGCCCTAAACGCTCTACGCTGAAAAGCCGCTCAGACGTTGAACTCGAACGTCAATTCACCTTTAAGCATTCCGGTCAGACATGGTCTGGCGTGCCGATTATTGCCGCCAACATGGACACAGTCGGTACCTTCGAAATGGCTACCGCACTGGCGCAGTTCGACATCCTGACTGCGGTACACAAACACTATAGCGCTGAAGAGTGGAATGCGTTTGTTGCCTCCGCCTCTGCTGACGTTGTGAAGCATGTGATGGTGTCTACCGGTACGTCTGATGCAGATTTCGAGAAAACCAGGCAGATCCTGAACGCGAATCCGGCGCTGAATTTTGTCTGTATTGACGTGGCGAACGGCTATTCCGAACATTTCGTGCAGTTCGTCAGCAAGGCGCGTGAAGCCTGGCCAACGAAAACCATCATCGCCGGCAACGTGGTGACCGGAGAGATGTGTGAAGAGCTGATCCTTTCTGGGGCTGACATCGTTAAGGTGGGCATTGGCCCGGGTTCCGTATGCACCACGCGTGTGAAAACCGGCGTGGGTTATCCGCAGCTGTCGGCGGTAATCGAATGCGCTGACGCGGCGCACGGCCTGGGCGGCCAGATCATCAGCGACGGTGGCTGCACCATGCCGGGCGATGTAGCAAAAGCCTTTGGCGGTGGCGCAGACTTCGTCATGCTCGGCGGTATGCTGGCTGGTCACGAAGAGAGCGGCGGTACCGTGGTGGAAGAAAACGGCGAGAAATTCATGCTGTTCTACGGAATGAGCTCTGAATCTGCGATGACCCGTCACGTGGGCGGTGTGGCAAAATACCGTGCCGCGGAAGGTAAAACCGTTAAGCTGCCGCTGCGTGGCCCTGTTGAGAACACGGCGCGCGATATCCTCGGCGGTTTGCGCTCTGCCTGCACCTACGTTGGTGCTTCCCGCCTGAAAGAGCTGACTAAACGCACGACGTTTATCCGCGTTCAGGAGCAGGAAAACCGCGTATTCAATAGCCTCTGACGGCTACAGCTGGCGCGCATCCGTGCGCCAGCGTTAACCCGCGCTCATCGCATCCCCCAGATGGAAAACCGGCAGATACATTGCCACCACCAGCGTACCGATAATCACACCCGTCACGATCAGCAGCAAAGGCTCAAGCATTGCCGCCAGACTGTCCGCCTGCTCAAATGTCCGTTCCGTATGGTGACGTGCGAGATTCAGCAGCATCACGTCCAGGGAACCCGATACTTCTCCGGTGCGTATCAGCTGAATGCACAGGGGCGTAAAAACAGAGGCTTTCTGAAAGGATGACCACACGGGCATACCCCGTTCAATATCGCTGCGCACCGCGCGGATTTTCTCCTGCCAGTAGCCACTATCAACGGTTTCCTGCACGCTCTCCATCCCGTCTAGAAATGCGATCCCGGCCTGCTGGGTTAAAGACAGCACGGTAAATATTTGTCCCAGCTTTTGCCCGCGCGACAGCGCGCCCATCACCGGTATGCGTAACAGAATATGCTGCCAGCGGGGATGCCGCCGCAGTTTACAGGCGACGATAACCAGCGTCGCGAGCAGGGCGAAAAGGGCGAAGAGATGCGCCTGAATGAAGGTAGCCAGCCCCATGACCGCCTGCGTGAGAAGCGGAAGCGGGGCGTTAAACGTTTTGTATATCGCGGCAAACTCGGGCAAAACCAGCGTAACCATGGCCAGCACCACGAGAACGGCCAGCGTCAGGACGATCGCCGGGTAGCGCAGCGCTTTCTTCACTTTTGCACTCAGCAGCTGCTGGGATTTCTGCTGTTGCGCGAGCTGGCGACAGCACGCTTCGAGCTTTCCCGTCAGTTCACCCGTTTTTACCATGGAGATATAAAGAGGGCTAAACACCTCTGGCCACTTCTTCATTGCCTCCGATAAGGCGCAGCCTTCGCTCAGATCCTCAGCAAGGCTGTGCAGCAGCGCCTGCCAATGCCGTAAAGGATGCTGTTCCGCCAGCATTTGCAGGCTTTGGGATAGCGTGAGCCCGGCCTGCAACAGCGTGGCGAGCTGGCGAAAAATATCGTAGCAGTGGTGTACCTGCCATCGATGGCGCTGCTGGCAGCGCCTGAGCGCCAGCGGATGAAGCTGTTTACGCACTAATGCGGCGTAAGCTGCATCATGGTCGATGGCCCAGAGGGTGCCGGTCTGCACATCACCCTCCATGGTCAGCGCGCGCCAGCGCCAGAGGGCGTTAGCAGCCATCGGGCATGCCCAGCACGCGCAACAGCTCTTCGAGCGTGGTCAGCCCTTGTTCAACGGCCATACAGCCGTGCTCGAACAACGACGTCATTCCCGCCTGACGTGCGCTGGAGCCAATTACCTCTGTACTCGCTCCACTGGCAATAGCCTGCCGGAGCGCGTCATCGATGACGAGCACTTCAAAGAGGGCTACGCGGCCATAAAATCCGTGATAACAGCGATCGCAGCCGGTAGGTTGCCAGCGCGGAAGCGGCCGGGGCCACAGGCTGCGAGGGAGGTCGGCGTGGCGGCTTGCCTCCTGTCGACAGTGCGGGCACAGCCGACGCACCAGCCGCTGGGCAACCACCATTGAGAGCGCAGAAGAGATCATCCAGCGCGCGACGCCCATCTGTTCCAGCCGTACCAGCGCTTCGGTAGTCGAGTTAGTGTGAAGCGTGGAGAGCACCAGATGCCCGGTTTGCGCGGCCTTAATGGCAATTTCTGCCGTTTCGCCGTCACGAATTTCCCCCACCATGATGATATCGGGATCCTGGCGAAGCAGAGCGCGCAGCACGCTCTGAAAGGTAAGCCCGGCGCGCGGGTTAATCTGCGTCTGGTTTAGGCCTGCAAGGGGGATTTCTACAGGATCCTCCACGCTGCAAATATTAACGTCTGGGGTATTTCGCGCCTGCAGCGCGCTGTACAGCGTCACCGTTTTTCCGCTACCGGTCGGGCCGGTGACCAGAATCAGTCCCTGCGGGCCGTTTAGCACTCCGGCAAAGCGCGTCTGCTGGTCTGCGCTCATGCCCAGCCGATCGAGCTCCAGCGCTTGCTGTACCTGGTGAAGCAGGCGCAGCACGATTTTTTCTCCGCCGCTACAGGGAAGCGTTGCGATACGAAACGAGACGGGGCTGCTTTCCAGCTCCACCGTAAACTGGCCGTCCTGCGGCAAGCGGCGCTCGGCAATGTCCAGCTGGCCCAGCACCTTCAGGCGCGCGGCCAGCGTCGTCCCGAGAGCAGCCGCGATCGGCGATTGCGGGTAAAGAACGCCGTCAATCCGCAGGCGTATCTGGTAGCCATTTTCCGCTGGTTCAATATGGATGTCGGATGCCCGCTGGCTTACCGCCTGCTGCAGGATCGTATTGAGAACGTCAGCGGCCGAGCCTGGCGCTATGCCCGGCAGGTGCAATGATGTGACGGACTGGCGCCGTTTTTCCATGCGCTCGGCCGTCCAGCACTCTATATCAATACGCTTTTGAGTGGCGAAGCGCAAAGCCTCCATCAGTTCAGAGGCCGGGTTTCCCACCACGGCAATGCTTATCATGTCCGCGTCGCTTGCCAGCAGCAGGGCGTGATGGCGCTGGCAGAGGGTCATAAGCTGTTCGGTGTTCATCATCCACTCCTGTCAGTTATTGTCGAAGCGGAAAACGTCTTCGCAGGCTTGCCTGAGCGCTGCGTCGGATGCCATTTTGCAGTCACGCGTCCAGCCCGTCATGCCGTTGCCGTCGCTCCAGATCGGCGTCATCAGAACCTCAAGCCCGTTCAGGCTCTCCTGTCCTGTTAACGACACCACGCCCTTCGCCACGCTCATTGCCGAAACGTAGCGTGTGGTTGTCGGTGAGGGAATGCCGCTGGTGCCCGCGTCGCAGCGCTCCACACCGCCATGATCCAGAGCGCAAAGCTCAATGGCGGTGCGGTAGGGGATGAACGTTTGCAGCATATCGGTGAGCGCCGCTTTACGCAGGTAGTTCTGATAGGCCGGGACGCCAATCGCGCTCAGGATGGCGATAATGCCAATGACGACCATTAGCTCAATCAGCGTAAATCCTTGTTGTCTGTTCATGTCTGCTCCTTACGTTAAGTGGCGCTACTGTGGCAGTGCCAGCGCGCAGAAACGAGGAGCAAAAGCGTGAACGTGAAGGGGCTTTCAGGGGTTTTAGTGAGCGTTGCAGAGAAGAACAGCGTAAATGCGAGCGGTCTCGTATTTCCCCTCTCCGGGCGGAGAGGGGAGGACTCGTTATTTGAAGCGCATAGAGAGGTCGAGGGCGCGTACGTGCTTGGTCAGCGCGCCAACGGAAATGTAATCAACGCCGGTTTCAGCAAACTCGCGGATGGTGTCAAACGTCACGTTGCCGGACACCTCAAGCTGCGCCTGGCCGTTGGTGCGTTTAACCGCCTCACGCATCTGCTCCGTGTCGAAGTTATCAAGCATGATAATGTCTGCCCCGGCTTTGATGGCCTCGTCCAGCTCCTCCAGATTTTCCACTTCCACTTCGACCGGCACGTCCGGGTGCAGCCAGAAGGCTTTCTCCACGGCCTTACGCACGGAGCCGGAAGCAATAATATGGTTCTCTTTAATCAGGAAAGCATCGGACAGCCCCAGACGATGGTTTGCGCCGCCGCCGCAGAGCACGGCGTATTTCAGGGCGGTACGCAGGCCCGGCAGGGTTTTACGGGTATCCAGCAGCTGGGTGCGGGTACCTGCCAGCAGATCTACGTAGCGGCGTACCTCACTGGCGACGCCGGAGAGCGTTTGCACGAAATTGAGCGCGGTGCGTTCACCGGTCAGCAAGATCCGGGATGGGCCGTCCAGCTCGAATAGTGGCTGACCGGCGGTTACCGCATCGCCATCAGCAACATGCCACGTTACCTGCACATCGTCGTCCGCCAGCTGGGTAAAGACCTCCTCAACCCAGCGTTTGCCGCAGAAAACCCCCGCTTCGCGGGTGATAATGACCGCGTGCGAGCGTGTCTCTTCTGGCAATAATTGTGCGGTAATATCGTTGTCGGCGCTGACGTCGCCGCCCAGATCTTCCTTCAGGGCATGGGCAACGCTTGCCGGAATATCACTATTAATACGTTCCAGAAGCGCGTCACGTCGGTGGTCGGGGTTGTAGCGGCGAGGCGGCATGATAAAACTCCAAATTGGTAACGAATCATAATATTGAAACATGCTACTCTGAACCGAGTAACAGCACCACAGATAAGGAGTTCCAGCATGTTGTTAGAAAACGGATGGCTGGTGGACGCGCGGCATGTACCGTCGCCGCACCACGATTGCCGCCCGGAGGATGAAAAGCCCACACTGCTGGTGGTTCACAATATTAGCCTCCCGCCGGGGGAGTTTGGCGGACCGTGGATCGATGCGTTATTCACTGGAACGATAGATCCCAATGCCCATCCCTTTTTCGCTGAAATTGCGCATCTGCGAGTCTCGGCACACTGTCTGATCCGTCGTGATGGTGAAGTGGTTCAGTATGTTCCTTTTGACAAGCGTGCCTGGCATGCCGGCGTATCCATGTACCGGGGGCGCGAGCGCTGCAATGATTTCTCCATTGGGATTGAGCTGGAAGGGACGGACACCACCCCATACACCGATGCGCAGTATCAGAAACTGGCTGCTGTGACGCAAACGCTTGTCGGGCTCTATCCCGCAATAGCAAAGAATATTACGGGGCACTGCGACATCGCCCCCGAAAGAAAAACCGACCCCGGCCCGGCGTTTGACTGGTCCCGGTTTCGCGCCATGCTTACCACGTCGTCAGATAAGGAGATAACATGACGTTGTTTACCATGCTGCTGGTTATGATCGCTGAGCGCCTGTTTAAGCTCGGCGAGCACTGGCATCTGGATCATCGGCTGGAGGTATTATTCCGCCGCATCAGGCATTTTTCCATGCTGCGCACGCTGCTGATGACGGCAGGTGTGATGGTGATTACGTTCCTGCTGCTGCGCTCGCTGTACGGCCTTTTTTTCAACGTGCCGCTGCTGGTGGTGTGGATCCTGCTGGGCGTGCTGTGCATTGGCGCGGGCAAGGTGCGTTTGCACTATCACGCTTACCTGAAGGCCGCCTCCCGTGATGATGCCCACGCGCGCGGTGCGATGGCGAGCGAGCTGACGATGATCCACGGCGTACCGCCGGACTGCGATGAACGTGAATTTCTGCGCGAGCTGCAAAACGCGCTGCTGTGGATCAACTTCCGTTACTACCTGGCACCGCTGTTCTGGTTTGTGGTGGGCGGTCCGTGGGGGCCGGTACTGCTGATGGGCTATGCGTTCCTGCGCGCCTGGCAGACCTGGCTTGCCCGCTACCTTACACCGCATGAGCGTTTACAGTCCGGCATTGACGCCATTCTGCACGTGCTTGACTGGCTTCCGGTGCGTCTGGTGGGGGTCGTCTATGCCCTCATCGGGCATGGTGAAAAAGCCCTGCCCGCGTGGTTTGCTTCCCTTGCGGACCGCCATACCGCGCAGTATCAGGTGTTAACCCGTCTGGCACAGTTCTCGCTGGCGCGCGAGCCGCACACGGATAAAGTAGCAACGCCAAAAGCCGCCGTCTCGATGGCAAAGAAAACCTCGTTTGCGGTGGTGGTGATTGTGGCGCTGCTGACAATTTACGGCACGCTGGTCTGACCCGGCGCGCCGAAGCCGTTACAGCGTATCCGCAGGCGGGATGCCGAAATCAGGCATCCCGTTTTCGTCCCAGCGGACGCGTTTCAGACGCGTGTGGCGATTCGGATCGTAAAGCGGATCGCCCTCAATTTCAGTGTAGTTTCGCGCGTGGTAGACCAGCACATCGTCGCCCTCTGGCGTCTGCGTAAAGCTGTTATGGCCTGGCCCGTACTGACGGTTTTCGTAGCTGGTCACGAATACCGGGCGCGAGGATTTATGCCAGTTCGCCGGGTTTTGCGGATCGGCATGCAGGTCTATCCACAGTAGCCCCATGCAGTAGTTCTCATCGGTGGCGCTGGCGGAGTAGCTAATAAACAGCTTATCGCCATGGAACAGCACCGCCGGTCCTTCATTGACCCAAAACCCGCGGCATTCCCAGTCGTATTCCGGCTTACTGAGCATTACCGGCTCGCCTTTTAGCGTCCACGGATTTTCCATTTCACACAGATAAAGGTTGGAGTTACCGGCAATATCCGGCACTTTTTGCGCCCACAGGTACCAGCGTTTTCCCTGATGCACAAAGGTGGTGGCGTCCAGCGCGAAGGTGTCAAACGGCGTTTTAATTTGCCCTTTTTCCACCCAGGTACCGGTGAGCGGATCGGGGTCTGCGCATTCGAGCGCAAACATACGGTGCTGGAACATCCCGAGTTCGTCGAGCGCCTGGGTGTGCGTCGCGGCATAATAGATGTACCACCTGCCGTCGATATGGTGCAGTTCCGGTGCCCAGATTAGCTGGCTCATCGGGCCGGTGTCGGGCTTGCGCCAGACCACCACCTCTTCGGCACCGGGTAAACCCTCCAGCGAGTCCGCGCGGCGGAGCGCCAGCCGGTCGTACTGCGGCACGGAGGCGATAAAATAGTACAGCCCTTCGTGGCGCAGGATGTAAGGATCGGCGCGTTGTTCAATAAACGGGTTTGGCCAGGTTTGCATTCGACTTTCCTTATTTTGTCTCAGCGGCGCTGAGTTCCTGATACTCGTTCAGCTCGCGGTAGTTATTGCGACGCTTCTCCAGGTCTTCCTGGATCCGCTTCATCGTCTCCCGGTCAACCTTCAGCAGACGTACCACGCCAGCGGTAATGAGATATCCAATGCCGGGAATAACGGTAAAGAGCAGGACGATTCCGTTAATGGCGTCCGCGCTTTGCGCTTTTGCGCCTGCGTCATAGCCGTACCAGGAGAGCAGGAAGCCAACCATCGCCCCGGCTATCGCCAGCCCCAGCTTGAGGAAGAAAATGTTGCCGGAGAAGCTGATCCCGGTGATACGTTTCCCGGTTTTCCACTCGCCGTAGTCGTCCACGTCGGCCATCAGGGACCAGTGCAGCGGGGAGGGGATCTGGTGCAGAATGTTCAGCAGGAAGTAGAGCACCACAATGGTGGTCGTCGCTTTCGGATCGAAGAAGTAAAAGGCGCAGGAGAAAATAGCCAGCGCGATGTTGGTCCAGAAGAAGACCTTCAGCTTGCACCAGCGGTCGGTCAGCACTTTCGCCAGCATACTGCCGAACATCATGCCGACGACGCCCAGGCTGATAAACAGCGTGGCGAAGTGGGTGCTTTGCCCCATGACCCAGGTGACGTAATACATGGTTGCCGCCATGCGGATAAAGCCCGGGCAGACGTTGCAGAGCGTGAGGAGCAGAATACGCACCCACTGGTCGTTCTTCCACACGTCCTTCAGGTCGTTTTTCAGCTCATCATGGCTTTGCACCGCCGGGCGCACGCGCTCGCGCACGGTGGCGAAGCAGAACAGGAACATACAGGTACCAACCAGCGCCAGGACGGTCATCGCCATCTGGTAGCCTTTGGCTTTGTTATCCCCGCCGAACCAGTCCGCCATTGGCAGCAGCGTCAGCGACAGCAATAGCGTGGCGATACCCACCATCACAAAGCGGTAGGACTGGCAGGCGACGCGCTCTTTCGGGTCGTTGGTGATCACGCCACCCAGCGAGCAGTAAGGAATGTTGATTGCCGTGTAGGTCAGCGAGAGCAGGAAATAGGTGACGAACGCATAGATAACTTTGCTGTTATAGCTCCACTCCGGGGTGGTGAACATCAGAATGCTGAACAGCGCGTAGGGGAAGGCAATCCACAGCAGCCATGGACGAAACCGGCCATATTTGCTGCGGGTACGGTCGGCAATGGCACCCATAATCGGGTCTGTTACCGCATCAATGACGCGGACAGACAGCAGTAAAACCCCGACCAGCGCAGGAGCCAGACCAAAAATATCCGTATAAAAATAATTAACAAACAACATGATGGCGCCAAAAATAATGTTGCATCCGGCGTCACCCATGCCATAGCCGATCTTTTCTTTTACTGAAAGTTTGTTGTTATCCATCGACAGCTCTCCGGGTTTCGGTATGGAGAGAATTATTTGCTGGCAAACAAATATATGCGTAGCAGTATAAGGTCGGTGATATGGATAAATTTGCTGTTGGCGTGAATTTGTGAGGAAGGTAACAGGACGCTGTGCCCGCGAGCGCGGGCACAGCGAGGGGGATTAGTGTGCTTTCACCGTTTTGGCATTTTTCTGCCTTACCATATAGCCCACGCCCAGGATCGCAATCCAGACCGGGATCAGGTAGACGGAAATCGCCATGCCGGGGGTGATGAGCATGATGACCAGCACGGCCGCCATGAACAGCAGGCACACCCAGTTACCCAGCGGATAGAGCAGGGCAGGGAAGCGAGTGGTCACGCCCTGCTGCTGCTTGGCGCGGCGGAATTTAATGTGCGCGAGGCTGATCATCGCCCAGTTGATCACCAGGGCAGAAACCACCAGCGCCATCAGCAGGCCGAAGGCCGATTCCGGCGCCAGGTAGTTAATCAGCACGCACAGCGCCGTCACTACCGCCGAAACGATGATGGTATTAACCGGTACGCCACGTTTATCAACGGTGAGCAGCGCTTTTGGCGCGTTGCCCTGCTGCGCCAGGCCGAACAGCATACGGCTGTTGCAGTAAACGCAGCTGTTATACACGGAGAGCGCGGCGGTCAGCACCACGACGTTGAGCGCGTTCGCCACGAAGGTGTCGCCCAGCTCGTGGAAGATCAGCACAAACGGGCTGGTATCCGCCGTGACGCGCGTCCACGGCAGCAGAGAGAGCAGTACCGCCAGCGAGCCCACATAGAAGATAAGGATGCGGTAGATAACCTGGTTGGTGGCTTTCGGGATGCTGTGCTCCGGGTTGTCGGCTTCAGCGGCGGTGATGCCCACCAGCTCCAGACCGCCGAAGGAGAACATAATGATCGCCATCATCATCACCAGCCCGGTCATGCCGTGCGGCAGGAAGCCGCCCTGTTCCCAGAGGTTGCGCACCGTGGCCTGCGGGCCGCCGTTGCCGCTGAACAGCAGCCAGCCGCCAAAGACGATCATCGCCACAACGGCAATAACTTTGATAATGGCGAACCAGAACTCCATCTCCCCGAACACTTTTACGTTGGTCAGGTTAATGGCGTTGATCAGGACGAAGAAGACCGCCGCAGACGCCCAGGTGGGGATCTCCGGGTACCAGAACTGAATGTATTTACCGACGGCGGTCAGCTCGGCCATGGCAACCAGAACGTACAGAACCCAGTAGTTCCAGCCGGAGGCGAAGCCTGCAAAGCTGCCCCAGTATTTGTAGGCAAAGTGGCTGAAAGAGCCTGCGACCGGCTCCTCGACAACCATTTCGCCCAGCTGGCGCATAATCAGAAAAGCAATGAAACCCGCAATCGCGTAACCCAGAATAATGCCCGGACCGGCAGACTGGATAACGGACGCACTGCCCAGAAACAGGCCAGTACCAATAGCACCGCCCAGTGCGATGAGCTGAATATGGCGGTTTTTAAGGCCGCGCTTTAGCTGATCGCCGTGCTGTTGAGCTTCCATTTGAAACCTCGTGTGTGGTTGTTATGTTCACGCTGTGCGTGTGTAATTATGAAAGTCCATATTCTGTATTTATTTCTTTACGGTTAACGATACCGAAAAAAGCGGAGATGGCTTCCGTTAGCGCAAGAATAGTGGTAAGCGCCAGCGAATGCACCTGCTTTATGAAGGGATGATGACCACTTGAATAAAAAGAAACCAATTGTAAATCGGTACGTTAACCCCTCATACCCAACCTATAGAATAGAAATGCGCAAGAAGTGGGCGAATTTTCATTTTTTGCCTTGTTGAATCGCTTCAGATTGCAAAAACCCTCGTTTCATTATGGTTAAAACTGCCTCTTTGGTAGTAACCAACTCATTTGTGCAAAGTTACATTCCTGAAACGTTAGTTCTGTAAGGTTGTTAAAATGTGCCGGGTTTACTGATTTCAATCAAAACCAATATGGACAGAAGGTGAATACTTTGTTACTTTAGCGATACGAACATGAAATTGGTAAGACCAATTGACTCCGGGCAAAAAGGCGTAAGACAGGGAATATGGCCTACAGCAAAATTCGCCAACCAAAACTTTCCGATGTGATTGAGCAGCAGCTGGAGTTTTTAATTCTCGAAGGGACACTGCGCCCGGGCGAGAAGCTCCCGCCAGAACGCGAGCTGGCAAAACAGTTCGACGTTTCACGTCCCTCTTTGCGTGAGGCGATTCAACGTCTCGAAGCAAAGGGCCTGTTGCTCCGTCGCCAGGGTGGCGGAACCTTTGTGCAAAACAGCCTGTGGCAGAGCTTCAGCGATCCGCTGGTAGAACTTCTCTCTGACCACCCAGAATCCCAGTTTGATCTGCTTGAGACCCGTCACGCGCTGGAAGGTATCGCGGCCTATTACGCCGCCCTTCGCAGCACTGATGAAGATCGCGTGCGTATTCGCGAGCTGCATCAGGCCATTGAACGGGCACAGCAGTCCGGCGACTTAGACGCCGAATCCAGCGCCGTCGTCCAGTATCAAATTGCCGTCACCGAAGCTGCACACAACGTGGTGCTCCTCCATCTGCTACGCTGCATGGAGCCGATGCTGGCCCAGAACGTTCGTCAGAATTTTGAATTGTTGTATGCCCGTCGGGAGATGCTCCCGCTGGTAAGCAACCATCGCACCCGAGTATTCGAGGCGATAATGGCCGGGGAACCGGAGCAGGCGCGCGAAGCGTCGCACCGTCATCTGGCTTTCATTGAGGAAATCTTGCTGGACCGCAGCCGTGAACAATCGCGTCGCGAACGTTCATTACGCCGCATACAGCAACGAAAGGATTAAGCGCCAGGTATTTTTTAGAGCGCGGCAACTAAACGCAGAACCTGTCTTATTGTGTTTTCTGGCGAAAATACAATGGGACAGGTTCCAGACAAATCAACGTATTAGATAGATAAGGAATACCCCCATGTCAGAACGTCTCCAAAATGACGTGGATCCGATCGAAACTCGCGACTGGCTACAGGCGATCGAATCGGTCATCCGTGAAGAAGGTGTTGAGCGCGCTCAGTATCTGATTGATCAGCTGCTTTCAGAAGCGCGCAAAGGCGGCGTGAAAGTGGCTTCAGGTGCAGGGGCTAGCAACTACGTAAACACGATTGCCGTCGAAGACGAACCGGAATACCCGGGCAATCTGGATCTGGAACGCCGTATTCGTTCTGCTATCCGCTGGAACGCCATCATGACCGTTCTGCGCGCATCCAAGAAAGATCTGGAGCTGGGTGGCCACATGGCGTCCTTCCAGTCCTCTGCGACCGTTTACGAAGTGTGCTTTAACCACTTCTTCCGTGCAGCCAACGAGAAAGACGGCGGCGATCTGGTGTACTTCCAGGGCCACATCTCTCCGGGCATCTATGCACGTGCCTTCCTGGAAGGTCGTCTGACTGAAGAGCAGATGAACAACTTCCGTCAGGAAGTTCACGGTAAAGGCCTGTCTTCTTACCCGCACCCTAAACTGATGCCTGAATTCTGGCAGTTCCCGACCGTATCTATGGGTCTGGGTCCAATTGGTGCGATCTACCAGGCTAAATTCCTGAAGTATCTGGAACACCGTGGTCTGAAAGACACCTCCGAGCAGACCGTTTACGCCTTCCTGGGCGACGGTGAAATGGATGAGCCAGAATCTAAAGGCGCGATCACCATCGCGACCCGTGAGAAGCTGGACAACCTGTGCTTCATCATCAACTGTAACCTGCAGCGTCTGGATGGTCCGGTAACCGGCAACGGCAAGATCATCAACGAGCTGGAAGGCATCTTCGCGGGTGCTGGCTGGAACGTGATTAAAGTCATGTGGGGCGGTCGTTGGGATGAGCTGCTGCGCAAAGACACCAGCGGTAAGCTGATTCAGCTGATGAACGAAACCGTTGACGGCGACTACCAGACCTTCAAATCCAAAGACGGTGCCTACGTACGTGAGCACTTCTTCGGCAAATATCCTGAAACCGCAGCCCTGGTTGCAGACTGGACTGACGAGCAGATCTGGGCCCTGAACCGCGGCGGTCACGATCCGAAGAAAGTTTACGCTGCACTGAAAAAAGCGCAGGAAACCAAAGGTAAAGCGACTGTAATCCTGGCCCACACCATCAAAGGTTACGGCATGGGTGATACCGCAGAAGGTAAAAACATCGCTCACCAGGTTAAGAAAATGAACATGGACGGCGTGCGCTATATCCGCGACCGTTTCAACGTTCCAGTGACCGACGAGCAGGTTGAAAACCTGTCTTACATCACCTTCCCGGAAGGTTCTGAAGAGCACAAGTACCTGCACGAACGTCGTCAGGCGCTGAAAGGCTACCTGCCAGCTCGTCAGCCTAACTTCACCGAGAAGCTGGAACTGCCGGCGCTGGAAGATTTCTCTCAGCTGCTGGAAGAGCAGAACAAAGAGATCTCCACCACCATCGCCTTCGTTCGTGCCCTGAACGTGATGCTGAAGAACAAGTCGATCAAAGATCGCCTGGTTCCAATCATCGCCGACGAAGCGCGTACTTTCGGTATGGAAGGTCTGTTCCGTCAGATCGGTATCTACAGCCCGAACGGCCAGCAGTACACCCCGCAGGACCGTGAGCAGGTTGCCTACTACAAAGAAGACGAGAAAGGTCAGATCCTGCAGGAAGGTATCAACGAGCTGGGCGCAGGCGCATCCTGGCTGGCTGCTGCGACCTCTTACAGCACCAACAACCTGCCGATGATCCCGTTCTACATTTACTACTCCATGTTCGGGTTCCAGCGTATCGGTGACCTGTGCTGGCAGGCAGGCGACCAGCAGGCTCGCGGCTTCCTGATTGGTGGTACTTCCGGTCGTACGACCCTGAACGGTGAAGGTCTGCAGCACGAAGATGGCCACAGCCACATTCAGTCTCTGACTATCCCTAACTGTATCTCTTACGACCCGTCTTACGCGTACGAAGTGGCAGTCATCATGCATGACGGTCTGCAGCGCATGTACGGCGAAGCGCAAGAGAACATTTACTACTACATCACCACCCTGAACGAAAACTACCACATGCCGGCAATGCCAGCAGGTGCCGAGGAAGGTATCCGTAAAGGTATCTACAAACTCGAAACCATCGAAGGTAGCAAAGGTAAAGTTCAGCTGCTGGGCTCCGGCTCTATCCTGCGTCACGTCCGTGAAGCAGCGCAGATCCTGGCGAAAGACTACGGTGTGGGTTCCGACGTGTACAGCGTGACCTCCTTCACTGAACTGGCGCGTGATGGCCAGGACTGTGAGCGCTGGAACATGCTGCACCCAATGGAAACCCCACGCGTTCCGTACATCGCTCAGGTGATGAACGACGCGCCAGCGGTGGCGTCTACTGACTATATGAAACTGTTCGCTGAGCAGGTTCGTACTTACGTTCCAGCTGATGATTATCGCGTACTGGGTACTGACGGCTTCGGTCGTTCTGACAGCCGCGAAAACCTGCGTCACCACTTCGAAGTTGATGCTTCTTACGTGGTTGTAGCAGCACTGGGCGAACTGGCTAAACGTGGCGAAATCGATAAGAAAGTGGTTGCGGAAGCAATTACCAAATTCAACATCGATGCAGATAAAGTTAACCCGCGTCTGGCGTAAGAGGTAAAAGAATAATGGCTATCGAAATCAATGTACCGGACATCGGGGCTGATGAAGTTGAAATCACCGAGATCCTGGTCAAAGTGGGCGACAAAGTTGAAGCTGAACAGTCGCTGATCACCGTAGAAGGCGACAAAGCCTCTATGGAAGTCCCGTCTCCTCAGGCTGGCATCGTTAAAGAGATCAAAGTCTCTGTTGGCGATAAAACCGAGACCGGCAAACTGATCATGATTTTCGATTCCGCCGACGGTGCAGCAGCTGCTGCACCTGCGCAGGAAGAGAAGAAAGAAGCCGCTCCGGCCGCCGCTGCTCCAGCAGTTGCCGCGAGCGCGAAAGAAGTTAACGTGCCAGACATCGGCGGTGACGAAGTTGAAGTCACTGAAATCCTGGTGAAAGTGGGCGACACCGTTGCGGCCGAGCAGTCTCTGATCACCGTAGAAGGCGACAAAGCCTCTATGGAAGTGCCGGCGCCGTTCGCGGGCACCGTTAAAGAGATCAAGATCAACACCGGTGACAAAGTGTCTACCGGCTCGCTGATCATGGTCTTCGAAGTGGCGGGTGCAGAAGGCGCCGCTGCGCCAGCTCAGGCTGCTGCTCCGGCTCCTGCGGCTGCACCAGCAGCAGGCGGCGTGAAAGACGTTAACGTTCCTGACATCGGCGGTGACGAAGTTGAAGTGACCGAAGTGATGGTGAAAGTGGGCGATAAAGTTGCCGCTGAACAGTCACTGATCACCGTTGAAGGCGACAAGGCTTCCATGGAAGTGCCTGCGCCGTTCGCCGGTACCGTTAAAGAGATCAAAATCAGCACCGGCGATAAAGTGTCTACCGGCTCCCTGATTATGGTCTTCGAAGTGGAAGGCGCTGCGCCTGCCGCAGCTCCGGCTGCCGCGGCTGCTCCGGCACCTGCTGCTGCACCGGCTCAGGCTGCTAAACCAGCGGCACCTGCTGCGAAAGCGGAAGGCAAGTCTGAGTTCGCTGAAAACGACGCGTACGTCCACGCCACCCCGCTGATTCGTCGCCTGGCGCGCGAGTTTGGCGTGAACCTGGCGAAAGTGAAAGGGACCGGCCGTAAAGGTCGTATCCTGCGCGAAGACGTTCAGGCTTACGTGAAAGACGCGGTGAAACGCGCTGAAGCTGCACCAGCTGCAGCCGCAGGCGGCGGTATCCCGGGCATGCTGCCATGGCCGAAAGTGGACTTCAGCAAGTTCGGCGAAATTGAAGAAGTGGAACTGGGCCGTATCCAGAAAATCTCTGGTGCAAACCTGAGCCGTAACTGGGTGATGATCCCGCACGTTACGCACTTCGATAAGACCGATATCACCGATCTGGAAGCGTTCCGTAAACAGCAGAACGCCGAAGCCGAGAAGCGTAAGCTGGACGTGAAATTCACCCCAGTGGTCTTCATCATGAAAGCCGTTGCCGCTGCTCTTGAGCAGATGCCACGCTTCAACAGCTCCCTGTCCGAAGACGGCCAGAAGCTGACGCTGAAGAAATACATCAACATCGGTGTTGCGGTTGATACGCCAAATGGTCTGGTTGTTCCGGTCTTCAAGGACGTGAACAAGAAGAGCATTACCGAGCTGTCCCGTGAACTGACCACCATCTCCAAAAAAGCGCGTGATGGTAAGCTGACTGCCGGCGAAATGCAGGGCGGCTGCTTCACTATCTCCAGCATCGGCGGCCTGGGTACCACCCACTTCGCGCCGATCGTGAACGCGCCGGAAGTGGCTATCCTCGGTGTGTCCAAGTCCGCGATGGAGCCTGTGTGGAATGGCAAAGAGTTCGTGCCGCGTCTGATGATGCCAATCTCTCTGTCCTTCGACCACCGCGTGATCGACGGTGCTGATGGTGCGCGTTTCATCACCATCATCAACAACACCCTGAGCGACATTCGCCGCCTGGTGATGTAAGTGAAAAGCCGGCCAGTCGGCCGGCTTTTTTCTGTTAATCTCATGTAGTCTGTGAGGTTATAAGCGAAAGCGACAATTCGTGAGCCGTTTGTTGTTTCAAAATTGTTAACAATTTTGTAAAATACGGGCGGATAGAACGTCCCGGTGGATGAAGGGCGACAAGTACCTGGACCGCCGGAAATCAATAAGAGGTCATGATGAGTACTGAAATCAAAACTCAGGTCGTGGTACTTGGGGCAGGTCCCGCAGGTTACTCTGCAGCCTTCCGTTGCGCTGATTTAGGTCTGGAAACCGTCATCGTAGAACGTTACAACACCCTTGGTGGTGTTTGTCTGAACGTAGGTTGTATCCCTTCTAAAGCGCTGCTGCACGTAGCGAAAGTTATCGAAGAGGCCAAAGCGCTGGCTGAACACGGTATCGTCTTCGGCGAGCCGAAAACCGATATCGACAAAATCCGTACCTGGAAAGAGAAAGTTATCACTCAGCTGACCGGTGGTCTGGCTGGCATGGCGAAAGGCCGTAAAGTGAAAGTGGTTAACGGTCTGGGTAAATTCACCGGTGCGAACACCCTGGAAGTGGAAGGCGAAAACGGCAAAACCGTGATCAACTTCGACAACGCGATCATCGCGGCAGGCTCTCGCCCAATCGAACTGCCGTTCATTCCACATGAAGATCCGCGCGTGTGGGATTCCACCGATGCTCTGGAGCTGAAAACCGTTCCTAAGCGCCTGCTGGTTATGGGCGGCGGTATCATCGGTCTGGAAATGGGTACCGTGTACCATGCGCTGGGTTCAGACATTGACGTGGTTGAAATGTTCGACCAGGTTATCCCGGCTGCTGACAAAGACATCGTTAAAGTCTTCACCAAACGCATCAGCAAGAAATTCAACCTGATGCTGGAAACCAAAGTGACTGCCGTTGAAGCAAAAGAAGACGGTATTTACGTTTCCATGGAAGGCAAAAAAGCGCCAGCAGAACCACAGCGTTACGACGCCGTGCTGGTGGCTATCGGCCGTGTGCCGAACGGTAAAAACCTCGACGCGGGCAAAGCTGGCGTGGAAGTGGACGACCGTGGCTTCATCCGCGTTGACAAGCAGCTGCGCACTAACGTGCCGCACATCTTTGCTATCGGCGATATCGTCGGTCAGCCAATGCTGGCGCACAAAGGTGTTCACGAAGGTCACGTTGCCGCTGAAGTTATCGCCGGCATGAAGCACTACTTCGATCCGAAAGTGATCCCATCTATCGCGTACACCGAGCCGGAAGTGGCATGGGTGGGGCTGACCGAGAAAGAAGCGAAAGAGAAAGGCATCAGCTACGAAACCGCCACCTTCCCGTGGGCTGCTTCTGGCCGTGCTATCGCTTCCGACTGCGCAGACGGTATGACCAAACTGATCTTCGACAAAGAGACTCACCGCGTCATCGGTGGTGCGATTGTCGGTACCAACGGCGGCGAGCTGCTGGGTGAGATCGGTCTGGCGATTGAAATGGGCTGCGACGCGGAAGACATCGCGCTGACCATCCACGCTCACCCAACTCTGCACGAGTCTGTGGGCCTGGCGGCAGAAGTGTTTGAAGGTAGCATCACCGACCTGCCAAACGCGAAAGCGAAGAAGAAGTAAGTTTCTTCAGATAAAAAAAAGCGGCTACGGGCCGCTTTTTTTATGTGCTGGATTCAGGGAGCTACGGGCTGCCAGGTTTTATCCAGGTGATATGACGCAAGCGCCTGCGCTTGCTGCGCTGATTCATTACCGAGGTTGGCCTCATAAACCCGATCGTCCTGGTTTATCACAAAGCTCATTACCCCCGTCTGGCCATAGCTCACGGGCCAGGCAATCATGGCAAATCCATTGTTCTCCGGCAGGATGCGAAAGTGATAGCCGTGGTAGCCAGCACCCGGCTCCTTCGGGCTAAACGCCGGGCCAAGCGGGCTTGGCGCTTCGCCGGGCGACACGGGCCAGTACAACCCATCCTTTTTTCCTTCAGCGCTGACAATTTTCTGCGCGTACTTCTGGTTCATTGCAAAATAGCGCTGCTGGGCATCCACGTAGGCATGTAATGCGCCAATGGCCGCGAGTTCGTTGCGCCCGATTTCGCGGGTCAGGATCTCGTCACCGGCTTTCTGCATATCAAACTGCCAGCCTGCGGCGGTTTTAATCAACGGAATCGGAAGCTGCCAGTCGTTATCGCCCACCACCAGATGCGCCACATCGCCATCGATCACTGTTTTATGTTGGATCTTCCAGTCTCGCAGGAAGCGATCGACGGCATCCGGATCGACCCCTTCCGGCGGCAGGACGTCGCGCCAGTGTTCACCGAGCAGCGTGTTCATTGCGGTTTCGTTTTGCTCGCGAATGGCGTCTGCCAGCGCGCGGGTGGCCCGATCCGGCGAGCTGAAGGATTGCTGCGCCATGACCGTCGCCGACACCATGAGCAACACCATGGTGCTGAGTAATTTACTTTTCATGTCGGCTCCCTTAACGATGATGAAATTCGCGGTGTTCCGCGCGTTCGACAGAGCGCTGGCGAGGCAGCTGCGGGTGCGCCGAGAGCTGACGGCTTTGCGCGCCTCGCTGCTGCTGTGCTTGCCAGCTACCGGAGCGGCTGTCATTGCCGCTCAACGCATTGGCACGGTGCACCCTGGCCGGCTGCTGCGCCGACTGTGCAACTCGCTTCCCGACAGCCTGATGATTTTCACGCACCGGTGTAGCCGTCCGTTTTACGGTTTGCGGCCGGGTGTCGTACCCACGATAGCTATTGCGCTGCGAAATCTGCTTCAGCTGTTGCGCTGAGGCGAGACGCCGGGCATCCCGCGTTCCGGTATGCGCCGACGGTGTAAAGGTTTTACCCGTCGATTTTTCCATCTGGCTGAGCGCCGCCTGGCGCTGGCTGTCGCGACTGGCCGGCGTTCGCTGCGTCGCGCTTAGTCCGGTAGCGGCGTTTGTGGAATGGAAACGGCTAGCCAGCTGGTTAGTCGGGTAAGGCACACCTTCCCGATACGCCGGGTTGTGCTGCCAGGTACGGTTGTCGCCGTTCAGGCGCAGTCCGCCAATCTTGTTGAAATTATCCACGTTGATATTGATGTTGTTGTCGCCGTTGCGGTTATAGCCGCCATGGTGGTCCCAGTCATCATCATGATGGTGGTGATCCCAGTCATCGTCGTCATCCCAGTCGATATTGCTGAAAATAGCGTAGGTTGTTGCGACCCCGAGGCTGAAGCCTAAACCTTTAACCAGGCTGTCGGTAAATTGCTCGCCGGGCGAGGGCGGGAGATATACCGGCGGGTAAGCGGCGTTAGGCCAGGTGCCGTAAACCGTATTCGGGTTATACGTCGGGACGTAAACCACCTGCGGATCGGTGGATTCAATCTTAATCACCGTCGGAGAGGTGGTCGTTTCCGCTGTCGTGGTTGATGCCGTTGTTTTTGCCGGGGCAGGTTTTGTGACGGTAGTGACCGTCTGCTGCGGCGTTGATTGTAAGGCGCCGGTCTTTTGTGCCAGCGCGCGCAGGCGTTGGACGGAATCCATGACATCCTTCGGTTGAGCGAGAAACGCATCCCCCAGATTTTGTACCCACGGCGGGTTTTCACCCATCAGCGACATCAGCTGAGGAAACGCGACCAGCGATTTTACGCTGGGATCCCACGGCTGGCCGGCAACCGCCTGAATGGCGGCATCACCCTGCATTTTAGGGTTGTCCTTTGACCACTGCGCCGCCTGAATAACGTTAGACGGGTAGGTGGACGCCATGAAAATTTGCGACAGCAGGGCGTCCGGATAAAGCGCGACGGGGGCAACCCACTGATCGATTTGCGCGGCGGTGTAGGCCGGTGCGACAACCGGTGCGGACTGGGCTGGCGGTGCTGTGGGTTGTTGTGCCGCCGGAGCAGCGGGGGCAGGCTCCGTCGTGCGGCTTTTAACGAACATGGTGCCTGAGGCGGCAAACAGCCCCGCACTGCAAAGCAGAACAAGAAGATGTGGTTTAAATGGCAACTTCATAAATTGACTCCAGCGAGACGAGTGCAGTGCCGTGAGGCGTTGCGGTTGGCGTGAGTATTATTCACTCGCCTTTTACTGTTTTGACTTTTGTTGGGGAGCTGCCGGTACGTCCGGATAAAGAGTGTGAGTATTTATTACACAATTATATGTGATAGCTGAAAAGCCGCTGGGATATCAGAAGGCCGCTCTTGCGAGCGGCCAGCAGCTAGTTGCCGAGGTTGACAACAAACAGCACCGTGATGTCGGATATGTTCCAGCCACCGTGCAGTGCCGTAAGCAGTAAACCGAGCACAACGATCAGCGCAGTGATTCGCATCTCCATTGCGTGCGTTCCTGTACAGGCTACGCGGGTTCATTCTTCACCGGGAAAGGCAGAACCTGGCAAATTGGGATTGCCGCGTAGGTTACGGAACTGCTCCCGGGCCCGGTGACTGGTTGCTACACCAGCGAAGCAGGCCGAGGAGAAGAGTAATCGACTCGGTGGTAATTCAGAAGACTAAAAATGAAGTTAAAAGTGTTTTCATTCGAAACAGGAAGACGCTACGCAAAACTGACATGATGGCTTGCAAGCCAGCGGGTTGTGATGCAAAATTCATCGCGTTGGGATTGCCGCAAATCTGCCAACCCGGTGTGCTACCACCGCAAGGCAACAAATAAACCGCTTTCAGGCGGTTTTTTTGTTGCCAAATTTCCCCTCGGCTGCCCTCTACACCATGCTTAACGATTCAGCAAATTTTTTAATGTTGCTTTTTTGTAAACAGATTAACACTGTGCAGAAATCCTGCTATGCTGCCCGACGCGGTATCGGGCATTTACCCTACAAACTGCTGTCTCACAGGAGCGTGAAGAGAACGCCCGCCGCATATGACAATGAGAGCGAGGAGAACCGTCGTGCTAGAAGAATACCGTAAGCACGTAGCAGAACGTGCCGCCGAGGGAATTGTACCCAAACCTTTAGATGCAACCCAAATGGCCGCGCTCGTCGAGCTGCTGAAGAACCCGCCCAAGGGCGAAGAAGAATTCCTGTTAGATCTGCTGATCAACCGCGTACCGCCTGGCGTAGATGAAGCTGCCTACGTAAAAGCCGGATTCCTTGCCGCCGTTGCCAAAGGCGAAGCCACCTCCCCACTGGTTACTCCTGAAAAAGCGATTGAACTGCTCGGCACCATGCAGGGCGGCTATAACATTCATCCGCTGATTGACGCGCTGGATAACGATAAGCTGGCGCCAATTGCTGCCAAAGCGCTCTCTTCAACGCTGCTGATGTTTGATAACTTCTACGATGTGGAAGAAAAAGCCAAAGCGGGCAACGTTTACGCGAAGCAGGTGATGCAGTCATGGGCTGATGCCGAATGGTTCCTGAACCGTCCAGCGCTGGCTGAAAAAATCACCGTTACCGTCTTTAAGGTGACCGGTGAAACCAACACCGATGACCTCTCTCCGGCACCGGACGCGTGGTCTCGCCCGGATATCCCGCTGCACGCCCTGGCGATGCTGAAAAACGCCCGTGAAGGTATCGAGCCGGATCAGCCAGGCGTAGTCGGCCCGATCAAACAGATCGAAGCCCTGCAACAGAAAGGTTTCCCGCTGGCTTACGTCGGCGACGTTGTGGGTACCGGATCTTCCCGTAAATCCGCGACCAACTCCGTGCTGTGGTTTATGGGCGATGATATTCCGCACGTGCCGAACAAGCGCGGCGGCGGCCTGTGCCTCGGCGGTAAAATCGCTCCGATCTTCTTTAACACTATGGAAGATGCGGGCGCGCTGCCGATTGAAGTGGACGTGAGCAACCTGAACATGGGCGACGTGATTGACGTTTACCCGTTCAAGGGCGAAGTGCGTAACCACGAAACCAACGAACTGCTGGCAAGCTTCGAGCTGAAAACTGACGTGCTGATCGACGAAGTGCGCGCCGGTGGCCGTATCCCGCTGATCATCGGTCGTGGCCTGACCACCAAAGCGCGCGAAGCGCTGGGTCTGCCGCACTCGGACGTTTTCCGTCAGGCGAAAGACGTGGCGGAAAGCAATCGCGGCTTCTCGCTGGCGCAGAAAATGGTTGGCCGCGCGTGTGGCGTAGCGGGCATCCGTCCTGGCGCATACTGTGAGCCGAAGATGACCTCCGTCGGTTCTCAGGACACCACCGGGCCGATGACCCGTGACGAGCTGAAAGACCTCGCGTGCCTGGGCTTCTCTTCTGACCTGGTGATGCAGTCCTTCTGCCACACGGCGGCGTATCCGAAGCCGGTTGACGTGACCACGCACCACACGCTGCCGGACTTCATCATGAACCGCGGCGGCGTGTCGCTGCGTCCGGGCGATGGCGTGATCCACTCCTGGCTGAACCGCATGCTGCTGCCGGATACCGTGGGCACCGGCGGTGACTCCCATACCCGTTTCCCGATTGGTATCTCCTTCCCGGCGGGCTCCGGCCTGGTGGCGTTTGCCGCGGCGACCGGCGTGATGCCTCTCGACATGCCAGAGTCCGTGCTGGTGCGCTTTAAGGGCAAAATGCAGCCGGGCATCACGCTGCGTGACCTGGTTCATGCGATCCCGCTGTATGCCATCAAACAGGGTCTGCTGACCGTTGAGAAGAAGGGTAAGAAAAACATCTTCTCTGGCCGGATCCTGGAAATTGAAGGGCTGCCGGATCTGAAGGTAGAGCAGGCGTTTGAGCTGACCGATGCCTCCGCTGAGCGTTCTGCGGCAGGCTGCACCATCAAGCTGAACAAAGAGCCGATTATTGAGTACCTGACCTCCAACATCGTGCTGCTGAAGTGGATGATTGCAGAAGGCTATGGCGACCGCCGTACGCTGGAGCGTCGTATTCAGGGCATGGAGAAATGGCTGGCGGATCCGCAGCTGCTGGAAGCCGACGCTGACGCGGAGTACGCGGCGGTGATCGACATCGATCTGGCGGATATCAAAGAGCCAATCCTGTGTGCGCCAAACGATCCTGACGATGCGCGTCTGCTCTCTGACGTGCAGGGCGACAAGATCGACGAAGTGTTCATCGGCTCCTGTATGACCAACATCGGCCACTTCCGCGCCGCGGGTAAACTGCTGGATACCCATAAAGGCCAGCTGCCGACCCGCCTGTGGGTGGCGCCGCCAACCCGTATGGACGCGGCGCAGCTGACCGAAGAAGGCTACTACAGCGTGTTCGGTAAGAGCGGGGCGCGTATCGAAATCCCTGGCTGTTCCCTGTGTATGGGCAACCAGGCGCGCGTGGCCGACGGTGCGACGGTGGTCTCTACCTCTACCCGTAACTTCCCGAACCGTTTGGGTACCGGCGCGAACGTCTACCTGGCCTCTGCGGAGCTGGCGGCGGTTGCGGCGCTGATTGGCAAACTGCCAACGCCGGAAGAGTACCAGACCTTTGTGGCGCAGGTGGATAAGACGGCGGTGGATACCTATCGCTATCTGAACTTCGATCAGCTCTCTCAGTACACCGAGAAGGCTGACGGGGTGATCTTCCAGACCGCGGTATAAAAACCACCCCCTCACCCCTAACCCCTCTCCCCAAAGGGGCGAGGGGGACTTTATTCCCTCTCCCTTTGGGAGAGGGCCAGGGTGAGGGGTATTTTTTTTATTTTCATTCCTCCCACCTCTCCCGCTTTTTTTCTTCCTCTCTGCTGCGATAATTACCCTAATGGCTTTGCAGAGGAAAACGCTATGGATTACGAATTTTTGCGTGATATCACCGGAGTGGTGAAAGTGCGTATGTCGATGGGGCACGAAGCCGTTGGACACTGGTTTAACGAAGAGGTGAAAGAGAACCTCGCGCTGCTGGATGAAGTCGAACAGGCGGCGAGTACGGTAAAAGGCAGTGAGCGCTCCTGGCAACGCGCCGGGCACGAATACACCCTGTGGATGGATGGCGAAGAGGTGATGGTGCGCGCCAACCAGCTGGAGTTTTCGGGTGATGAGATGGAAGAGGGGATGAGCTACTACGATGAAGAGAGCCTGTCGCTGTGCGGCGTGGAGGACTTCCTGAAAGTGGTAAATGCCTACCGTGAATTCATGAAGCAGAAGTAACTCCCGAAGCGTCCCTGCTTCGGGCAACGTTTACACGGTCGGAATATTGCGGCCGTAGTAGATCTCGCGCATCTCTTTCCAGAGCAGGTCGGTAATGACCTTTCGCTCTTCTTCGCTTAAATCTTCTGGCTTCGTGTGGAACATGTAGTGCTTAAGGTCAAATTCCTTAAGCAGCATCTTGGTGTGGAAGATGTTCTCCTGGTACACGTTCACGTCCATCATGTCGTACAGCGACTTTATGTCCTCGGACATAAAGTTCTGGATGGAGTTGATCTCGTGATCGATGAAATGCTTCATGCCGTTGATATCACGGGTAAAGCCGCGCACCCGATAATCAATGGTGACGATGTCCGACTCCAGCTGGTGGATGAGGTAGTTCAGCGCATTCAGCGGTGAAATCACCCCGCAGGTCGACACTTCTATATCCGCGCGGAAGGTACACAGACCGCCTTCCGGGTGGCTTTCCGGGTAGGTATGAACGCAGATATGGCTTTTATCAAGGTGGGCGACAACCACTTCCGGCAGCGGGCCGGGGTGCTCGGTTTTATCAATAAGCTTTGGGTCAACCGGCTCCTCGCTCACCAGAATGGTGACGCTCGCCCCCTGGGGCTCGTAATCCTGACGCGCAATGTTCAGGATATTCGCGCCGATAATCGAGCAGGTCTCTGACAGGATCTCGGTCAGACGGTTGGCGTTGTAGAGTTCATCGATATAGGCGATATAACCATCGCGCTCTTCTGCCGTTTTGGCGTAGCAGATATCGTAAATACAAAAACTCAGGCTTTTGGTCAGATTATTAAAGCCATGCAGTTTAAGCTTTTTCAATTAGTTCACCTCCTTTGAGGACAGCGCGTCTTGCAGATATTGTGGCAACGCAAAGGCTGCGGTGTGGATGGCCGGATTGTAGTATCGGCACGTCAGTGCGGCCTGGTGGAAGCGGGCCTGAACGATCTCGGTTGAGAGATGGCGCAATACGTCGTTATCCGTCGCCCAGGCAAAGGTCATGATCCCGCCGTAGTAGGTGGGGATCGCCGCCTGGTAGAAGCTGACGTCGCTAAAATAGGTGCTCAGCTTACGGTGGCTATCAAGCGCTTCGTCCTGCTGCAGGAAGCACACCCCGTTTTGCGCCACGAAAATGCCGCCCGGCTTCAGGCAGCGCTTGCAGCCTTCGTAAAACGAGGAGGTAAACAGCGACGCGCCCGGGCCGATAGGGTCGGTACAGTCAGAGATAATCACATCAAACGTTTGCGTGGTCTGGTTAACGAAATTAACGCCGTCGTCGATAACCAGGTTAAAGCGCGGATCGTCATAGCTGCCGGCATTGTGGTTTGGCAGGTACTGGCGGCAGAACGACACCACGCCCGCATCGATTTCCACCATGGTGATGGTTTCAACATTCTTATGGCGGGACACTTCACGCAGCATTGCGCCATCGCCGCCGCCGATAATCAGCACGTGCTTCGCGTGGCCGTGGGCCAGCAGCGGGACGTGGGTCATCATTTCGTGATAGATAAACTCGTCGCGCTCGGTGGTTTGCACCACGCCGTCCAGCGCCATCACGCGGCCAAAGGCGGCGTTTTCGAAGATTATCAGATCCTGATGATCGGTTTTCTCATGATAGAGCACGTTATCCACGGCAAAATACTGACCAAACTGGTCATGCAGCGTTTCTTGCCATACCGTTTTATCGGTCATGGGGAGCACCTCCTTCGTTAACATCCATTACTTCCGGCAGATGGGCGCAACACAAAACCGCCGTGAAGCGGTTAGCGGGTCAACAGGGGGCGTCGGGAAGGTTACTTCACGTAGGCGAGCAGGCTGAGCGAATCGCGAGCCAGCGCTTTGCATTTTTTAGCAGTGGGAATGCCAATACCGCTTAAATCGCGATAGCTGTCTTCACCGAGCGCCTTCATGTCGAAGCTGTCGTAGTTGCTGAGGTCCCATTGGTTCTGCTGGGCAAAAAAGACCAGTGCGCGACGAATTTGCCCATTGGGTAAATTCTGGTAACCACAATCGTTTTTCAGAAAAACAAAAACTGCCGTCAGATCGGCCATATCCTCCGCTTCGTTTTCACTTAGCGCATAGCTGTTCGCACACATCGCCATCAGGCTGGCGAACATAATTGTTCTGAAAAACGTCTTCATTGCCTTTACCACTGCATCACGGAAAATTAACGTTAGCATACTTGATGCCAGGCCGACGATCTTTATTATTGCCGCCGTGCTTGACCTTCCGGTAAGGGGAGGGTTTATGCTCAAAAGATCGCCTGCTGGAAATAAGGAAATGCACATGCAACGTCGTGATTTTTTGAAATATTCTGCCGCGCTGGGGGTTGCCAGCGCATTACCTCTCTGGAGTCGCGCTGTTTTTGCCGCGGACAGACCCGCTTTACCCATCCCTGAATTACTCACCGCAGATGCCCGCAGCCGCATCCAGCTTGTGGTGCAGTCCGGTAAAACCACGTTCGGCAAGCATGCCGCGACGACGTGGGGCTATAACGGCAATCTGCTCGGCCCGGCGTTGCAGTTACGCAAAGGGAAGGCGGTGACGGTAGACATCCATAACACGCTGGGTGAAGAGACCACGCTGCACTGGCACGGGCTGGAAGTCCCGGGCGAAGTGGACGGTGGACCCCAGGGCGTAATCAAGGCCGGAGGGCATCGCAGCGTTACCTTTACCCCGCAACAGCGCGCGGCGACCTGCTGGTTCCACCCGCACCAGCATGGCAAGACGGGCCATCAGGTGGCGATGGGGCTGGCCGGGCTGGTGCTGATTGAGGACGACGAGAGTCGCCTGCTGCGCCTGCCAAAACAGTGGGGCATCGACGATGTGCCGGTGATTGTGCAGGACAAAAAGTTCAGCGCTGACGGGCAAATTGACTATCAGCTGGACGTGATGAGCGCGGCGGTGGGCTGGTTTGGCGATACGCTGCTGACCAACGGAGCGATTTACCCGCAGCATGCCGCCCCGAAAGGCTGGCTGCGATTACGCCTGCTTAACGGCTGTAACGCCCGCTCGCTGAACTTCGCCACCAGCGATAAACGTCCGCTTTACGTAGTGGCAAGCGACGGCGGCCTGCTGCCGGAGCCGGTGAAGGTGAGCGAGCTGCCGATGCTAATGGGCGAGCGCTTCGAGGTGCTGGTGGATATCAGCGATGGCAAAGCGTTTGACCTTGTGACGCTGCCGGTCAGCCAGATGGGGATGGCCGTTGCGCCGTTCGATAAGCCGCATCCGGTGTTGCACATTCAGCCTCTGCAGATTACTGCCTCTGGCACGCTGCCGGATAGCTTAACCACCCTGCCAGCACTCCCTTCGCTTGACGGGCTTACGCAGCGCAAGCTTCAGCTCTCCATGGATCCGATGCTCGACATGATGGGCATGCAGGCGCTGATGAAAAAGTATGGCAATCAGGCCATGGCCGGAATGCACCATGGTCAGATGATGGGCCATATGAACATGGATCACGGCAGGATGGGCGGCATGGATCACGGCGGTCACGGGTTTGATTTTCACAACGCCAATATGATCAACGGCAAAGCGTTCGATATGAACACGCCGATGTTCGCCGCCGCGAAGGGGCAGTTCGAGCGCTGGGTGATTTCAGGCGAAGGCGACATGATGCTGCACCCGTTCCATATCCACGGCACGCAGTTCCGCATTCTTAATGAAAACGGTAAAGCGCCGGACGCGCATCGCGCGGGCTGGAAAGATACGGTGAGAGTGGAGGGCGGCGTCAGCGAGGTACTGGTGAAGTTTGACCACGAGGCGCCGAAGGAGTTTGCCTATATGGCGCACTGCCATCTGCTGGAGCATGAGGATACGGGGATGATGCTTGGGTTCACTGTTTAAAACAGTGCGGCCTGATGCCCTCACCCTGACCCTCTCCCAAAGGGAGAGGGAACAGACACAAAAACGGCAACCGAAGTTGCCGTTTTGCATATTTCTGTAGGCCGGGTAAGGCGTAGCCGCCACCCGGCTTTTCAGTTACTTGTTTTCGTCAGGCAACGCATACGCGACAATATAGTCGCCCATCTTCGTGCCAAACGAACCGTGACCGCCCGCAGAGATGACGACGTACTGCTTGCCGTTCACTTCATAGGTCATCGGCGTTGCCTGTCCACCGGCTGGCAGACGGCCTTGCCACAGCTTCTCACCGTTGGTCATGTTGTACGCGCGCAGGTAGTTATCTGCGGTTGCCGCGATGAACAGCACGTTACCGGCGGTGGAGATAGGGCCACCCAGCATTGGCATACCCATGTTGAACGGCACCGGAACCGGCATCGGGAACGGCATGCTGTCCTGTGGCGTACCAATACGTTTCTTCCAGACAATCTTGTTGGTCTTCAGATCCAGACCGGAGATGTAACCCCAGGCAGGCTGTTTACACGGCAGACCGAACGGAGAGAGGAACGGGTTCAGGGTCACGCCAAACGGTACGCCATACTGCGGCTGGATACCGGCTTCGGTACCGCTGCCTTTCGCGTCCTTCGGCTGCTCCATTGGGTTACCCGGACCGCGTGGGATCAGGCGGGATACGAACGGCAGCGCCATTGGGTTAGCGATAGCGACCTGACGGTTAGGGTCAACGGAGATCCCACCCCACTCGAACATCCCCAGGTTACCCGGGAAGACCAGCGTCCCCTGCTCTGAAGGCGGGGTGAAAATCCCTTCGTAGCGCAGCTGGTGGAACATCACGCGGCATACCAGCTGGTCAAACATGGTGGCACCCCACATGTCTGCACCGCTGAGGTCTTTTTCCGGACGGAAGCTCAGGTCAGAGAACGGCTGCGTTTTGGTGACGTAGTCGCCTTTGGCGGCACCCTGCGGAACCGGTTTTTCCGGCGCAGGCACAACCAGCTTACCGTTGCTGCGATCCAGCACGAAGATGTTGCCGGTTTTCGCCGGGGCATAAATTACCGGTACGGTTTTGCCGTTCACGGTAATGTCCGCCAGCGTCGGCTGGGACGGCATATCCATATCCCACAGATCGTGGTGAACGGTCTGGTAGCTCCATGCCAGCTTACCGGTGGTTGCGTTCAGCGCCACGATGGAGCTGGCGTAACGTTCCTGCTCCGGCGTACGGTTACCGCCCCAGATATCCGGCGTGGTCACACCCATCGGCAGGTAAACCAGATCCAGCTTCGCGTCATACGCGGCCGGTGCCCACGAGTTCGGTGAGTTGAAGGTAAAGGTGTGTTCATCAGACGGGATCGCGTTTGGATCTTTCGCGCCCGGGTCGAAGGCCCACAGCAGCTTACCGGTGTTCACGTCAAAACCGCGGATAACGCCAGAGGTTTCACGGGTAGAGAAGTTATCGGTTACCGAACCGGCAATCACGATGGTTTTATCGGTGATGATCGGCGGGGAGGTTGGTTCATACAGACCCGGCGTGGTGTCCGGCATGTTGGTCTGCAGGTTCAGGATACCTTTATTCGCGAAGGTCTCGCACAGCTTGCCGGTTTCAGCGTTAATCGCAAACAGGCGGCCATCGTTCACCGGCAGCATAATGCGGCGAGGGCAGTCGGCGATGACTTCCGGGCTGGCATTGTCAGCGCGCGCTTCGTGGTAAGAAACGCCGCGGCAGGTGATGTGCTGGAACGACGGATTGGAGTTCAGCTGCGGATCGAAGTGCCATTTCTCTTTACCGGTGGCCGCGTCGAGCGCGAACAGACGCTGGTGCGCCGTACACAGGTAGAGCATGTTGCCCACTTTAATCGGGGTGACTTCGTTGGTCAGCTCACCCGGATCGTTCGGCATCTTCAGGTCGCCGGTGCGGAATACCCAGGCTTCCTTCAGGTTTTTCACGTTGTCCGCGTTGATCTGCTTCAGCGGAGAGTAACGCTGACCTTCCTGATTACGACCATAGGCTGGCCAGTCGCCGTCGGCCACCTGCGAGATAGCCGCAGCAGGCGTGGATTCCGTGTTCAGCGTACCGTGAATTTCCTGCGGATCGTTGAACCCGGCCCAGGTCAAAATGCCGCCGCTGATCAGCAGGGCAACGACCAGGCCGGCCACGGCGCCGCTGGACGGAACGATCAGGCGACGCCAGACAAACGGCAGGATCAGCCAGATACCAAAGAAGACCAGAATGTCGCTGCGCGGCGTGAGTGCCCAGAAATCGAACCCGACCTCCCAGACGCCCCAGATCATGGTCGCGAGCAGCAGTGCCGCGTAAAGCCACAGGGCAGATTGTTTTCTGCGCAAGAGCAGAACGGTTACGCCAACCATAACCAGACCCGCAATCGGGTAGTACCAGGAGCCGCCAATAGCGACCAGCCAGACGCCACCGATTAACAAATACAGCGCGCAGAATGCGGCAAACGCGGCTGTTAATGTCACCAGTAAACGCGGCTGCTTAGTTTTTGTTTCAGCCATAGAAAAATACTCGTCAGTTTTGTTAATTATTTGCTAGCAATTAATTATAGGTATTAACAAGTGTGATCGGAATCACAATATTTGCTTTTTATAACTCATACGCCAGGCTTAGCCATTTGCTGATATAATGGCTGGCTTGCGTTTCGATGCCGGAATAGTAGTCACCAGCATTGAGAGATTTTCATTAAAATCATGTGGTTAGTAATATGAAACATACTGTTGAAGTGATGATCCCGGAAGCCGAGATCAAAGCGCGTATCGCCGAACTGGGTCGTCAAATCACCGAACATTACAAGGACAGCGGCAGCGAAATGGTGCTGGTGGGTCTGTTGCGTGGCTCCTTCATGTTCATGGCAGACCTGTGCCGTGAAGTGCAGGTGTCGCACGAAGTCGATTTTATGACCGCCTCCAGCTACGGCAGCGGCATGTCCACAACCCGTGATGTGAAAATCCTGAAAGATCTGGATGAAGATATTCGTGGCAAAGACGTGTTAATCGTTGAAGACATCATCGACTCCGGCAACACGCTCTCTAAGGTACGCGAGATCCTGAGCCTGCGTGGGCCAAAATCCCTGGCGATTTGCACGCTGCTGGACAAACCTGAGCGTCGTGAAGTGCAGGTGCCGGTGGAGTTCGTCGGGTTTTCTATCCCGGATGAATTTGTGGTGGGCTACGGCATTGATTACGCTCAGCGTTATCGCCATCTGCCATACGTTGGGAAGGTTGTGATTCTGGACGAGTAGTGCGGTCTGATGTCCTTAGTCTGGCCCTCTCCCTGTGGGAGAGGGAGAAAACCTACTGCTTTACTTATGGTTAACGTGCTTGAGCTTGAGGTTAGCAATCCCTGAACGGTAACGCTGCTCCAGGGTTTCGCGGTTGGTCGCGGTCACTTCCAGATTGCGCAGCAGGCCATCATGAATACCGTACGCCCACCCGTGAATTGAGACCTTTTGCCCGCGTTTCCATGCCGACTGCATAATGGTAGAGTGGCCCAGGTTATAGACCTGTTCCATCACGTTCAGCTCGCACAGGGTGTCGAGACGACGCTCCTGCGGCATTTCACCCAGCAGTGAGCTATGTTTGAACCAGATATCGCGGATGTGCAGCAGCCAGTTATCAATCAGCCCCAGCTCCTGGTTCTCAATGGCCGACTGTACGCCGCCGCAGCCGTAATGGCCGCAAATAATGATGTGCTCGACCTCCAGAACGTCCACGGCATACTGAACGACCGAAAGGCAGTTAAGATCGGTATGGATCACCAGGTTAGCAACATTACGGTGAACAAACAGTTCGCCGGGTTCAAGACCGGTCAGACGTTCGGCGGGGACGCGGCTGTCGGAACATCCAATCCAGAGAAAGCGCGGGTTCTGCGCTTGTGCTAGTTTTCCAAAAAATCCGGGGTCTTCCTCCACCAGCATTTTTGACCATAGTGCATTGTTGCTGATGAGTGTATCTATGTCGTTCATGGAGGTTAGCGACCTGTAACCAAGTGATTGCGTTGCGCTACTATAGGGTAACCCGACTTTTAATGAAACCACACAACGTGTGTCAGAACTTAAGGTAAGTTGAATTCATGGCGATTGCACTGGAGCTTGAACAGCTCAAAAAAACCTATCCCGGCGGCGTTCAGGCGCTACGCGGGATAGATCTCAAAGTCGAGGCGGGCGATTTCTACGCCCTTCTGGGGCCGAACGGGGCGGGGAAATCCACCACTATCGGGATTATCAGCTCTCTGGTGAACAAAACCTCCGGCCGCGTCAGCGTATTTGGCTACGATCTGCAAAAAGATGTGGTCAACGCCAAGCGTCAGCTGGGGCTGGTGCCGCAGGAGTTCAACTTCAACCCGTTTGAAACGGTGCAGCAGATTGTTGTTAACCAGGCGGGGTACTACGGCGTTGAGCGTAAAGAGGCTCTTGAGCGTAGCGAAAAATACCTCAGGCAGCTCGACCTGTGGGAGAAGCGTAACGAGCGTGCGCGGATGCTGTCCGGCGGCATGAAGCGCCGCCTGATGATTGCCCGCGCGCTGATGCATGAACCGAAGCTGCTTATTCTCGATGAACCAACCGCAGGCGTGGATATTGAACTGCGTCGTTCCATGTGGGGATTCCTGAAGGATCTGAACGATAAGGGCACCACCATCATTCTGACCACGCACTATCTTGAAGAGGCGGAAATGCTGTGCCGCAACATCGGCATCATTCAGCACGGCGAGCTGGTGGAAAACACCTCGATGAAGAATCTGCTCTCCAAGCTGAAGTCAGAGACCTTTATCCTCGATCTGGCGGCGAAAAGCGCGCTGCCGAAGCTTGAGGGCTACAACTATCGCCTGGTGGATACCTCGACGCTGGAAGTGGAAGTGCTGCGCGAGCAGGGCATCAACAGCGTGTTCTCACAGCTGAGCGCGCAGGGTATTCAGGTGTTAAGCATGCGTAACAAAGCAAACCGACTGGAAGAGCTGTTTGTCTCTCTGGTGCACGACAAACAAGGAGACAAGGCATGACGCATCTTTACTGGGTCGCGCTGAAAAGCATCTGGGCGAAAGAGATCAACCGCTTTATGCGCATCTGGGTGCAAACCCTGGTACCGCCGGTTATCACCATGACCCTTTACTTCATCATTTTCGGTAATCTGATTGGTTCCCGCATTGGTGAGATGCACGGCTTTACCTATATGCAGTTTATCGTGCCGGGCCTGATCATGATGGCGGTGATCACCAATGCTTACGCAAACGTTGCGTCGTCGTTCTTTAGCGCCAAGTTCCAGCGCAACATTGAAGAGCTGCTGGTGGCGCCGGTGCCAACGCATGTGATCATCGCCGGTTACGTCGGCGGCGGCGTGGCGCGCGGCCTGTGCGTAGGGATCCTGGTGACGGCCATTTCGCTGTTCTTCGTCCCGTTTCAGGTTCATTCGTGGCTGTTCGTCGCGCTGACGCTGCTGCTGACCGCAATCCTGTTCTCGCTGGCCGGACTGCTGAACGCGGTGTTCGCCAAAACGTTTGACGATATCAGCCTGATCCCGACCTTCGTGCTGACGCCGCTGACCTATCTTGGCGGGGTGTTCTACTCCCTGACGCTGCTGCCGCCGTTCTGGCAGGCGCTGTCGCACCTGAACCCGATTGTCTACATGATCAGCGGTTTCCGCTTTGGTTTCCTCGGTATCACTGATGTGCCGCTGTTTACTACCGTAATGGTGCTGGTGGTCTTTATCGTGGCGTTCTATCTGCTGTGTTGGTATCTGATTCAGCGCGGGCGCGGTCTGCGCAGCTAATCCTCAGCCCGGCAACGTTCCGTTTGCCGGGCACTTTCTTTGACAGTTATCACCGTAAACTAACCTTCACTCGGCTAAACTACTTGCCTGCTAAGGAGAGACGTTATGCTGGGATGGGTTATCACCTGCCACGATGAACAGGCACAGGTTATGCTGGATAAGCTGGAAGCCAGATTTGGCCCCCTGGCGCAGTGTCGTGCGGTCAATTACTGGCGCGGATTAAGCACCAACATGCTTAGCCGCATGATGTGCGACGCGCTGCATGAAACCGACTCCGGCGATGGCGTGATTTTTCTCACCGACAGGTCCGGCGCGGCGCCTTACCGCGCGGCCGCCCTGATGAGCCACAAGCACGACAGCTGTGAAGTGATCTCCGGTATCAGCCTGCCTTTGCTCGAAGCCATGTACCCGCTTCGCGCATCATTAAGCAGTGCCGAGTTTCGTCACGCCATTGTGGCGCAGGGGGCGCCGGGGGTTAGCAGCCTGTGGCACCAGCAGCAGAAGAACCCGCCTTTCGTTCTGCTTCACGATCTGTATAAGCATTAAACATTGGTATTGATGCCGCTTTTGCTACAATAGCGACTGATTTTCCGTGTCGATTTATATCCCATGCTCAAGCGCGTTATCTTTATCCTGTTGCTGCTGGTTTCCGGTGGGGCATCTGCCAGCCTGACAGCGCAGCAGGGGCTTCCTTCCCAATATATGCAAACCACTGAGGATGCGGCCATCTGGGCGCAGGTGGGCAACGCCGTGGTGAACGTGGGCAATGTCCGTGCCGGGCAGATCCTCGCCGTTTTTCCGGCGGCGGCTGACTACTACGAGTTTCGTTTTGGATTCGGTACCGGGTTTATTGATAAAGACCACCTGGAGAAAGTGCAGGGTAAGCAGCGCGTGGAGGACAGCCTGGGCGATCTGAACAAGCCGCTCAGCAACCAAAACCTCATCACATGGAAAGACACGCCCGTCTACAACGCCCCCAGCAGCGGAAGTGCGCCGTTTGGCACCCTTAGCGCCAACCTGCGTTATCCCATCCTGAATAAGCTTAAAGACCGCCTGAATCAGACCTGGTATCAGATCCGCATTGGTAATCGTCTGGCGTGGATAAGCAGCCTGGACGCGCAGGAGGACAACGGTCTGCCGGTTCTGACCTACCACCATATTTTGCGTGATGAAGAGAACACGCGCTTTCGACACACGTCAACCACCACCAGCGTGCGCGCGTTCAATAACCAGATGGCCTGGCTGCGTGACCAGGGATATACCACCCTGACGATGTATCAGCTGGAAGGGTACGTGCGTAACAAACTGAACCTGCCTGCCAAATCGGTGGCGATCACCTTTGATGACGGGCTGAAATCAGTGAGCCGCTACGCTTACCCTGTTCTGAAAGAGTACGGTTTCAACGCCACGGCGTTTATTATCTCATCCCGCATTAAGAGACATCCGCAGAAATGGGATCCTAAATCGCTACAGTTTATGAGCATTCAGGAGCTTAAGGGCATCCAGGACGTGTTTGATATTCAGTCCCATACGCACTTCCTGCACCGGGTGGACGGGTATAAACATCCGATTTTACTGAGCCGCAGCTATCACGTGGTTTTGTTTGATTTTGAACGCTCGCGCCGGGCGCTGGCGCAGTTTAACCCGCGCGTGCTGTATCTCTCTTACCCGTTTGGCGGCTACGACAATAAAGCGATAAAGGCCGCGAATGACGCCGGTTTTCATCTGGCGGTGACAACGATGAAGGGGAAGGTAAAGCCGGGGGATAATCCGTTCTTGCTGAAGCGCCTGTATATCTTAAGAACGGATTCGCTGGAGACCATGTCGCGGCTGATCAGCAACCAGCCGCAGGGTTAAGCTACTCGTACGTGAACTGCAATGTGCCGATGGCGCTGAACGTGCCAGAGGTGACTTTTTCTGTACCAGACTTAACTAACCGGGCCGTAAGTAACCAGCTGAATAGGGCAAGGGTAGTGTTCTCTTGTGTGGTATAGCTGCTAGTTGAATTAGGCACTATCTGCCTGTTGTTCGGCCACTTCAGTAACACGCCCACGCCTTTTGCCGCGTTCGACGATGCGGTGTTGGCGAGTAATGAGCCATCAGTCCCGGTTGTTTTACTGGTGGTCAACTTCACGGTGACTTTACGGGTGTTGGTGCAATTCCCTGTCACCCCAAAATCGGCGTTTATGGTTTTATCGTTCTCGATATCGGATACACCATAATCCCCCAGGTCTACGGTTTTGGGAGCCGTGAGCGTGCAGGTGGGTTTTTCTATTGGTGTAATGAAGGCCATATTGGCTATGGTAATGGTCGGTTTGGGATGATCGTCTGGATCGGAACCCGGGTCTCCAATGGTAATTTTTCCAATTGTTCCACCAACCGGGCCAATAGATACTACGTTAGCAGGAATACCGGCAAACGTGGGAAGTTGGTAAAATTCGACCATGACCCGCCAGGAGCGATTATCCAGCAGCTCATCCTGGTCATTCATGTGTAATGCAAGAAACCAGCTCGTACTGGGAGCGAAATAGGCCGTGGCAGTATTGTCTACTGTGCCAAAAGCCAGAGCATAGGCTATTCCGGTTACATTGGTTTTGAATAAAGCTTTACCATCAATACTGCCGACTAACAGACTGGCGTCTGCCAGGGTGAAAATGTTTTCGCCATGTTTTCCTATCGTGCATTTACTACTTAATCCGGGGCTCAGATTCAGGCGATATAGCGAGCTGATTTTTGTAGGAACAGCGACATTATCCACGATTTGCAGGGTCGGCTTTGCGCCATTATAGTCGCCGATGGACTGTGTGTCGCCAAATCGAAATTTACACTCAATATCTGCATGGGCGTAAAAAGCGTTCATGGTTAAGCACATAAATAAAATAATAAAACCGTAAAAACGTGGGGAAACAGTTATCCCAGGACGCTGTGCCATAGTTATTCCTTTTAGCGTTGCCTGTTAGCGATATGTCACGCTGACTAATGCGCGCGCGGTCACTTTTCCTGCGCTGACCGGGCCGTAATTTTGATAGCGGGCGTAAAAGTTATACGCTTTCAAATAGCTTTGTTGGTCTGATGGGGTCGCTATTTTGACCTCCACATCAGACTGCCCCTCGCTGTCGAGGACGTTTTGATTAGTCGATTCCGAAAAAATTACAATCCCGACATTTTCAGCGCCGCCTGTCAGGGCAGGCGTATCATTACTGAATATCTGTTTTGATATGCCGGCAGTTTGGGCACCCTGCGGTTTGAAGGTGAAGTGCAGCGCCTGCCCGGAACCGGATTCATCTCCGCTACAGTCCACCACCTGAATCATGAAGCGAGTTCCTCCCGCAGGGTCTGCTGGCGTTAGTCTATCGGTGCCCTCAGCGGTATAAAACCACCCCTTTCCCACCGTTGGCAGCGTCACGTTTCCATTTTCTGGCACGCTCACCTGGCACGTATTGTTGATAATGTTTGCCGTCATATCCATGTCCAGGCTCGAGGCAAAACCTGCTGCGGGAAACCCCAGGCAGAGGGCGAGCCATGGCGTCGCCTTTCTGAAGATTAAGCGGGAGTGGAACATCCTGTTTAAGCTACCTGTCTGAATAAACATTATTGATAGGTCACGATAAAGGTCACGGGAGCGCTGACCGAACCCGTGGTCACGTCAGAAATTGTTTTATCTTTAGCAATGACGATGCGCGCGTCCATTTCAAATTTCCCCGTCCCGTTAGACAGGTTAACGACAGAAGTCGGGGCTGTGGCGCAGTTCAGCAGGGAACCCGAGTCGACAGACCCCTTCCAGATTTCAAAACCAACGTTATGCCCGGCTGCATATGAGGTTCCATTTCTGGCATTGCCGGTACAGGCGCCACCCGCACCCGGCGTGGCCTGAATGGCGGCATTTTTTACCCCGGCACAGTTGGTGAACGCGATTTTGAATGCCCCTCTTCGGTTCTGGCTCACCAGGTCGGACTTAAACACATCGCCAAACGGCAAAATGCTTATGGGGGCTCCGCTCGCATCCTGAATCTCGGCATTACAGGTACCAGCCTCAATGGTGGAGGTGAACGTGGCCTGAACGCTTGTCGTACCCGTAATGGCGCCTGAAGAAACGGAAGGCAGAATGGCAGCCATCGCAAGCACCAGTGAAGTCATTTTCTTTTTCATATCAACGCTCCGTATTGCGCCAGTTATTCATAGGTGAAATTAAACGTAGCGATACCGCTAAAGTTGCCGGTCATGCCTTGCCCGCTTGCGGTTTCCACCAGCGTCGCCAGGAGTGAAACTTCGCCAGCACTGATCTCTCCGCTCGACCAGACGAGGCGCTGCGTATCGGTGGATGAATTAATGACGAAGGGTTGGTCCGGAGTGGCGGTACGGGAAATCGCCACGCCAATGTTCTCCGCGCTGCCCTCGCCGGAGAGTGAGTTTTTAACTGCCGTAGTCAGCGGGCTGGCACTACCGCTAATGGTGGTTTTCAGGGATGTCAGACTCGACGGGCAAGAGACCATTTTGAGCTTAAAGTTGGTCGTTGCTTTGGCATTTTTCAGGATGATGTAATCCAGGCGCACCTTGCCGTTAGTACCAATGGGAATAACGTTGCTGGAGCCATCCCCGCTGCCGCCTTCAATTTTCATATCGCAGGTGGTGTCGCGGATATTAGCGGTAAAGGTGATATCGAGTTTATCGGCGTATGTTCCGAGCGACAGTACCATCAGCCCCGAACTTAAGATCCGTAATCCTGTTTTTTTCCCAGGTTTAAAAAGCATGTTTTAACTCCCTTTATAATGCCGTGATGTGGCAGGTCTGGCCTGTCAGCAGCGTTGTCGGTCCAATCTTTTTCGCATCCGGTGGGATGTGGTAGGAGACGGTACAGGATGTGCCGGCCTCGCTGCCCCAGACGATGTTTAACAACCCTTTATCTTCAATTCCGCGGATCCAGGCTTGCCCGGCCTGGCCTACGCTACCCACGGAAACGCCTTGTTCAGTTTGAACATCTGCACCCAGCGGAATAAAGCCACCGTCGTCACGCGTCAGTTCCATTAGCACTGAACGCCCCTGGTCGGTCTCAAAGTTAACCAGCACAACGGCACCGCTGCGGGGGACGGTGGTGGAGCGGGTATTTTTGACTTCAACGTCAGAGCGCATAGCGCTGATATCAAGGCCTACGCTGTTTTCACGGTAGGCAGACAGATAGGGCATAAGGGCATAGCCTGAGGACCCGATTTCACCGTTACCGATGGAGACGCGGGCTCCCTCGGCTCCCTCTGCTTTAATCAACGCAAGCGTATCGCTTTCGCTGATGCTGCCGGGCGCGAGCGTTACGCCGCCAGCGTGCAGAACCATCCCGCCGCTATAGCTGGCGGAATATTGTCGTGTATCGTCATCGGATGCGGAGACGGAAAGGCTCAGCGGGCCGTACGGGCCGTTGTAACTGCCGTAACCGCTCAGCTGGTTTAACGTATCGTCGCTACGGGTGGTGCTTTCGGTGATGCTGTAACTGAACCGATTATCTTCGGTGTTGCCGTTGGCGCTGGCGTTAAAACTTCCGCCACCTTTAAGATCGCTGCCGATGCCCGTCGTGAGTGAGGAGAACCCGCCAGCCCGTTTGCCGTTACCCATCAGCGTGTCGAAGGGGATAGTGAGGTTCAGGTAGATACTGTCATCTTTTTCCCCGAACTCGTTGTAGGTGCGCTGCACGGAGAGGCTGTAGCTTCCCCAGCTTAAAGAATGACTGTGGCCAACAGAGTATTGCGCTGATGAGCTGCTTTCATTCCAGTAGTCCTGCCAGGTTGAGTTGACGTAGAGCGACCCCAAATCAAGGTCGTTAACGGCCAACGGCTGGCTGATATTCACCTGGATCTGGTTCTTCATGCGCTGGAAAGTCTGATACACATCGCTGTTGTTACGGTCAGGGTTACGCTCCCTGTCACGGTATTTGATCTCGTTGGTCAAGGAGGCCGCATCGCTCAGGCTGAGATAGTCAGACGTCGAAAACCGGTATGCTGCGACGTTAAAAGAGGTATTCGTGGCTTCCATGAGTTTGCTGTAGGAGATGCGATAACTTTCGCCCGTAAGATGTCGTAAGCCGTCGATCCGGGCATCAGAATGCGTGACGTCAAAGGCGAATGCGCCGATTTGGGTGTTCATCGCCAAACCCAACAGTGCGGCGTAAAAATCGCTATCGGTGTACTCCACACCCGCATAGCCCGTAAAGGTATTGGATAATCCGTAATAGCCCGTGGCGTAACCAACCCGTGGCTTGTCGCGCAGGCTGTCGTCACGCAGTTCACCCACGCCCACGTCCCATCGGGAGTAGCCAGGGCGAAGCATTTGCGCGACCGAGGAATAGGCGACCGAGAAGGAGCGTTTGCTACCATCCGTTTCTTCTACAGTGACGATGAGATCGCTACCGTATCCTGTTGTACTGAGATCCGAGATTTCAAAGGGGCCCGGCGGCACGGAGGTTTCGTAAATTGTGTTTCCGCTTTGGGCGATCGTGACTTTGGCGTTGCTGTTTGCCACGCCCCGGATCACCGGCGCATAGGTCGATATGCCATTGGGAAGCATACGGTCGTCGTTATATAAACGTGCCCCGCGCAGGCTGATGGAGTCAAAAGCATCCCCACGGGTATAGGAATCTCCCGCGATAAACTGTGCTTTGAGCGGCGTGACGTCACGCTGAAGATAAATGTCCTGGCTGGCGTAATGGGTACCGGAATCCTGAGCCCAGTTCAGGTTACCTCGTGCACGCAGTCGCCACGGTCCCAGGTTTGCTCCATAGCGTAACCCGGCATAGGCCGTATCGGTGCTGTAATCATTCGTGTCTGCGTGCCAGCCGTTAAGATCCCATGAGAGCATCGCCGCCGGGATTCCGTCTTCCCAGAGTGAAGGGTCGACAAAACCCGCCGGGCGCTGAATGACGAAAGCCTGGGGAATAGAAAGATCCAGCTCCTGCGTGGAAGGGTCGTAAGCCACGCGTGAGCCGGGATAGGCGTTCGACATAGAGACACACGTTTCTTCAGCATCATCCCCGGCTGGTTTACGTTTCCCGGCTGCCACATTTGTTTGGGTGAGCAGTTTACGAGTGATGCAGGGAGTGGCGCGCGGTGTGCCATTATCCTTAAACAGAAGATCCGTGGTAATGGAAGGTTTCCCGTTAATAATCACCTTCACCTTATACGTTCCGGCAAGAACAGGGTTGCCTTTTGAAAATCGGCTGACATCAATTGATGCGCCGGTGTTATAAAGAAACTGATCGTTAAACTGCACGTCTTCTTCTTTATTATTTTCAGCAGCAAATGCACAGAACGGCAATACCGCACTTATCGACAAACATAGTAGCGAACGTCTAAACCGCATAATGTACTCTGTCCCAGAGCTAAGCTAATTATAATTTTTACGAATGATACGAAGCGGATATGGAATCAATTTTGTACTGACTCATACTTATCAATTCCGCCGAAATCATTGATGGCTTGCCAGGTTATTTTGATATTTCCAGAAGTTGTGTAATTTTTCACGTTCATGGTCTGGCTTGAGAACGGCTCAATATAATGCGTTTCGATCTCGTAGCGTTTAGCGCCTGAAATAAGCGTTGCGCTGGCCAGCGAAACATAATAAGGCGAATCATTCTTCGCGCTTAAAACGATTTTTTGACCTTGCCGGATTTGAGTCCATTTAAGATTTTTGGCCGCGTCTGTCGGTTCTCCTTTCAAACCGGTAGGCCGGAAAAAGAGTTTTATGCGGGTACGGAATGCAAGCTGAAGCATGCTTTGGCTGTCGCTATCCTTTGCCTTAGGCGGAACTTCCAGAACGTTAAACCAGAACAGGGATTCTTTATCTTTTGGCAACGACTGACCAAGCCAGGTGATTCTGACGGTTTGCCCTTTTTGCGGTTCAACACGCGAAACGGGAGGCGTGACAATAAAAGGAAGCTTCAGCTCCTGAGGATTAGTGGTATCTCTTCCGTCATCGAGCCAGGTTTGCACCAGTAAAGGCCGGGTGCCGCGGTTATCCATAGACACCGTTACGTCTTTTGCCGATTCAGGATAAATGACGCGGGTGCCGGAAATCACAATATCTGCACTGGCGTTAAGAGCAAAAACGCTCACCGAGGCCAGCAGCAGGGCTTTTAATCCGCTCTTAATATTCAGTACGTACATGTTTATTCTCAAATAATACGAAAAAATGTGCCCGGCAGGGCACATTAACGGGACGGATAAAATTATTCGTAGCTCATGGTGAAGTAGGCGTTGGCGCTGACTTTACCTGACTGCACGGGGCTGGTGTCTTTCACCCAGCTGGAGCCTGGAACATAAGCAACGCGGTAGAACAGTTTACCGGAGCCGGCATTCAGGTCTGCTTTCTGCGTATTATTGCCAGGCTGACCCACCATAATACGAGAAGAGACGGTTGGGGCATTGTTATACAGGGCAAGTGCAACGTTGGTTGCAGAGCCTGCTACGCCAGCATCGGGTTCGATGGTACCGTTCGCAACAGACCCCATATTTTTTGACATAAAGCTTGCAGAGGCACTCTTTAATGACCCAGGGCAATTGGTGAGCAGCAGTTCAAAATTCTTTGAGCCGACGCCGGTATCAACGGTGGTGGATTCAACTTCAGATTTTTTAACAACGGGTAAGGTAATAGTAATATTATTTTGTGCTTCACCATTCGAGGTGGAAATATTACATGTTGTGTCTGTTACCGCACCATCAAAGGTGATTAAACCGAGATCCGTATCTGCGATTGCTGAAAAAGAACCTATTGCGAACAAAGCTACAGCTGAAGCTAATAACGTTTTCTTTAACATGATTAAAATTCCATTTAAAAAACATTTTACTGACTTAATTCAAGCAAAATGATGATAGGGATCTATGAATGGGTTTGATATTTAAAATTGCTAAAAGTCATCGTTAGAAAAAATGAACGTTCGATAAGTTATTGAAAATGATCTTGAAAATTATTTTAACTGAATGAAGAGGGCGGTTTTTTATTGTGCCGGTATACTATTGGCGCGCTCAGATTATAAATGGCAAAGATCATTTTCTTTTTTATATCATTCAGGGGAATGTTTTTTTCAGAAAAGAGACGCTGGAAAAGAGCGGGAAATAGGGCGAATGAATGAGAAGATGTTATTTAAACAATAAAAAATAATGTATTTTTTATCATTCAGGGAGCGGAACCAGAGCGTTCCGCTCCCCGTCGGAATCAGGCGACCTGAACCGGAATTGCTTTGGCGGTACGTTTCATATCGTTGTCGCCCTCAAAGTAGGCGACCTTAGGCTGCCAGCGACGCGCTTCTTCATCGGACATCATCACAAAGCTGGCGATAATCACAATATCGCCTACGTCCGCGCAGTGCGCGGCCGCGCCGTTAACGGAGATGATTTTTGAACCACGTTCGGCGGCAATAGCGTAGGTTGAGAAACGTTTGCCGTTATTAACGTTCCAGATATCAATCGCTTCGTTTTCAAGGATGCCCGCAGCATCAAGGAAATCCTGATCGATGGCGCAGGAACCTTCATAGTGCAGGTCGGCCTGGGTGACTTTCACGCGGTGAAGCTTGCCTTGCAGCATTTTGCGAATCATTACGTTTACCTTTATTCAATGCGTTAGCCCCTCCCGACCGAGGGGAGGGAAGATAATTACGCCAGCTCAACCACTTTATTGTCGATAAGGCGGGCCTGACCGAGCCATGCAGCCACCAGAATGACCGCGCGTTTGCTGGTATCGGTAAGCTCAAGCAGCGTGTCGGCATCACGGATTTGAATATCGTCCGCCCGGAAGCCTTTGTCGTTCAGCGTCTGTTCAGCCATAGCAACGATCTCTTCCGCGCTTAACGCTTTCGCCAGAAGCTGTTCCGCCATGGCGTTCATCACCTTGCTTAAGCCCGGCGCGATCTTCCGCTGTTCGGCGGTCAGATAGCCGTTACGGGAGCTGAGCGCCAGGCCATCTTTCGCCCGCACAATCGGCACGCCGACGATGTCAATATCGTAGCCCATGTCGGCAACCATTTTGCGGATCAGCGCCAGCTGCTGGTAGTCTTTCTCGCCAAAGCAGGCGATGTCCGGCTGCACCAGGTTAAACAGCTTGCTGACGATGGTGGATACGCCGCGGAAGTGGCCCGGACGGCTGGCACCCTCAAGCATGGTTGAGATGCCCGGTACGTCCACGTAGGTCGCTTCAGCGGTACCCTGAGGGTATACATCTGCGGGAGCCGGTGCGAAGACGATATCCGCATGACGTTTTTTGAGCTTCTCGCAATCTTCCTGCAAGGTACGCGGGTAGCGTGCCAGGTCGTCTGCGCGATCGAACTGCATTGGGTTAACGAAGATACTGACCACCACGATATCTGCGCGCGCTCTGGCTTCATCGACCAGCTTCATATGGCCGTCGTGCAGGTTGCCCATGGTTGGGACCAGTGCGATACGTTTACCTTCCTGACGTGCACGGCGAATGTGCTGACGCAGCAGCGGCAGGGTTTCTATGATTAACACACCTTGACTCCTTAATGGAAACTGTGTTCTTCGCCCGGATAAGCGCCGGACTCAACCTCGGCAATATACTGCCGCACAGCAGCACGCATGTCGCCTGCTTCTGTCAGGAAATTTTTGGCAAATTTTGGAATATGCCCGCCGGTGATCCCGAAGGCATCGTGCATCACCAGAATCTGGCCGTCGGTGACGTTACCCGCGCCGATACCGATAACCGGAATCGACAGCGCTTCGGTGACGCGTTTTGCCAGCTCAACCGGCACGCACTCCAGAACCAGCAGCTGTGCGCCCGCGGCTTCGAGCGCCAAGGCATCATCAAACAGCGTCTGCGCCGCATCGCCCCGGCCCTGCACCTTATAGCCGCCAAAGATATTGACGGACTGCGGCGTCAGCCCCAGGTGACCACAAACCGGTACGGCGCGCTCGGTGAGCATTTTCACCGTATCCACCAGCCACGCGCCGCCTTCAATTTTGACCATATTGGCACCGGCACGCATCACGACCGCCGCGTTGTCGAAGGCTTGCTCCGGCGTGGCGTACGCCATAAACGGCAGATCGGAAAGTAACAGGCAGGCTGGCGCACCCCGGCGTACGGCGCGCGTATGGTATGCAATATCCTCCACCGTTACCGGCAGAGTGGAATCATGTCCTTGTACCGTCATCCCTAACGAGTCTCCGACCAGCATGACGTTGATCCCTTCTTCGGCAAACAGTCTGGCGAAGCTGTAGTCATACGCGGTGATGGTGGCGAAGCGTTTTTTTTCCTGTTTGCATTTCTGCAATAAGGAGATGGTGGTTGGTTTCATACTGTTTCCTGATGGCCCAAAAGCGAATCTTTGCGCATTCTAACAGTAACATTCGAGGGAACAATGATTTTAGGCAATCGATTAACCACAATTAACAAATGGATAATCGACGGTAACACGGGATTACCAGCGGGCCGGTTTTTCCGCGTTGAGGCTTTGCAGAACGGCCTTCAGCGTGATGCCGTCAGGGAAGGTAAGATCGGGGGCGACTTCAAACAGCGGCCAGAGCATAAACCCGCGGTTTTTCATGTCGTAGTGCGGAACGGTGAGGCGTTCGGTGTTAATCACCTCGTGGCCGAAAAGCATAATATCGAGGTCGAGCGTGCGCGGTCCCCAGCGTTCGGCTTTGCGTACGCGGCCCTGCTGTAGCTCAATGCGCTGGGTATTATCCAGCAGCGTTTCTGCGTCAAGGTCCGTTTCCAGCACCACGGCGGCGTTCAGATAGTCAGGCTGATCCTGCGGGCCAAGCGGCGGCGTACGGTAAAACGAGGAGACCGCCACGATACGGCTTTGGGGGATGTCTCCCAGCGCCTGAACGGCAGCGTTAACCTGCTCCAGCGGAGAGGCCAGATTGCTGCCGATGGCGATATACGCAAGGGTCATGCCGTGCCTTCACGACGCGGTGCGCGCTTGCGCGGGCGGCGGTGACGACGGCGCGGTGCTGGCTCATCATCCAGGTCCGTGAGCATATCTTTCTGCTCCGGCGGTGCAGAGACCTGAAATTCTCCCCACCACTGCGCCAGGCGCTGTAGCTCCTGGTTTCTTTCGACTTCAGCACGCAGAGAGAGCAGATCGAACGCGGCGCGGAACTTAGGATGCTCCATCAGCTTCCAGGCGCGTTTACCCTGACGGCGGGACATGCGCAGCTGGAGCTGCCAGATATCGCGCACCAGAGTAGTGATACGTTTCGGGATCGCCAGCGTGCGGCAGCCTTCGTCCAGCACGTCGTTTGCCGCCAGCGCGAAAGCGTCATAATAGGCGAGGCCGCTCTCCTGAGTAATGCGCTGCGCCGTTTCCAGCAGCGGGTACCAGAACATGGCCGCGAACAGGAACGCCGGATTCACGCGCATATCGTTGTGAATGCGGGTGTCAGTGTTCTTCAACACCTGCGCAATCATCCGCTCCATGGCGCTGTCGCCGTTTTCGGTAAAGTAGCGGGTGATCGTCGGGAACAGCGGCTGGAACAGGTTGTATTCGCGCAGCAGGTTGTAGGTTTCAAACCCGTAGCCTGCCTGCAGCAGCTTTAATGACTCTTCGAACAGACGGGCAGGGGGCACGTCGTTAATCAGCGTCGCCAGACGAGGGATCGGCTCCGCGGTTTCCGGGCTGATGCGCATATTCAGCTTGGCGGCGAAACGCACGGCGCGCAGCATGCGGACCGGATCTTCGCGATAGCGCGTTTCCGGCGTGCCGATCAGGCGAATCAGGCCTTCTTTCAGGTCCTGCATCCCGCCGACGTAATCGCGAACGGTGAAATCCGCCACGCTGTAGTAAAGGCTGTTGATGGTGAAATCACGGCGCTGAGCATCTTCTTCAATAGAGCCGAAGATGTTGTCACGCAGCAGCATGCCGTTTTGGCCGCGCTGGGAGGTCGTGCGATCGTTGACGCCCGCTTCGTGGTGACCGCGGAAGGTTGCCACTTCAATAATTTCCGGCCCAAACATCACGTGCGCCAGGCGGAAACGGCGGCCAACCAGACGGCAGTTGCGGAATAATTTACGCACCTGCTCAGGCGTGGCGCTGGTCGTCACGTCGAAATCTTTAGGTTTTTTGCCCAACAGTAAATCGCGAACCCCGCCACCGACGAGATAGGCCTCGTAGCCTGCTTTATTCAGACGATAGAGCACCTTGAGGGCATTTTCACTGATATCTTTGCGGGAAATATTGTGCTGCTCACGCGGAATGACCGACATGTGTGGCTGTGCAATAGCATCGTTCGCCATGCTCTCTTCGCGGCTCAGCACTTTACGGCAAAAATTAGCGACTCGGGTAAAAATAGTACACCTCGTAGTGTGTTTTGTTATCAAAAAAGCGGCTAATCATAGCTCAGCGCAACGCATTTGAGAATGCCGGATTTTGGGCACGGCTATAAGCGTCCAGTTATCAATCGCCATTTTCAGCAATTCGTCCAGACTCAGATCCTGCCATTCCTTCGTTACATTCTGGTTGAGAAATCGCAGCGCGTCGATCAAAACCGGGCGCGGATCGCCGTCAGGCAGCGCCGGGGCATGATTCTGTTTTGACAGCTTATTCCCCTGGTCATTGACCGCCAGCGGCAGATGAATGTAATCCGGCGCCGTCCAGCCAAACTGCTGGTAAAGCGAAATGTGGCGCACGGTCGGCTCAACGAGATCCGCCCCGCGCACAATCTCCGTAACGCCCTGGAAATGGTCATCGACCACCACCGCCAGGTTATAGGCAAACAGGCCATCACGCCGGTGAATAATAAAATCTTCGCGCGCCAGACGTTCATCCGCCTCGATTTTACCCGAGAGCACGTCGGTAAACGCCGTTACGGGCGAACGCTGAACCAGCCGTACGGCAGCGTTTTCTGGCCCGTTGCGAAGCGTGCGGCAGTGGCCGTCGTAAACGCCACCTGTGCTCTGAATACGCGCGCGGGTACAGGTGCAGTTATAGGAAAGCCCCTGTTCGGCAAGCCATGCCAGGCGCTCCCGGTAGGCATCATGGCGTTGAGACTGCCAGAGCACCTCGCCGTCCCAGTGAAGACCGTAATGTTCCAGCTGTCGCAGAATGGTTTCTGCCGCACCGGGAACTTCACGCGGAGGATCAATATCTTCAATGCGAACAAGCCATTTACCCTGACGGGCGCGAGCCTGCAGGTAGCTGCCGAGCGCGGCAATTAATGAGCCGAAGTGTAATTCACCGGAGGGAGATGGCGCAAAGCGGCCGATATAGTGAGATTCAGACATATCAACGGTAACAAGGCGGGAGAGACTCCCGCCTTTGTAGAGTGTGTAGAGGGCGGGGATTAACCAGCCATCTGTTTTTCGCGGATTTCTGCCAGCGTTTTACAGTCGATGCACAGATCGGCTGTTGGACGCGCTTCCAGGCGACGAATACCAATTTCAACACCGCAGGATTCGCAGTAGCCAAAATCTTCGTCCTCGACCTTCTTCAGCGTTTTTTCGATCTTTTTGATCAGTTTGCGCTCGCGGTCACGGTTACGCAGTTCGAGGCTGAACTCTTCTTCCTGAGCGGCACGGTCGACCGGATCCGGGAAGTTAGCAGCTTCATCCTGCATATGTGTAACGGTGCGATCGACTTCATCCCTGAGTTGATTACGCCATGCTTCAAGAATACGCTTGAAGTGCGACAGCTGGGCTTCGTTCATATACTCTTCGCCCGGCTTCTCTTGATACGGCTCCACCCCAGCGATGGCGAGAATACTCAGGGACGATGTTTTACGGTTTTGCCCTTCTTGCATGTTGCTTCTCCTTAACACGCACTATCGATCCCCGTGTTGGGGGAAAAATCAGGTCGCTATAAATAGCAGATGCTTTTCCGTATGGCAATTATCTAAACGTTACACTTGACAACCCTGTGAGGAAAAGCGTATTTGCGCACGCGGCCAGAACACTTAATAGTCAATCGTCTAATCCCTTATAAGACAATGGGAAGAGAGGATCTCAGAGTTATATTATCGGCAGAAAGTTCCGCTTTATAAGCGAAAACCTCTACCCCCTGCTTTTGTGCCTCATGCAACAATTGCGCGTATTTAGGATCAATATGACGGGCCGGGGAAAACCGTTCAATGGCTGAATGCAGAACCGCAAACAGCAATACGGCGCGTTTGCCCGCCGCCGCTACACTCATTAGCTCTCGCAGATGCTTCTGGCCACGTAGCGTTACCGCATCCGGAAAGAAGCCGTTTTCCTGTTCCGCTAACGTCACTGATTTCACTTCAATATAGCACTCAGGCCGATCTTCCGCCTGTAACATAAAGTCAATTCTGCTGCCCTCATCGCCATATTTCACTTCGCTTTTTTGCGTACCGTAACCCACCAGTTCGGGGAGCGTGCCGTTTGTCAGCGCTTCCTTAACCAGCTGATTTGCGCGCAGGGTATTAACGCAAATAAATGCCCCGTTTTGCGTCTCGGTCATTTCCCAGGTATGGGGATATTTGCGTTTAGTATTTTCTGAAGTGGAATACCAGACCGTGTCACCCGGCGTGGCGCAGCCGGTCATGGCACCGGTGTTAGGGCAGTGCAGGGTAAGCGTTTCGCCCTCGGGGGTTACGACGTCTGCGAGAAAGCGTTTATAACGCTGGATCAGGGTGGCGCGCTGGAGTGCGGGGCTAAACTTCATCAGGTTTCCTTAACGTGTCGCCCAGCGTCCAGCGCTGGAGCGGGGTATAGCGGGTGCGTCCTTGTACAAAGGCAGATTCGTAAAGCGCAAATTCAGTCACCTGAAAGGACCAGTGAAAGCCCGGCGGCGGGATGGCAACAGCCTGACCCGCATCGCGCAGCAGGGTGATATGGGGATGAAAAGGCTGCGGGCTCTGGTAACAGCCGCTGCGCGCAGCCTGTGCCCGCAGCATGTTCGCGAGCTGAAGTAATCCGCGAGGCGGCTGACGCGTTCCCAGCCAGACTACCCTGGAGCGCAACCACTGTCCGGCATCGTCAAGGTGAAGCGTAAACCCCGGCTGAGAAATGCGTCCGGCCATTGCGCTTAACGCGCGCTGCTTCTCTGCACTCACCTCGCCGAGAAAGGCTAACGTCAGGTGCATGTTTGTGGCAGCGACAGGCCGGCCCGCTTCCGCCGGAAAGTGGCTGGCGCGCCAGCGAACGATCTGCCGTTGAAGCGTGGTGGGTAACTCGATGGCGAAAAACAGCCGTTTTGAATCAGACATGCGCAGGACTCGGTAATGATATGCGCCGATGCTACAATGTACGCCGAATAAAGTTAACCCTCTGGAGCCGTAAGTGTCTTCTTTGCCCGTCGCCGTCGTCCTTCCTGAGCTTCTCGCAGCCTTAGAACATGCGCCGCAGGTTTTGCTCAGCGCGCCCACGGGAGCGGGTAAATCTACCTGGCTGCCCCTGCAAATTCTGCGCGAGGGGAAGATCCGCGGGAAAATAATTCTGCTGGAGCCGCGCAGACTGGCCGCGCGCAACGTGGCGCAGCGCCTGGCGGAACTGCTGAATGAAAAACCGGGCGAGACGGTGGGCTACCGCATGCGTGCTGAAACCTGCACGAGCGCGTCCACGCGGCTTGAGGTGGTAACCGAAGGCATTCTCACCCGCATGCTGCAAAACGATCCGGAACTGTCCGGCGTCGGGCTGGTGATCCTCGATGAATTTCACGAGCGCAGCCTGCAGGCGGATCTCGCCCTTGCGCTGCTGCTCGACGTTCAGCAGGGGCTGCGCGATGACCTGCGGCTGCTCATTATGTCGGCGACGCTGGATAACGAGCGGCTCCGGCAGACGCTCCCTGACGCGCCGATGATTGCCTCCGAAGGGCGTGCCTTCCCGGTTGATCGCCGCTATCAGCCGCTTGCTTCCCACCAGCGTTTTGACGAAGCCGTGGCCATCGCCACCGCCGAATTGCTCCGTCATGAACCCGGCTCGCTGTTGCTCTTTTTACCCGGCGTGGGCGAAATCCAGCGCGTGCAGGAGCAGCTTGCATCCCGGGTGAGCCGCGACGTTATGCTGTGCCCGCTGTACGGCGCGCTGCCGTTGGCCGAGCAGCGCAAGGCGATTCTTCCCGCACCGGCAGGGCAGCGCAAGGTGGTGCTGGCGACCAATATCGCTGAAACCAGCCTGACCATCGAAGGCATTCGCCTGGTGGTGGACAGCACGCAGGAGAGAGTGGCGAGTTATGATCCGCGTACCGGGCTGACCAGGCTGCTGACGCAGCGCATCAGTCAGGCCTCGATGATCCAGCGCGCGGGCCGCGCGGGGCGTCTTGAGCCGGGGATTTGTCTGCATTTAACCAGCGCAGAGCAGGCGGAACGAGCGGCAGCGCAGAGCACGCCTGAGATAGTGCAAAGCGATCTTTCCGGGCTGGTGATGGATCTGTTGCAGTGGGGCTGCCCCGATCCTGAGCAGCTCACCTGGCTTAATCCCCCGCCTGGCGTGAACGTCACCGCCGCGCGTAACCTCCTGACCCAGCTTGGCGCGCTGGAAGGCGAGCGTCTGACGGCGCGCGGCCAGAAAATGGCGGCGCTGGGTAACGATCCCCGCCTGGCGGCGATGCTGACGGCAGCCCGGGACGATGATGAAATTGCCACGGCGGCAAAACTGGCGGCTATTCTTGAGGAGCCGCCTCGCGGTGGCAGCAGCGATCTGGAACAGGCGTTTTCGCGCAATCAGGGAAACTGGCAGCAGCGGGCGCAGCAGCTGTGCAAACGCCTGAACAGTAAAGGGGGATCGCCTGCTGGCGAAAATATCCCGTTCTTGCTGGCACAGGCCTTCCCGGACAGGATCGCGCGCCGTCGCGGGATTGACGGGCGCTATCAGCTGGCAAACGGGATGGGCGCGATGCTCGACAGCGATGATGCCCTGACGCGTCACGAGTGGCTGATCGCCCCGCTGCTGCTTCAGGGCAGCCATTCGCCGGACGCGCGCATATTGCAGGCGATTGCCGTTGACATCGATGCCCTGACGCGTGCGTGCCCGCAGCTGCTTCAGCAATCTGACATCGTGGAGTGGGATGATGCTCAGGGCACGCTAAAGGCGTTTCGTCGGAGCCAGATCGGCAAGCTGACGCTCGGGTCGATACCGCTGGCGAAACCGTCGGAAGACGAGCTTCACCAGGCGATGCTGAACGGCATTCGCGAAAAAGGGTTGAGCGTCCTGAACTGGACGCCGGAGGCTGAACAGTATCGCATTCGTCTGCACTGCGCGGCGAAGTGGCTGCCGGAATACGCCTGGCCCGCGGTTGACGATGAGGCGCTGCTCGCTACGCTTGAGCAGTGGCTGCTGCCGCAGATGAGCGGCGTACACTCGCTGCGCGCCCTTAAGGCGCTCGATGTTAAGACAGCGTTACAGAATTTACTGGACTGGTCGTTACGTCAACGTCTGGATAGTGAACTGCCTGGGCATTACACTGTGCCAACCGGGAGCCGGATTGCCATTCGTTATCATGAGGATAATCCTCCGGCGCTGGCCGTGCGCATGCAGGAGATGTTTGGCGAGGCCACCACGCCGTCCATTGCTGAAGGGCGGGTGCCGTTAGTGCTTGAGCTGCTGTCGCCTGCGCATCGTCCGCTGCAGATAACCCGCGATCTGGGGGCGTTCTGGGCGGGAAGTTACCGCGAGGTGCAGAAAGAGATGAAGGGGCGATATCCCAAACACGTCTGGCCGGACGATCCGGCGAATACGGCGCCGACGCGGCGCACGAAAAAATATTCGTAGTGGGGGAGTGCGGCCTGAAAGGGAAAGTGCGGCCTGATGCCCTCACCCCGGCCCTCTCCCACAGGGAGAGGAAGAAACACACTTTGAGAGATTTCTTCTTTCACTGACCTGTGAAAGGAAAGAAAATCTGGCCTTTGCGCCTGAATGTTGCGGAGAAAAAGCATGGCGGGGAATGACCGCGAGCCAATAGGACGTAAGGGAAAGCCAACGCGTCCGGCGAAAGAAAAGGTGAGCCGTCGTCGCCTCAGAGATGAGGAATATGACGATGACTATGAAGACGATTATGAGGATGAGGAACCGATGCCGCGTAAAGGGAAGGGCAAAGGGCGCAAGCCTCGCGGGAAGCGCGGCTGGTTCTGGCTGCTGCTGAAGCTGTTCATTGTTTTTGTTGTTCTGATCGCGATTTACGGCGTTTATCTGGATCAGAAGATCCGCAGCCGTATCGACGGGAAAGTCTGGCAGCTGCCTGCGGCAGTGTATGGTCGCATGGTGAACCTTGAGCCAGAGATGTCCATCAGCAAGAACGAGATGGTGAAGCTGCTGCAGGCCACGCAGTATCGTCAGGTCACGAAAATGACGCGTCCTGGCGAGTTTACCGTTCAGGCGAAAAGCATCGAGATGATCCGCCGTCCGTTCGACTTCCCGGACAGCAAAGAGGGGCAGGTGCGCGCGCGTCTGACCTTTGACGGCGATCGCCTGGAAACCATTGAGAACATGGATAACGACCGCCAGTTCGGTTTCTTCCGTCTCGATCCGCGTCTGATTACCATGCTGTCGTCCGCAAACGGCGAACAGCGCCTGTTCGTGGCGCGTAACGGCTTCCCGGACCTGCTGGTGGATACGCTGCTGGCAACCGAAGACCGTCACTTCTACGAGCACGACGGCATCAGCCTCTACTCCATTGGTCGTGCGGTACTGGCGAACCTGACCGCGGGGCGCACGGTGCAGGGGGCAAGTACCCTGACCCAGCAGCTGGTGAAGAACCTGTTCCTCTCCAGCGAGCGTTCTTACTGGCGTAAAGCCAACGAAGCGTACATGGCCGTGCTGATGGATGCGCGCTACAGCAAGGATCGTATCCTTGAGCTGTACATGAACGAGGTGTACCTCGGCCAGAGCGGTGATAACGAGATCCGCGGCTTCCCGCTGGCGAGCCTGTACTACTTTGGCCGTCCGGTGGAAGAGCTGAGTCTCGACCAGCAGGCGCTGCTGGTAGGTATGGTGAAAGGGGCGTCGATCTACAACCCGTGGCGTAACCCGAAACTGGCGCTGGAGCGTCGTAATCTGGTGCTGCGTCTGCTGCAACAGCAGCAGGTCATCGACCAGGAGCTGTACGACATGCTGAGCGCGCGTCCGCTGGGCGTTCAGCCGCGCGGTGGGGTAATCTCTCCACAGCCTGCATTTATGCAGATGGTGCGTCAGGAGCTGCAGTCGAAGCTCGGGGATAAAGTTAAAGATCTCTCCGGCGTGAAGATCTTCACGACCTTTGATTCCGTGGCGCAGGATGCGGCAGAAAAAGCGGCGGTTGAAGGGATCCCGGCGCTGAAGAAGCAGCGTAAGCTGAGCGATCTGGAAACCGCGATGGTTGTGGTTGACCGTAACACCGGCGAAGTTCGCGCGATGGTGGGCGGTGCTGAGCCGCAGTATGCGGGCTACAACCGTGCGATGCAGGCGCGTCGTTCGATCGGTTCACTGGCAAAACCGGCGACCTACCTGACCGCGCTGAGCCAGCCGAACCTCTATCGCCTGAACACCTGGATTGCCGATGCGCCAATCTCTCTGCGCCAGCCTAACGGCCAGGTATGGTCTCCGCAGAACGATGACAAACGGTTCAGCGGTCAGGTGATGCTGGTGGACGCGCTAACCCGCTCGATGAACGTGCCAACGGTTAACCTCGGTATGGCGCTGGGTCTGCCGGCGATTACCGATACCTGGCAGAAGCTGGGCGTGCCGAAAGATCAGCTGCATCCTGTTCCGGCCATGATCCTTGGCGCGCTTAACCTGACGCCAATCGAAGTGGCGCAGGCGTTCCAGACCATCGCCAGCGGCGGTAACCGCGCGCCGCTCTCTGCGCTGCGCTCGGTGATTGCTGAAGATGGTTCCGTGCTGTATCAGAGCTTCCCGCAGGCCGAGCGCGCGGTCCCGGCGCAGGCTGCCTATATGACGCTGTGGACCATGCAGCAGGTTGTGCAGCGCGGTACCGGCCGTCAGCTGGGGGCGAAGTATCCGGGTCTGCACCTGGCAGGTAAAACCGGTACCACCAACAACAACGTGGATACCTGGTTCGCCGGTATCGATGGTCGTGAAGTGGTGATCACCTGGGTGGGCCGCGATAACAACCAGCCGACCAGGCTGTACGGTGCGAGCGGTGCGATGTCGATTTACCAGCGCTATCTGGCAAACCAGTCCCCGGTGCCGCTTAACCTGGTTGCGCCGGAAGATATCGTCGATATGGGCGTGGATAGTTCCGGTAACTTTATCTGCGGCGGTGGCGTGCGTTCACTGCCGGTCTGGACGACCAATCCGGATGCGCTGTGCCAGCAAAGTCAGCCAGAGCAGCCGACCGGCAATCCGTTTGACCAGTCTTCTCAACCGCAGCAGCAGCAACAACAGCCGCAGCAGCAGGAAGAGAAGAAGGACAGCGACGGCGTCGCCGGCTGGATCAAGGATATGTTCGGCGGGAACTAACCATCCCGATACCCCCTTCCCGGGAAGGGGGTATTTTTTCACCTCGGCAACTCATTTCCTTAACCCCGTTTTCAACCCTTATTAACGACCCATTTTCCGTTGATTATTTCTTAAACCCTTAATTCTTGTAGGGCCGCATATCGCTTGCTATGCCGTCAGCGTTTCGCATATTATTCTGCGGTCATAATAATAATTCTCGTTTACGTTATCATTCACCTTTTTCATCAGAGATCCATCATGGCGCTTTCCAATACTGCTCAGCCAATTAACACGTCGCTGCGTAAAATCGCAGCCGTCGTAGCCACAGCGGTTGCCGGCATGTCTGCTTACGCACAGGCCGCTGAAACCCCCAAGAAAGAAGAAACGATCACCGTGACTGCCGCACCGGCTGCACAGGAAAGTGCCTGGGGTCCTGCTGCGACTATCGCCGCGCGTCAATCCGCGACCGGAACCAAAACAGACACCCCAATTCAAAAGGTTCCACAGTCTATTTCTGTGGTAACTGCCGAAGAGATGGCGCTGCATCAGCCACGTTCCGTTAAAGAAGCGTTGAGCTATACCCCGGGCGTTGCGGTAGGCACCCGGGGTGCTTCAAATACCTATGACTACCTGGTTATTCGCGGTTTCGCGGCCGATGGCCAGAGCCAGAACAACTACCTCGACGGTATGAAGATGCAGGGCAACTTCTATAACGACGCGGTGATTGACCCTTATATGCTGGAGCGTGCTGAAATCATGCGCGGCCCGGTTTCCGTTCTGTACGGAAAAAGCAGCCCTGGTGGCCTGCTGAACATGGTAAGTAAGCGTCCAACAACCGAGCCGCTAAAAGAGATCCAGTTCAAAGCTGGCACCGACAGTCTGTTCCAGACCGGCTTTGACTTCAGCGATGCCATCGACGATGACGGCGTTTACTCTTACCGACTGACGGGCGTTGCGCGTTCAAATAATGCGCAGCAGCAAGATAAAGGCGAGCAGCGTTATGCCATCGCGCCATCATTCTCCTGGCGTCCGGATGATAAAACGACTTTCACCTTCCTCTCCTACTTCCAGAACGAGCCTGAAACAGGTTATTACGGCTGGCTGCCAAAAGAAGGTACGGTTGATCCGCTGCCAAACGGCGACCGACTGTCGACGGACTTCAACGAAGGTGCGAAGAACAATACCTATTCCCGTAACCAGAAAATGGTGGGGTATAGCTTCGACCACGAATTTAACGACACCTTTACCGTGCGCCAAAACCTGCGTTTTGCCGAGAACAAAACCTCGCAAAACAGCGTTTACGGCTACGGCGTATGTACCGATCCGGCAAACAGCGGTAGCAAACAGTGTGCTGCGTTAGCTCCTGCCGATAAAGGTCATTATCTGGCGCGTAAGTACGTTGTCGATAATGAAAAACTGCAGAACTTCACCGTTGATACCCAGCTGCAGAGCAAATTTGCGACCGGCCAGGTTGACCACACCCTGCTGACCGGCGTTGACTTTATGCGTATGCGCAACGATATCAACTCCTGGTTTGGCTATGACGACTCTGTACCACTGCTGGATCTCTACAATCCGGTAAACAGCGATTTTGATTTTGGCTCAAAAGATCCGGCAAACTCCGGCGCGTATCAAATCCTCAACCGCCAGAAACAGACCGGTTTGTATGTTCAGGATCAGGCGCAGTGGGATAAAGTGCTGGTGACGCTGGGCGGCCGTTACGACTGGGCCGATCAGGAGTCATACAACCGTGTATTGAATACTACCTCCAAACGTGATGATACTCAGTTTACCTGGCGTGGCGGCGTTAACTATCTGTTCAATAACGGCGTAACCCCTTACTTCAGCTACAGCGAATCCTTTGAACCGGCTTCACAGACCGATGCTCAGGGTAAACTGTTCTCTCCGTCTAAAGGCAAGCAGTACGAAGCGGGCGTGAAATACGTGCCGAACGATCGTCCGATCGTGATCACCGGTGCAGTGTATCAGTTGACCAAAACCAACAACCTGATGGCCGATCCTGCGGGCTCATTCTTCTCCGTTGAAGGCGGTGAGATCCGTGCCCGTGGTGTAGAGCTGGAAGCGAAAGCGGCGCTGTCTGCAAGCGTTAACGTTGTGGGTTCTTATACCTATACCGATGCGGAATACACCACCGACACCAACTACAAAGGCAACACGCCAGCCCAGGTACCAAAACACATGGCCTCTGTCTGGGGTGACTACACGATGTTTGATGGCCCGCTGTCTGGCCTGACGTTGGGCACCGGCGTTCGTTATACGGGCTCCAGCAAGGGCGATCCGGCGAACTCGTTTACTGTGGGCAGCTATACCCTGGTTGATGCGTTAGTCCGATATGACCTGGCGCGCGTGGGCATGGCGGGTTCAAACGTCGCGCTTCACGTGAACAACCTGTTCGATCGTGAGTACGTTGCCAGCTGCTTCAACACCTATGGTTGCTTCTGGGGTGCTGAACGCCAGGTTGTCGCCACGGCGACCTTCCGCTTCTAATCTCTTTATGGGCACGGTTCGCCGTGCCCTTTTTATTTAAGTTGGCTGATATGCAGGATAACAAAACGCAATCCGACTCCACCTTCACGCTCAACAATCTCTCCTTTCGCGTACCCGGGCGCACCCTGCTGCACCCGCTCTCTTTGACGTTTCCCGCAGGTAAAGTGACCGGATTAATCGGGCACAATGGTTCCGGTAAATCGACGCTGCTGAAGATGCTGGGCCGCCACCAGCCGCCGTCCGAGGGCGACATTCTGCTGGATGAGCAGCCGCTGGCGGGCTGGAGCAGTAAGGCCTTTGCCCGCAAGGTGGCTTATCTGCCGCAGCAGCTGCCGCAGGCGGAAGGGATGACGGTGCGCGAGCTGGTGGCGATTGGACGTTATCCGTGGCACGGTGCGCTCGGGCGTTTTGGCGTTGCTGACAGAGAGAAAGTGGAAGAGGCGATTGCGCTGGTCGGGTTAAAACCGCTGGCGCACCGCCTTGTGGATAGCCTGTCCGGTGGCGAACGCCAGCGCGCGTGGATCGCGATGCTGGTGGCGCAGGACAGCCGCTGCCTGCTGCTCGACGAACCTACCTCCGCGCTGGATATTGCCCACCAGGTGGACGTGCTGGCGCTGGTGCACCGTTTAAGCCAGCAGCGCGGCCTGACGGTGATTGCCGTTCTGCATGATATCAATATGGCCGCGCGTTATTGCGACTATCTGGTGGCGCTGCGCGGCGGTGAAATGATCGCCCAGGGCACGCCTGACGAGCTGATGCGCAGCGAAACGCTGGAACATATCTACGGTATACCTATGGGGATCCTGCCTCACCCTGCCGGGGCTGCACCGGTGAGCTTCGTTTACTGATGCTGGAGTCTACACGCATAAGCCGCCGTCGCCTGCTGACGGCCATGGCGCTCTCGCCGCTGCTGTTAAAGATGGCTCCGGCCCGCGCCGCTGCTATCGATCCGCACCGCATTGTGGCGCTGGAGTGGTTGCCCGTCGAGCTGATGATGGCCCTGGGTATCACGCCCTACGGCGTGGCCGATATCCCTAACTACACCCTGTGGGTGAATGAGCCCAAACTGCCGGACTCCGTCATCGATATCGGTCTGCGTACGGAGCCGAACCTTGAGCTTCTCACGCAGATGAAGCCGTCTTATTTATTCTGGTCTGCGGGGTATGGCCCATCGGAAGAGACCATGGCGAAGATTGCTCCCGGACGGGGCTTTTCCTTCAGCGACGGTAAAAAGCCGCTGACCATGGCAAAAAACTCCATTCACGAGATGGCGCATTTCCTCAACCGTGAAGCGGAAGCAAAAAAACACCTGGATGAATTTGATGCGCTGATTGATTCCCTTAAGCCGCGCTTTGCCGACCGCGGCGATCGTTCGCTGCTGATGGTGACGCTGCTGGACGCCCGCCATATGCTGGTCTTTGGAAAGAACTGCCTGTTCCAGGAAGTGCTCGACAGCTTTGGCATTCGCAATGCCTGGGAAGGCGAGATGACGTTCTGGGGAAGCACCGCCGTGGGCATTGACCGCCTGGCGGCGTTTCGTGACGTTGACGTTCTGTGCTTTGACCACGGCAACGAGCGTGAAATGCAAACCCTGATGGCGACCCCGCTCTGGCAGGCGATGCCGTTCGTGCGCGAACGGCGTTTCCTGCGCGCGCCTGCGGTATGGTTTTACGGCGCGACGCTGTCGGCGATGCATTTTGCGCGCGTGCTGGATCGCACGCTGGGAGGCAGGGCATGAGTACGCGTATTGCCCGCTTCCCGGTGCTGCTGCTGGCGCTCATTTTCCTGGCTGCCCTGGCGCTGACCGGCTTCAACCTGACCACGGCGTTACCGCGCGAGCAGTGGGCGGCCGCGGTTGCCGCACCGGATATCGATAATATTCAGCAAATGCTGTTCCACTACAGCCTGTTGCCGCGTCTTAGCATCTCTCTGCTGGTCGGAGCGGGCCTGGGGCTGGTGGGCGTGCTGTTCCAGCAGGTGCTGCGTAACCCGCTGGCGGAGCCAACCACGCTTGGCGTGGCGACGGGGGCACAGCTGGGGATCACCGTTACCACGCTCTGGACGCTGCCGGGGGCATTAACCTCGCAGTTTGCCGCGCTGGCAGGCGCCTGCGTGGTTGGTGCGCTGGTCTTCGGCGTGGCCTGGGGTAAACGCCTTTCGCCGGTCACGCTGATCCTCGCCGGGCTGGTCGTTAGCCTCTACTGCGGGGCAATCAACCAGCTGCTGGTGCTGTTTCACCACGACCAGCTGCAAAGCATGTTTATGTGGAGTACCGGAACGCTCACCCAGACCGACTGGAGCATCGTCCAGCGCCTGTGGCCTCAGCTGTTTGGCGGCGTGGTGCTTACGCTACTGCTGCTGCGCCCGCTGACGCTGATGGGCCTCGATGACGGCGTGGCGCGTAACCTGGGGCTGGCGCTGTCGCTGGCCCGCCTGGCGGCCCTCACCCTGGCGATTGTGCTGAGCGCGTTGCTGGTTAACGCCGTCGGCATCATCGGATTTATCGGCCTGTTTGCGCCGCTGCTGGCAAAAATGCTCGGCGCGCGGCGTCTGCTGGCGCGCCTGATGCTGGCGCCGCTGATTGGCGCGCTGATCCTCTGGCTTTCCGATCAGCTCATTCTCTGGCTGGCGCGCGTCTGGATGGAAGTGTCGACGGGCTCGGTGACGGCCCTTATCGGCGCGCCGCTGCTGCTGTGGCTGCTGCCGCGGCTGCGGAGCATCAGCGCCCCGGCGATGGATGCCGGCGATAAAATCTCTGCCGAGCGCCAGTCGGTGATATGGTTCAGCCTTGCCGGGCTGGCGGTGCTGGCTATCGCTTCGTTTGCCGCGCTCTCGCTGGGGCGTGACGCCACGGGCTGGCACTGGGCGACGGGGGATTTGCTGAATGAGCTCATGCAGTGGCGCTGGCCGCGGATCTTCTCCGCGCTGATTGCCGGCGTGATGCTGGCGGTGGCGGGCTGTATTATACAGCGTCTGACCGGTAACCCGATGGCAAGCCCGGAAGTCCTGGGCATCAGTTCCGGCGCCGCGTTTGGCGTGGTGTTGATGCTGTTTCTCGTGCCGGGGAATGCCTTCGGCTGGCTGATGCCTGCCGGAAGTATCGGTGCGGCGGCGACGCTGATGATTATCCTGATCGCCTCCGGGCGCGGCGGTTTCTCGCCTCACCGCATGCTGCTGGCCGGGATGGCGCTGAGCACCGCGTTTACCATGCTGCTGATGATGTTGCAGGCGAGCGGCGATCCGCGCATGGCGCAGATCCTGACCTGGATCTCCGGCTCGACGTATAACGCCACCGGCAGCCAGGTGGTGCATACCGGGATCGTGATGATCGTACTGCTGGCGATAGTGCCGCTGTGCCGCCGCTGGATGACCATTCTGCCGCTGGGCGGGGACACCGCGCGCGCGGTCGGGCTGGCGCTGACGCCAACGCGTATCGCCCTGCTGCTGCTGGCCGCGTGCCTGACGGCGACGGCAACCATGACCATTGGCCCGCTCAGTTTTGTTGGCCTGATGGCGCCGCATATCGCACGTATGATGGGCTTCCGCCGCACGATGCCGCATATCGCGATCTCTGCCCTGACGGGCGGGGCGATCCTGGTCTTTGCTGACTGGTGCGGAAGGATGGTGCTGTTCCCGTATCAGATCCCGGCGGGCCTGCTGTCGACCTTTATCGGCGCGCCGTACTTTATCTATCTGTTGAGAAAGCAGAGTCGGTAATAAAAGTAAACGGCAATCCTTGGATTGCCGTTTTAGCGTTTGCTCCCTCTCCCTGTGGGAGAGGGTATCAAGCCGCACATTTTACAGCTTCGCAAACGCCTTACGCGCTGCGTCGATGGTGTTATTGATATCTTCTTCGCTGTGCGCCACGGACATAAAGCCCGCTTCAAACGCTGACGGTGCCAGATATACCCCTTCTTCCAGCATCAGGTGGAAGAAGCGTTTGAAGCGTTCTACGTCGCACTTCACCACGTCCTGATAGCAGGTGACGGTTTTCGCGTCGGTGAAGAAAATGCCGAACATACCGCCGACGTGGTTAACCACCAGCGGAATACCCGCCTCTTCTGCGGCTTCCAGCAGGCCGTTCGCCAGCTGCGTCGTCCGGTCCGTCAGGGTTTCGTGGATACCCGGCTGCGCCACTTCGGTCAGACAGGCAAAGCCCGCCGCCATCGCAATGGGGTTACCGGAGAGCGTACCCGCCTGGTAAACCGGACCGGTTGGCGCCAGCGCGTCCATCACGTCCTTACGGCCACCAAACGCCCCGACAGGCATGCCGCCGCCGATAATTTTGCCCAGACAGGTGAGGTCAGGCTCAACGCCATAATAAGACTGGGCGCCCGCCAGCGCCACGCGGAAGCCGGTCATCACTTCGTCGATGATCAGCAGCGCGCCGAACTCATCACACAGCGCGCGCAGGCCCGGCAGGAAATCCGGCTGCGGTGGGATGCAGTTCATGTTGCCCGCCACCGGTTCGACGATGATGCAGGCGATCTCCTGCGGATACTGCTCGAACGCCGCGCGAACGGTGTCCAGATCGTTATAGGTGCAGGTGAGAGTGTGTTTTGCGAAATCAGCCGGCACGCCCGGAGAGTTAGGCTGACCGAGCGTCAGCGCGCCGGAACCGGCTTTTACCAGCAGGCAGTCGGCGTGGCCATGGTAACAGCCTTCGAACTTGATAATCTTGTCACGGCCGGTAAAGCCGCGCGCCAGACGGATGGCGCTCATGGTCGCTTCCGTACCGGAGTTCACCATACGTACCATGTCCATTGTCGGCACCAGCTCGGTGACCAGCTCCGCCATTTTGACTTCCATCTCGGTTGGCGCACCGAAGCTCAGGCCGCGCTGAGCGGCTTCAATCACCGCGTTGCGGATCGCCGGGTGGTTATGCCCCAGCACCATTGGCCCCCAGGAGCCGACGTAATCGACATAGGCTTTGCCATCCACATCATACAGATACGCGCCATCCGCACGTTCGATAAACAGCGGAGTGCCACCCACGCCGGTAAAGGCGCGCACCGGTGAGTTTACGCCGCCTGGGATAAGCTCGCGGGCTGCGCTGTAGAGGTTTTCAGACTTGCTCATGGCGTCGTTCCTGGTTCGTAGAAATAAGTTAAGGAGACTATTCTAAGTGATCCGGATGAGGTTATAAAATTTTTGCCCCGTAAAGGGCTTAACAATTGTTAAGTATTTTTCAGGGGACGAGGGGACTGTCTCTGGTAAAATCCCTGCGGCCATTTGTATGACGAAACAGAAAAGGTAATGAACGATAACACTCCGTCTTTTGAACAACAGCAGTTTACGCGCGCGAAGCGCCGGGTCAGCATCCGGCGGCTGCTCAACCGTGACAAAACCCCGTTAGCCATTCTGCTGGCAGCTGCCGTTGTGGGCACGCTGGCCGGTCTCGTGGGCGTCGCGTTTGAGAAAGCCGTCAACGCGGTGCTCAACTGGCGCATAGGCACCGTCGCCAGCTTTGCGGATCGTGAATGGCTGGTCTGGGCGTGGGCCTTTGGCCTTTCGGCCCTGTTTGCCATGGTGGGCTATTTCCTGGTACGTAAATTCGCACCCGAAGCGGGCGGCTCGGGGATCCCGGAAATTGAAGGGGCGCTGGAAGAGCTACGCCCGGTTCGCTGGTGGCGCGTGCTTCCTGTGAAATTTATCGGCGGGATGGGAACGCTCGGGGCGGGAATGGTGCTCGGACGGGAAGGACCAACGGTACAGCTGGGCGGTAACGTCGGGCGTATGGTCGGCGATCTGTTCCGTATGCGCAGCGCCGAAGCGCGCCATACGCTGCTGGCGACGGGGGCGGCGGCCGGGCTGTCTGCCGCGTTCAATGCGCCGCTGGCGGGGATCCTGTTCATTATCGAAGAGATGCGCGCCCAGTTCCGCTACAACCTCATCTCCATTAAGGCGGTGTTTACCGGCGTGATTATGTCGAGCATCGTCTTTCGCATCTTCAACGGCGAAGGGGCGGTGATTGAGGTGGGTAAGCTGACTAACGCGCCGGTCAACACCCTGTGGCTGTATCTGGTGCTTGGCATGATTTTTGGCGTGGTCGGCCCGCTTTTCAATACGCTGATTTTACGTGCGCAGGATATGTTTCAGCGCATCCACGGCGGAAACACCACCCGATGGGTGCTGGTGGGGGGCCTGCTCGGCGGAGTGTGCGGGATCCTCGGCTTTATCGAACCGAACGCGGCAGGCGGCGGATTTGGGCTGATACCCGTTGCGGCGGCGGGCAATTTTAGCGTCGGCCTGCTGCTGTTTATGTTTATCTCGCGGGTGATCACCACCGTGCTCTGCTTCTCCTCCGGCGCGCCGGGAGGGATTTTTGCCCCGATGCTGGCGCTGGGCACGCTGCTGGGGACCGCGTTTGGGATGGCGGCGGCGGTTGGCTTCCCGGCCTATCATCTGGATGCCGGGACGTTTGCCGTTGCGGGGATGGGAGCGCTACTGGCGGCCTCCCTGCGCGCGCCGCTGACCGGGATCGTGCTGGTGCTGGAAATGACCGATAATTACCAGCTCATTTTGCCAATGATCATTACCTGCCTCGGCGCGACACTATTAGCCCAATTCCTGGGTGGAAAACCGCTATACTCCACCATTCTTGCCCGTACCCTGGCGAAACAGGATGCTGAACAGGCCCTGAAGCAGAATACTTGAATGAATTACCAGGGTATTAGATAATGGCATAAAGAATTGGGTGATTTTTACCCAATAGCAGTAGCAGTATTCATGGGAGCATAAGATGAGTGATGACGTAGCGTTGCCGCTGGAATTTACCGAAGCAGCAGCGAAAAAAGTGAAAACCCTGATTGCCGACGAGGACAATCCGGATCTGAAACTGCGTGTTTATATTACCGGCGGCGGCTGCAGCGGCTTCCAGTATGGTTTTACCTTTGACGACCAGGTTAACGATGGTGATATGACTATCGAGAAGCAGGGCGTCGCGCTGGTGGTTGACCCGATGAGCCTGCAATACCTCGTCGGCGGTTCGGTGGATTACACCGAAGGTCTGGAAGGGTCGCGCTTTGTGGTGACGAACCCTAACGCGACCAGCACCTGCGGGTGTGGATCGTCGTTCAGCATCTAACGTTGCGGACGGTGCGGGCTGAGGCACTCACCCCGGCAGACTCGAAAAACGGTAACCTGGCGGTTACCGTTTTTGCTTTTTACCTTCCATTTTCGTCCAGCGCAAAGGTCGGCAGCTTCAGGTGCCAGCGTATCGCCGCTAAACGTATTACCAGCGTCACGACCATCCCCAGCATTGCCGCGTTCTCCAGCGGGATAGCGAAGGTGTAATACGCCGTAGCGTGTACAATCCCCCCGATGATACAGGCCGTCGCGTAGATTTCCGTTCGCAGGATCATCGGCACTTCTCGCGCCAGGATATCGCGAATGATCCCGCCGCCCACGCCGGTCAACACGCCCATACAGATTGCCACCAGTGGGCCAGTCCCTGCTATAAAGGCTTTATTCACGCCGATTCCGACAAAGACCGCCAGACCGACGGCGTCCAGCACCGGCAGCACCCATTTGGGAAGCCTGCGCGGCTGACGGACCAGCACGATGGTTAACAGACAGGTGACCATCGCTACGACCAGGTCCGTTGGATCTTTCACCCAGAATACCGGGCCGTTCGCCAGCGCCATGTCGCGGATCGTTCCGCCCCCCACCGCCGTGACGACGCCGAGCACCAGAACGCCAAAAGGATCCATGCGTAATTTTCCGGCAAGCAAAACGCCGGAGATAGCAAAAACGGCTGTGCCAAGAATATCCAGCCAATACACGAGCATCGTTAAATCCTCGAATGGGGTGTTTATCTGTTTGTATGACCCTCTGCCAGTTCGGCACAGAGTTGTTTTGCGGCGAGGATAATACGCGGGCTGGCCCGTTCAAACCAGTCGCTGTTGAGTGCAATCACCGGTATTTTAAGCTGCCGGTGCCAGAATTGTTTAATTTTAGGAATCTCGCTCGCATTTCCGACCACCACAATGGCCTGCGGTTGTCGCGCCAGAACCTGCTCCCGGCTGACCTGTGGCCAGGGTACCCGGCTGTCGGCAAAGATATTTTCACCCCCGCACGTCTCAAGCACCTGATTCTGGATCGAGCCTTTCCCGGTTGTGAACAACGGCTGCGTGCCGAATTGCAGAAATACGCGCTGCTTTTTTTGCGTACCGTACCGGCTTTTCAGCGTGGCATAGTCACTGAGCATTTGCCCGGCTGCCCGCTCGGCTTGCTGCGGGGTTGGGCTAAAGGGCGCGAGGTCGCGCAGGGCTTGCGCCACCTGTTCGATGCTCTCCGCGTCCACCCATTTCACCGTGATTCCCAGCGACGACAGCTGGTTCACCTGCCGTTCGGCATTGCCGCCGCGCCAGGCGAGGACGAGATCGGGCCTGAGCGCCACGACACGTTCCAGGTTCATTCCCTGCCAGGTGGCTACCTGTTCAATATGGGCGGCCTGAGGTGGGTAATCGGAAAAGCTGCTTACCCCAACGGGGGTGATCCCGGCGGCAAACGCCAGTTCCGTATTGGCGGGGGAGAGTGAGATCACCCGCGGCGCGGCGGTGAGCCAGGCCGGGGCGAGCAGAAGCAGGGCGACCAGCGCCCTGAAGGACGGCTTACCCACGCGCCAGTTTCTGCACCAGGGATTCCACCATCACGGTGGACTGTTTGGCTGCAACGGCCAGGAATTCGTCGAAGCTGATGTGGGACTGCTGGTCAGCCACGTCAGAAATCGCGCGAACGACCACGAACGGTACGCCAAAGTTGTGGCACACGTGCGCAATGGCCGTGGCTTCCATCTCAACGGCGACGGCCTGCGGGAAGTTATGGCGGATTTTTGCCAGACCGACGGAGCCGTTGATGAAGGCATCGCCGCTGACGATCAGGCCACGCACCGCATTGAGGTTGAGCTCGCTGATGCAGCCTTCTGCGGCGGCAATCAGCTTATCATCCGCTTTAAACCCGGCCGGGCAGCCCGGAAGCTGACCATATTCGTAGCCGAAGGCGGTGACGTCTGCATCGTGGTAACGCGCTTCGTCGGAAACAACGATATCACCCACGTTCAGCGTCGGGGCAAGACCGCCCGCAGAGCCTGTGTTAATGATAACGTCAGGCTTGCAGCGCTCAAGCAGCAGGGTCGCGCCCAGTGCCGCTGCAACTTTACCGATGCCTGATTTCAGCAGAGCCACGTCAACACCGTTCAGCTGACCGGTGTAGATCTCACAGCCACCGAGGGAGAGGGTCTGACGGTTCTCAATTTTGTCACGCAGCAGCGTAACTTCTTCTTCCATTGCACCAATAATGCCGATTTTCATAGATTTACTCGCGATGTGCCTTGTTAAGATGCATAGTCTATCATGCGGTAAAGGGGAAACGCATTCTCACGCGGGGGAGCACATGGCACCAATCGATTTTCGCACCAAAATTAACTGGCACCGACGTTTCCGCTCGCCGCAGGGCGAGAAGAGCGAACATGAGATCCTGCGCATTTTCGAGAGCGATCGTGGACGCATCATCAACTCGCCCGCCATCCGCCGGTTACAGCAAAAAACCCAGGTGTTCCCGCTGGAGCGTAACGCTGCGGTGCGTACGCGACTGACGCACTCCATGGAAGTGCAGCAGGTGGGGCGCTACATTGCAAAAGAGATCCTCAGCCGCCTCAAAGAGCAGCGCCTGCTGGAAACCTACGGGCTGGATGAGCTGACCGGGCCGTTCGAAAGCATCGTTGAGATGGCCTGCCTGATGCACGATATTGGCAATCCTCCCTTCGGCCATTTCGGCGAAGCCGCCATCAACGACTGGTTTAAACAGCGCCTTTTCCCCTCCGATGCAGCAAGCCAGCCGCTGAGCGATGACCGCTGCGCGGTGCGCGATTTATGCCTGCGCGAGGGCGAGGAGAGCCTGAACGATCTGCGCCGCAAGGTGCGTCAGGATCTGTGTCACTTCGAAGGTAACGCGCAGGGCATACGCCTGGTGCACTCTCTGATGCGCATGAACCTGACCTGGGCTCAGGTAGGCTGCATTCTCAAATATACCCGTCCCGCATGGTGGATGGGGGAGACGCCCGCCACCCATAGCTATCTGATGAAAAAGCCGGGCTATTACTTATCGGAAGAGGCCTATATTGAGCGGTTGCGTAAAGAACTGTCGCTGACGCCCAATGGCCGTTTCCCGCTGACGTGGATTATGGAAGCCGCTGACGACATTTCATATTGCGTGGCCGATCTGGAAGACGCGGTGGAAAAAAGAATATTCAGCGTCGAGGAGCTTTATCAGCATCTTCGTGATGCCTGGGGAGAGCATGAAAAAGGATCTCTGTTTGCACAGGTCGTCGAGAATGCATGGGATAAATCGCGCTCAAATTCGCTAAGCCGGAGCACTGAAGATCAGTTCTTTATGTATTTACGGGTCAACACGCTGAATAAACTGGTGCCGTATGCAGCCGCGCGTTTCATTGATAATTTGCCGATGATATTTAGCGGAGAATTTAATCACGCCCTGCTGGAAGATGAGAGTAGTTTTAGCCAGCTTCTCGAATTATATAAACACGTGGCCGTTCGCCATGTTTTCAGCCATCCGGATGTTGAACAGCTGGAGCTGCAGGGATATCGGGTTATCAGTGGGCTGCTGGAGATTTATGCTCCTTTACTCCAGCTCCCGGTCGATGAGTTCAGCGAGCTGGTAGAAAACGAACGCGTCCGCCGCCTGCCTATTGAGTCTCGCCTCTATCAAAAGCTTTCGACCCGCCACCGGCTGGCATACGTCGAAGCCATCAGTAAAATAGATCGGCAATCTTCCCGCTGGCCGGTACTGGAATATTATTATCGCTGCCGGCTCATCCAGGACTATATCAGCGGGATGACGGATTTGTACGCCTGGGATGAATACCGCAAGCTGATGGCCGTGGAATAAGCCGTGAGTTTTGTAAAGACGGCCAATAAATTTTTACTTTTTCCATAAACTTATCCCCGGAACTAAGCGGTATAAAACGAATCTGAGTTACACAGCAATTTTGCGTTATCTGGTAAATCGAGATTGAGAAACATGAAAAAAACCACATTAGCAATGAGTGCACTGGCTCTGAGTTTAGGTTTAGCGCTGTCTCCTCTGTCTGCTACGGCAGCCGAGACGGCTTCGTCGGCAGTCCCTGCGCAGCAGATGCCAAGCCTGGCCCCGATGCTCGAAAAAGTGATGCCATCGGTGGTGAGTATCAACGTTGAGGGCAGCACAACCGTCAATACGCCGCGCATGCCGCGTAACTTCCAGCAGTTCTTCGGCGATAATTCGCCATTCTGCCAGGACGGTTCGCCATTCCAGAGTTCACCGTTCTGTCAGGGCGGCGGTCCAGGGGATAACGGTCAGGGCGGCGGCCAGCAGCAGAAATTCATGGCGCTTGGCTCGGGCGTGATTATTGACGCCGCGAAAGGCTACGTGGTGACCAATAACCACGTGGTAGATAATGCGAACGTTATTAAAGTGCAGATGAGCGACGGCCGTAAATTTGACGCCAAAGTGGTGGGTAAAGATCCGCGCTCCGACATCGCGCTGATTCAGATTCAGGATCCGAAGAACCTGACGGCGATTAAGCTTGCCGACTCGGACGCGCTGCGCGTTGGCGATTACACCGTCGCCATCGGTAACCCGTTCGGTCTGGGCGAAACCGTCACCTCGGGTATCGTCTCTGCGCTGGGGCGTAGTGGCCTGAACGCGGAAAACTATGAAAACTTCATCCAGACGGATGCGGCCATTAACCGCGGTAACTCCGGCGGTGCGCTGGTGAACCTGAACGGTGAGCTTATCGGTATTAACACCGCTATTCTGGCACCGGACGGGGGTAACATCGGTATTGGCTTTGCTATCCCGAGCAACATGGTGAAAAACCTGACCGCGCAGATGGTGCAGTACGGTCAGGTGAAACGCGGTGAGCTGGGTATCATGGGTACCGAGCTGAACTCAGAGCTGGCGAAAGCGATGAAGGTTGACGCTCAGCGCGGCGCGTTCGTGAGCCAGGTCATGCCGAACTCCTCTGCGGCAAAAGCTGGTATTAAAGCGGGTGACGTCATTACCTCTCTCAACGGGAAGCCGATCAGCAGCTTTGCCGCCCTGCGCGCAGAAGTGGGTTCAATGCCAATCGGCAGTAAAGTCACCCTCGGCCTGCTGCGTGAAGGTAAGCCGGTTAACGTGAGCCTGGAACTCCAGCAGAGCAGCCAGAATCAGGTAGATTCCAGCACCATCTTCAGCGGTATTGAAGGGGCTGAGATGAGCAACAAAGGGGCGGATAAAGGCGTGGTGGTGAATAACGTAAAAGCGAATTCGCCGGCGGCCCGTATCGGCCTCAAAAAAGGTGATGTCATCATGGGCGCTAACCAGCAGCCGGTGAAAAACATTGCTGAACTGCGCAAAATTCTCGACAGCAAGCCTTCCGTGCTGGCCCTGAATATTCAGCGTGGTGATACCTCTATTTATCTCCTGATGCAGTAATCCCTCAGGCCCCTGCCTACAACAGGCAGGGGCTTTCTTTTTTCTGTGACCCTTAGCACAACTCCATACATCTCTCTCTGCCTTTGGGCATCTGCACAATGCAGCCGTAACTGAACTCCCCTATGCTTGAGCTCTGCTCACGGGAGGGTTATATGGCTGGCTGGCATCTTGATACCAAAATGGCGCAGGATATCGTGGCGCGAACCATGCGCATCATTGATACCAATATCAACGTAATGGATGCCCGTGGACGCATCATCGGCAGTGGCGATCGTGAGCGTATTGGGGAATTGCACGAAGGGGCGCTGCTGGTGCTCTCTCAGGGGCGCGTGGTGGACATTGATGACGCCGTAGCGAAACACCTGCACGGTGTGCGCCAGGGGATCAACCTGCCGCTGCGTCTCGAAGGCGAAATTGTTGGCGTTATCGGTCTGACCGGCGATCCTGAATCTTTACGCAAATACGGCGAGCTGGTCTGCATGACGGCAGAGATGATGCTGGAGCAGTCGCGCCTGATGCACCTGCTGGCGCAGGACAGCCGCCTGCGCGAAGAGCTGGTGATGAATTTGATACAGGCGGAGGAGCACACGCCAGCCCTGAGCGAGTGGGCGCAGCGTCTGGGTATCGACCTGAATCAGCCGCGCGTGGTCGCCGTCATCGAGGTGGATAGCGGACAGCTTGGCGTGGACAGCGCCATGGTGGAGCTACAGCAGCTGCAAAACATGCTGGCGACGCCGGAGCGTAATAACCTGGTGGCGATAGTTTCCCTGACGGAAATGGTGGTGCTTAAGCCCGCGCTTAATCAGTTTGGCCGCTGGGACGCGGAAGATCATCGTCGTCGCGTTGAGCTGCTCATCGAGCGCATGAAGGAGAACGGTCAGCTCCGTTTTCGCGTCGCGCTCGGGAATTACTTTACCGGACCGGGAAGCATCGCCCGTTCATGGCGAACGGCGCGCACCACCATGATGGTGGGCAAGCAGCGCATGCCGGAAAGCCGCAGCTATTTCTATCAGGATCTGATGCTGCCGGTCCTGCTCGACAGCCTGCGGGGCGGCTGGCAGGCCAACGAGCTGGCGCGTCCACTGGTGCGTCTGAAGGCGATGGATAACAACGGATTGCTGCGCCGCACGCTGCAGGCGTGGTTCCGGCATAACGTGCAGCCGCTGGCAACGTCAAAAGCGCTGTTCATACATCGTAATACGCTGGAGTATCGGCTTAACCGGATTTCGGAACTGACGGGGCTGGATCTGGGGAATTTCGACGACCGGCTGCTGCTGTATGTGGCGCTGCAGCTGGACGAACAGCGATAGCTGAGTGCGGTATGGTGCCCTCACCCTATCCCTCTCCCTGTGGGAGAGGGCGCAAACACTAAAAACGGCAATCAAGGATTGCCGTTTTGCTTTTATTTCCGCGTCAATTTCTCAAGATCCGCTTCAATCTCGCTGATCTTATGGGTAACAACGCTTTCCAGGTGACGCAGATCGTCAAGGATCTTACGCTTGAGGTCGACTTCGCTGCGATCGCGCTGGCAAATCTGATCGAGCTCGTCGATCACATAGCGCAGGTTAGGGCTGATTTCCTGTACTTCTTTATATCCCTGACCGATACCGTCAGCGACAACGGTCTTACGCTGGCGTGGGTATTTAAACTTCACGCTTTTGGCGAAAAACTCTCCTTTGTCTTTGTGAAAATAGATTTTCAAAATATCGTTATTGGCTTCCTGGCGGAGACTATAACGATCAATTTCATCAGGATTGGTAATGCCCAGACTTTTCAGATTATCGTACATAGCGGTACCCTTGATCTCAACATAACCTATGAATAATTAACGAAAAAATCTATTTTCGCCACCTCGGGATATAAAAAAAGCGGGGTTGCCCCCGCTTTTTGTTATACCTGATTAATCGATGGTGCGCAGCAGTTCGTTGATGCCCACTTTACCGCGGGTTTTGGCGTCCACCTTCTTCACGATAACCGCGCAGTAGAGGCTGTATTTGCCATCTTTAGACGGCAGGTTGCCGGAAACCACAACGGAACCGGCCGGTACGCGGCCGTAGTGAACTTCGCCGGTTTCGCGGTCGTAAATGCGGGTGCTCTGGCCGATGTAGACGCCCATGGAGATCACGGAACCTTCTTCTACGATCACGCCTTCAACCACTTCGGAACGCGCGCCGATGAAGCAGTTGTCTTCAATGATGGTTGGGTTAGCCTGCAGCGGCTCCAGCACGCCACCGATGCCTACGCCGCCGGACAGGTGTACGTTTTTACCAATCTGCGCGCATGAACCCACGGTTGCCCAGGTATCGACCATGGTGCCTTCGTCAACGTAGGCACCGATATTCACGTAGGATGGCATCAGCACGGTGTTGCGTGCGATGAACGCGCCCTGGCGAACCGCCGCAGGCGGCACCACGCGGAAGCCCTCTTTCTGGAAGCGCGCTTCGTCGTAATCCGCAAATTTCATTGGCACTTTATCGAAGTAGCGGCTTTCTGCTCCGTCGATAACCTGGTTATCGTTGATACGGAAAGAGAGCAGTACAGCTTTCTTCAGCCATTGATGAGTAACCCACTGACCGTCGATTTTTTCTGCCACGCGCAGCGCGCCGGAATCCAGCAGGGAAATAACCTGGTTAACCGCTTCACGGGTCACGGTATCCACATTTGCCGGAGTGATCTCGGCGCGACGCTCAAAAGCGGACTCAATAACGTTCTGTAACTGCTGCATTGTTTACTCTTTCCATTTCACTAAAAAAAACGTCACCCTTTATCGTTTGGATTGAGGGCTGCTGTCAACCGTTGTTGCACTTCAAGCTGCAGGTCATTATTAAGGGCACGCCGGTCGGCGGTGGCGATTATAAATAAATCTTCTACTCGCTCGCCAATGGTTGTAATTCGGGCGCCGTGAAGCGAAATTCCCAGATCGGCAAAAACCTGGCCGACGCGGGCGAGCAGCCCCGGCTGGTCGAGTGCGATCAGCTCCAGGAACGATTTACGATCCGTATGGGTCGGCAGGAAATTGACCTCGGTATCGACGGTAAAGTGGCGCAATTTTGCCGGCTGGCGACGCGGCTGCGGTGGCTGCCAGCTGCGCTGGGTGATGGCCTGCTCCAGGCCGAAGCGTATCCCTTCATGCCTGTCCGCCGACAGCGGGCTGCCGTCCGGCTCCAGCACAATAAAGGTGTCCATCGCCATGCCGTCGCGGGTGGTAAAAATCTGCGCGTCGTGAACGCTCAGGTTACGCCTGTCCAGCTCGGCACAGACCGCGGCGAACAGATAAGGCCGGTCCGGGCTCCAGATAAAGATTTCCGTCCCGCCGCGCGTGGCCTGCGGGCTGAGCAGGATCAGCGGCTTCGACAGGTCATGCTTCAGCAGATGCCGCGCGTGCCAGGCAAGCTGGTTTGGGCTGTGGCGCACAAAGTAGTTGGCGCGACAGCGCGCCCAAATCTGATGCAGCGCCTCTTCGTTAATGTTATCCATTCGCAGCAGCGCCAGCGCCTGCAGCTGGTGGTGGCGGACGCGCTCGCGCATGTCCGGCGTATTCTGCATCCCGCGACGCAGCTGTTTTTCAGTGGCGAAGTACAGCTCGCGCAGCAGGCTCTGCTTCCAGCTGTTCCACAGGGTTTCGTTGGTGGCGCAAATATCGGCCACCGTCAGGCAGACCAGATAGCGCAGGCGGTTCTCCGTCTGGACCTCTTCTGCAAACTGCTTGATCACTTCCGGATCCTGAATATCACGACGCTGTGCGGTTACCGACATCAGCAGGTGATGGCGAACCAGCCAGGCCACCAGCTGCGTTTCGCGCGAGTTCAGCCCATGCAGCTCGGCAAACTTCAGCACGTCCTGGGCACCCAGCACCGAGTGATCACCGCCGCGACCTTTGGCGATGTCGTGGAACAGCGCGGCAATCAGGATCAGCTCCGGGTGCGCCAGGCGCGGCCACAGCTCAACGCACAGCGGATGGCGGGAACGGGTCTCTTCTTTGGCGAAACTTTCCAGCTTGAGCATGACGCGGATCGTGTGTTCATCCACCGTATAGGCGTGGAACAGATCGAACTGCATCTGCCCGACAATATGCGACCACTGCGGCATATAGGCCCACAGCACGCTGTGGCGGTGCATCGGCAGCAGCCCGCGGCTGACGGCGCCCGGATGACGGAGCATGCTCAGAAATAGTGAACGCGCCTCGGGGATGTAGCACAGCGGTTGCTTAAGGTGACGTCGGGCATGGCGCAGGTGGCGCAGGGTGGTGGAGTAGATCCCGGTAATCGTGCTGTTGCGCACCATGGTGTAGAACATCCGCAGGATCGCTTCCGGTTCGCGGATGAACAGCGTTTCGTCGCGCAGATCGATCAGCGTACCGCGCAGCTGAAACTCGTCATCAATCGGGCGCGGCTTTTCGTCCGCCGTCAGCGCGAGGATCGCTTCATCAAACAGCTGCAACAGCATCTGGTTCAGCTCAGTAACGCGGCGGGTGACGCGGAAGAAATCCTTCATCATCTGCTCGACCGGCTCGTTGCCTTCGCCCCGGTAATTCAGGCGCTGCGCAACGCTAAGCTGGCGGTCAAACAGCAGGCGATTATCGTAGCGGGTTACTTCCAGATGCAGAGCGAAACGGATGCGCCAGAGCAGATGCAGGCACTCATTGAGTTCGTTACGTTCGGCCTCGGTCAAAAAACCAAAGCCGACCATTTCGTCCAGCGATGTCGCGCCAAAATGGCGACGCGCGACCCACTGCAGCGTATGGATATCGCGCAGGCCGCCGGGGCTGCTTTTAATATCCGGTTCGAGGTTGTAGCTGGTGCCGTGATAGCGATGGTGGCGCTGGTTTTGTTCTTCGACCTTTGCGGCGAAGAATTTTTCGGAGGGCCAGAAGCCGTCGCTGAAAATGTGCTTTTGCAGCTCGAGGAACAGCGCCACGTCGCCAATCAGCAGACGGGTTTCAATCAGGTTAGTGGCGACGGTGAGATCGGATAACCCTTCCAGCAGACACTCTTCCAGCGTGCGCACGCTGTGGCCTACTTCCAGCTTCACGTCCCAGAGCAGGGTCAACAGCTCGCCAATTTTCTGCGCCCTGTCGTCCGGCAGCTTTTTACGGCTCAGGATCAGCAGGTCGATATCGGAGAGGGGGTGCAGTTCACCCCGGCCATAGCCCCCGACGGCAACCAGCGCGACGTCGCTAACCTGCCCGAAACCGTAGTCGATCCACAGACGTTGCAGGAGCTGGTCGATAAATTCAGTGCGGGCTTCAATAAGCTGCTCGGCCGATACGCCTGCGTCAAACGCATTACCCAGCCAGCGATGGAAAACCTCCATGTGGGCTTTGATATGCGCGCAGGTCAGCTCATGCGGCGGCCAAACGCCCGGATTGTCAGGCTGGTCGGGGAGGGTGGGAAGTGCTGTGTTAGCATACTGTTCGGGTAATAGATTACTCATCGTGCGCCACCCATAAGAAAAAGCTATCGCCATTAAAAAAGCCGGCATTCGCCGGCTTCTTATCACTCAATGTTCGTCAGTATCGCCGGGATGGTGTCATCCTTGCGCAACGTCATAATTTCGCAGCCGTTGTCTGTTACCACAATAGTATGCTCGTACTGGGCAGACAAGCTTCTGTCTTTGGTTTTCACCGTCCAGCCATCCTTCATGGTGCGGATGCGGTAATCGCCCGCGTTGACCATCGGCTCGATAGTGAAGGTCATCCCTTTTTGCAGCACCACGCCGCCATCGTCTGCGTCATAGTGCAGCACCTGCGGCTCTTCATGGAAAACGCGGCCAATGCCGTGACCGCAGTACTCGCGCACCACGGAGAAACCTTCCGCTTCCACAAATTTCTGAATAGCCGCACCAATGGTGCGCAGGCGGATGCCCGGCTTAACCATCTTCAGCGCCAGGTAGAGGCTGTCCTGAGTGACTTTGCACAGGCGCTCGCCCAGAATAGTTGGCTTGCCCACGATGAACATTTTGGAGGTGTCGCCGTGGTAGTCGTCTTTGATGACGGTCACATCGATATTAACGATATCGCCATCTTTCAGCAGTTTCTCGTTATCCGGGATGCCGTGGCAAACCACTTCATTGATTGAAATGCAGACGGATTTCGGGAAGCCGTGATAGCCGAGGCAGGCGGAGACCGCGTGCTGCTCGTTGACGATATAGTCGTTACAGATGCGATCCAGTTCGCCAGTGCTGACGCCCGGTTTCACATACGGTTCGATCATTTCCAGCACTTCCGCGGCCAGACGACCGGCGACGCGCATCTTTTCAATTTCTTCAGGTGTCTTAATAGAGATAGCCATGTAATCTGTCCATCGGTGTCGATTTTTTCGACAATACTAGTGTAAGTATTGTCAATGGTATCAGTCAGGCGCACCCCGTGCCAAATTGAGAATCATTAACAGCACACTCAGCCAACAATTATTGGTTTCCGACCGTGTTTTGTGGTATAAAGCGCGCCGGACTTCCGATCCATCTCAGATACACAGGCTGGACGGGAGCGACATATCTCACTTTGTGTAACAACACACACGTATCGGCACATATTCCGGGGTGCCCTTCGGGGTCGGTAATATGGGATACGTGGAGGCATAACCCCAACTTTCAATATAGAGGTTTTAAACATGGCAACTGTTTCCATGCGCGACATGCTCAAGGCTGGTGTTCACTTTGGTCACCAGACCCGTTACTGGAACCCGAAAATGAAGCCTTTCATCTTCGGCGCGCGTAACAAAGTTCACATCATCAACCTTGAGAAAACTGTACCAATGTTCAACGAAGCCCTGGCTGAGCTGAACAAGATCTCTTCCCGTAAAGGTAAGATTCTGTTCGTTGGTACTAAGCGCGCTGCAAGCGAAGCTGTGAAAGATGCTGCTAACAGCTGCGACCAGTTCTTCGTGAACCATCGCTGGTTGGGCGGCATGCTGACCAACTGGAAAACTGTTCGTCAGTCCATCAAGCGCCTGAAAGATCTGGAAACCCAGTCTCAGGACGGTACTTTCGATAAGCTGACTAAGAAAGAAGCGCTGATGCGCACTCGTGAACTGGACAAGCTGGAAAACAGCCTGGGCGGTATCAAAGATATGGGCGGCCTGCCAGACGCGCTGTTCGTAATCGATGCAGACCACGAGCACATCGCAATCAAAGAAGCTAACAACCTGGGTATCCCGGTATTCGCTATCGTTGATACCAACTCCGATCCGGACGGTGTTGACTTCGTTATCCCGGGTAACGACGACGCAATCCGTGCTGTTAGCCTGTACCTGAGCGCTGTAGCTGCTACCGTTCGTGAAGGCCGTTCCCAGGATCTGGCTTCTCAGGCGGAAGAAAGCTTCGTAGAAGCTGAATAATAAGGTTTTACCCCTTATTAGTACCGTGTATGAATAGGGGCCCATTATCGGCCCCTTTTTTCAATTTATACTGTTTGGCCCCCGGCCGGGCAGTTCACATCTCCCGAGGATTTAAGAATGGCTGAAATTACCGCATCCCTGGTAAAAGAGCTGCGTGAGCGTACTGGCGCAGGCATGATGGATTGCAAAAAAGCGCTGACCGAAGCGAACGGCGACATCGAGCTGGCAATCGAAAACATGCGTAAATCCGGTGCGATCAAAGCAGCTAAGAAAGCAGGCAACGTTGCTGCTGACGGCGTGATCATCACCAAAATCGACGGCAACTACGGCATCATTCTGGAAGTTAACTGCCAGACTGACTTCGTTGCTAAAGATGCTGGTTTCCAGGCATTTGCTAACAAAGTTCTGGACGCAGCGGTTGCAGGCAAAATCACTGACGTTGAAGTGCTGAAAGCACAGTTCGAAGAAGAGCGTGTTGCGCTGGTTGCTAAAATCGGTGAGAACATCAACATCCGTCGCGTTGCTTCTCTCGAAGGTGACGTTCTGGGCTCTTACCAGCACGGCGCGCGTATCGGTGTTCTGGTTGCGGCTAAAGGCGCTGACGAAGAGCTGGTTAAACAGCTGGCAATGCACATCGCTGCAAGCAAACCAGAATTCGTTAAGCCAGAAGACGTGTCTGCAGAAGTCGTTGAGAAAGAGTACCAGGTTCAGCTGGACATCGCGATGCAGTCTGGTAAGCCAAAAGAAATCGCAGAGAAAATGGTTGAAGGCCGCATGAAGAAATTCACCGGCGAAGTTTCTCTGACTGGCCAGCCTTTCGTTATGGATCCAAGCAAGTCTGTCGCTCAGCTGCTGAAAGAGCACAACGCTGACGTGACTGGCTTCATCCGCTTCGAAGTGGGCGAAGGCATCGAGAAAGTTGAGACTGACTTCGCAGCAGAAGTTGCTGCAATGTCCAAGCAGTCTTAATGATTGAAAAGGAGCCGCCTGAGGGCGGCTTCTTTTTGTCACCCGTCACACGAAAATCAGACAGGTTGCTGTATCCCTGTGCTGATATGCGACATATCATGTCGCCAGAATTAACCCCCATCTTAATCGTTGACAGTCTCAGGAAAGAAACATGGCTACCAATGCAAAACCCGTGTACAAACGCATTCTGCTTAAGCTGAGTGGCGAAGCGCTGCAGGGATCGGAAGGCTTCGGTATTGACGCAAGCATCCTTGATCGCATGGCACAGGAAATCAAAGAACTGGTCGAACTGGGTATTCAGGTTGGCGTGGTCATTGGCGGTGGCAACCTTTTCCGTGGTGCTGGTCTGGCGAAAGCGGGGATGAACCGCGTTGTGGGCGACCACATGGGGATGCTGGCAACCGTGATGAATGGCCTGGCGATGCGTGATGCGCTTCATCGCGCCTATGTGAACGCCCGCCTGATGTCCGCTATTCCCCTGAATGGCGTATGCGATAACTACAGCTGGGCAGAAGCCATTAGCCTGCTGCGCAACAACCGCGTGGTGATCCTCTCCGCCGGTACGGGTAACCCGTTCTTTACCACCGATTCCGCTGCCTGCCTGCGCGGTATCGAAATTGAAGCCGATGTGGTGCTGAAAGCGACCAAAGTGGATGGCGTGTTTACTGCCGATCCGGCAAAAGATCCGTCTGCGACCATGTACGATCAGCTGAGCTATAGCGAAGTGCTGGATAAAGAGCTGAAAGTGATGGATCTTGCCGCCTTTACGCTGGCTCGTGACCACAAACTGCCGATTCGTGTCTTCAACATGAACAAGCCTGGCGCGCTGCGTCGCGTTGTAATGGGCGAAAAAGAAGGCACTTTGATCACGGAATAATTTCCGTCGGCGATAAATACAGGTAAGATTCCGCTTTATTTTGTAGTGGTATCTTACCCGGACACGCCTTTGGCGTTGTCATGAATTAAACGCGACTATACTTAGCACACCTGTAGTGCTGTGCTGGCGGATAGTCTGCCTGAGACAAGTTTTCAAGGATTCGTAACGTGATTAACGACATCAGAAAAGATGCTGAAGTACGCATGGACAAATGCGTTGAAGCGTTCAAAAACCAAATCAGCAAAATCCGTACTGGCCGCGCTTCCCCAAGCCTGCTGGATGGCATCATCGTTGAATATTACGGTACGCCAACGCCGCTGCGTCAGCTGGCGAGCGTGACGGTAGAAGACACCCGTACCCTGAAAATCAACGTATTCGATCGCTCTATGAGCCCGGCCGTTGAGAAAGCGATCATGGCATCTGACCTGGGTCTGAACCCAAGCTCAGCGGGCGCGGACATTCGCGTTCCACTGCCTCCGCTGACGGAAGAGCGTCGTAAAGACCTGATTAAAGTCGTGCGCGGTGAAGCTGAGCAGGGTCGCGTTTCCGTACGTAACGTGCGCCGTGATGCGAACGATAAAGTGAAAGCGCTGCTGAAAGAAAAAGAGATCAGCGAAGACGACGATCGTCGTTCACAGGACGATATTCAGAAAATGACTGATGCTGCTATCAAGAAAATTGATGCGGCGCTGGCAGAAAAAGAAGCGGAACTGATGCAGTTCTGATTTTCGCTGTACACTGATAAACGCCGTTCAGAAGGACATTAAGTCTTGCTGGCGGCGTTTTGCTTTTATCTGGTCAAACTTTTGGGCATCTCATGAAGCATCTAACTCTTCTCGGCTCGACCGGCTCTATCGGTTGCAGCACTCTCGACGTTGTTCGCCATAATCCTGACAGCTATACCGTGACCGCGCTCGTGGCCGGGAAAAACGTGCAGCGAATGGTCGAGCAGTGCCTGGAGTTTACTCCCCGTTTTGCGGTGATGGATGATGAAGAGAGCGCCCGGCGGGTGAAAGCGCTGTTGCAGGAGCAGGGCAGCCGCACCGAGGTGCTTAGCGGACAGCAGGCGGCTTGCGATATGGCGGCGTTGGATGAGGTTGATCAGGTGATGGCGGCAATCGTCGGGGCGGCGGGTCTTCTGCCGACGCTTGCCGCTATAGATGCGGGGAAAGATGTTCTGCTGGCGAACAAAGAGTCGCTGGTGACCTGCGGCCGCCTCTTTATGGAGGCGGTAAAACAGCGTGGGGCGCGTCTTTTGCCGGTAGATAGCGAGCACAACGCGATTTTTCAGAGTTTACCTCAACCTTTTCAGCAAAACCTGGGGTACGCTGACCTGGAGCAGAATGGTGTTGTATCGATTTTGCTTACCGGGTCTGGTGGCCCGTTCCGTGAAACGCCACTGTCTGAACTGAGCGCAATGACGCCCGATCAGGCGTGTCGTCATCCAAACTGGTCAATGGGGCGTAAGATCTCCGTCGATTCGGCCACCATGATGAACAAAGGTCTGGAATACATTGAAGCTCGCTGGCTGTTCAATGCGTCAGCGAAACAGATGGAAGTGCTGATCCACCCGCAGTCGGTGATTCATTCAATGGTGCGCTATCAGGACGGCAGCGTGCTGGCTCAGCTGGGCGAACCGGATATGCGCACGCCGATTGCTCATACAATGGCGTGGCCGAACCGCGTGAAGTCGGGGGTAAAGCCCCTCGATTTTTGCAAGCTGAGTTCACTGACGTTTAGCGAGCCTGATTACGACCGTTATCCGTGCCTGAAACTGGCGATGACGGCTTTCGATCGGGGGCAAGCGGCGACAACCGCACTCAATGCTGCCAATGAAGTGACCGTTGAAGCATTCCTGAATCAGCAGATCCGCTTTACCGACATCGCCGCGTTGAATTTATCCGTGCTGGAGATGATGGATTTGCGTGAGCCACAGAGCGTGGAAGAGGTGCTGGCGGTTGATGCACAGGCACGCAGTGTTGCGCGTAAACAAGTGACACGTCTCGCAAGCTGGTGATAAAGCAATCACTAGTCGTCGTGCTATTTGTTAGCGTTGGGCTTCGGTGATATAGTCTGCGCCACCTGATCGCAGGTATTTGGCTTTAAGTGGTCAGGTAAGCCGTGGTTTGACACGGCTTTTTTATGTATAGGCTTCAGTATTCCTGTGTACCGTTAAATCCTTTCAGGGACTAAAAACGCGTTATGTTGTCTGCGAATCAACCAATAAGCGAAAACTTGCCAGCACATGGCTGTCGTCATGTTGCAATCATCATGGATGGCAACGGCCGCTGGGCGAAAAGACAAGGGAAGATACGAGCCTTTGGGCATAAAGCTGGGGCGAAATCCGTTCGCCGCGCCGTTTCTTTTGCCGCCAATAACGGCATTGATGCGTTAACGCTCTATGCTTTTAGCAGTGAAAACTGGAATCGACCTGCGCAGGAAGTGACGGCGCTGATGGAACTGTTCGTGTGGGCGCTCGATAGTGAAGTAAAAAGCCTGCACCGCCACAACGTCCGCCTGCGTATTATTGGCGATACCAGTCGATTTAACTCACGTCTGCAGGAACGGATTCGCAAAGCAGAAGCGCTGACGGAAAACAATACCGGCCTGACGCTCAATATCGCGGCGAATTACGGCGGACGCTGGGATATTATCCAGGGTGTTCGGCATTTGGCTGAGCAGGTTCAGGAAGGGCTGTTAAGACCCGACCAGATTGATGAAGAGGCGCTGAGTCAGCAAATCTGCATGAATGAACTGGCACCCGTGGATTTGGTTATAAGAACAGGGGGGGAACATCGCATAAGTAACTTTTTGCTGTGGCAAATTGCCTACGCCGAACTTTACTTTACTGATGTTCTTTGGCCAGATTTTGATGAACAAGACTTTGAAGGTGCGCTGCATGCCTTTGCCAATCGAGAGCGTCGTTTCGGCGGCACCGAGCCTGGTGGCGATAACGCCTGATGGGGGTAGCTTTTGCTGAAGTATCGCCTGATTTCCGCTTTTGTATTAATACCCGTCGTCATCGCAGCGCTGTTTTTACTGCCGCCGGTGGGATTCGCTATTGTTACGCTGGTGGTGTGTATGCTCGCCGCGTGGGAATGGGGGCAGCTTAGCGGCTTTACTTCGCGCACGCAGCGGGTATGGCTGGCGGTACTCTGTGGTTTTTTACTGGCCCTGATGCTGTTTACCTTGCCTGAATATCATCATGATGTTCATCAGCCGCTGGTGGCCGGATCCTTATGGATTTCGCTAGGCTGGTGGATTGCTGCGCTTGTTTTAGTGCTTTTCTATCCTGGCTCTGCGGCACTCTGGCGTAACTCTAAGGTGTTGCGCCTTATTTTTGGTCTGCTCACCATTGTGCCGTTTTTCTGGGGCATGGTCGCACTGCGCGCCTGGCACTATGACGAAAACCACTACAGCGGTGCGTTATGGCTGCTTTATGTGATGATTCTCGTCTGGGGGGCTGACTCCGGGGCCTATATGTTTGGTAAACTGTTCGGCAAACATAAACTGGCGCCGAAAGTTTCCCCGGGTAAAACCTGGCAAGGGTTCATCGGTGGCCTGTTTACGGCGGCGATCATCTCCTGGGGCTATGGCGTCTGGGCGAATCTGGAGGTTGCACCCTCAACGCTGCTGGTATGTTCGATTTTCGCGGCGCTGGCATCGGTACTGGGTGATTTAACCGAGAGTATGTTTAAGCGTGAAGCAGGGATTAAGGACAGTGGTCACCTGATTCCAGGACATGGCGGAATACTGGATCGCATTGACAGCCTGACAGCGGCTGTTCCAGTGTTTGCTTGCCTGCTTTTACTGGTGTTTGGGACGATATAACGGAAGGTTTTATGCTGAGCATTCTCTGGAATCTGGCGGCGTTCATTGTTGCACTGGGTGTACTGATTACCGTGCATGAATTTGGCCATTTCTGGGTTGCCCGGCGCTGTGGTGTACGGGTGGAGCGATTCTCGATTGGCTTTGGCAAATCGCTCTGGAAGCGCACCGATAAGCATGGCACCGAGTTTGTCATTGCTCTGATTCCCCTGGGCGGCTACGTCAAAATGCTCGACGAACGCGTCGAGCCTGTCGCTCCGGAACTTCGACACAGCGCGTTTAACAACAAAACCGTTGGACAACGTGCTGCCATCATCGCTGCCGGCCCGGTAGCCAATTTCATCTTCGCTATCTTCGCCTACTGGCTGGTATTCATCATCGGCGTGCCTGGCGTGCGTCCGGTTGTGGGTGAAATCACCTCCGGTTCTGTTGCGGCGACGGCGCAAATTACACCGGGGATGGAACTTAAAGCGATTGATGGTATCGAAACCCCTGATTGGGATGCCGTGAGGTTACAGCTGGTTGCCAAAATTGGTGATGAGCAGACGACCGTCAGCGTATCGCCATTTGGTTCCGAGCAGCGGCAGGATAAAGTGCTGGATTTACGCCACTGGAGCTTCGAGCCTGACAAAGAGGACCCTGTCGCTGCACTGGGTATACGACCGCATGGTGCCCAGATCGAGCCGGTATTAGCTGAAGTACAGGCCAATTCGGCGGCAAGTAAAGCGGGTTTACAAGCGGGTGACAGGATCGTTAAAGTCAATGGTCAGCCATTAACACAATGGATGACCTTTGTTACTCTGGTGCGCGATAATCCTGGTAGACCGCTCGCGCTGGAAGTGGAAAGGCAGGGGAGTCCGCTCTCACTGACCCTCACCCCGGATACCAAATCGGGCAGCGGTAAGGCGGAAGGGTTTGCTGGCGTCGTGCCGAAAGTGATCCCACTGCCAGACGAGTACAAGACAATACGCCAGTATGGGCCGTTTAGCGCCATCGTTGAGGCCACGGATAAAACATGGCAGCTGATGAAGCTAACGGTCAACATGTTGGGGAAACTGATTACCGGTGATGTCAAACTGAACAACCTCAGTGGGCCAATTTCGATTGCTCAGGGGGCTGGGATGTCAGCGGAGTTCGGGGTGATTTACTATCTCATGTTCCTTGCGCTGATTAGCGTGAACCTGGGGATAATCAACCTGTTCCCGCTTCCCGTGTTAGATGGGGGCCATCTGCTGTTTTTAGCGATCGAAAAGCTAAAAGGCGGACCGGTATCCGAGCGAGTTCAAGACTTTAGTTATCGCATTGGCTCGATTTTGCTGGTGCTGTTAATGGGGCTTGCACTTTTCAATGATTTCTCTCGGTTGTAAGAGAGTTAGTTAGGAAGAACGCATAATAACGATGGCGATGAAAAAGTTGCTCATAGCGTCGCTGCTGTTTAGCAGCGCCACCGTATACGGTGCTGACGGGTTCGTAGTGAAAGACATTCATTTCGAAGGCCTTCAGCGTGTCGCCGTTGGTGCGGCCCTCCTCAGTATGCCTGTGCGCCCCGGCGATACGGTTAATGATGAAGATATCAGTAACACCATCCGTGCTCTGTTTGCCACTGGCAACTTTGAGGACGTCCGCGTCCTGCGCGATGGTGATACGCTGGTGGTTCAGGTAAAAGAACGTCCAACGATTGCCAGCATCACTTTCTCCGGCAACAAGTCGGTGAAAGATGACATGCTCAAGCAAAACCTTGAGGCATCGGGTGTTCGTGTGGGGGAATCTCTGGACCGCACTACCCTTGCAGACATTGAAAAAGGTCTGGAGGACTTCTACTACAGCGTCGGTAAATACAGCGCGAGCGTGAAGGCGGTTGTTACACCGCTGCCGCGTAACCGTGTTGACCTGAAACTGGTCTTCCAGGAAGGTGTTTCTGCGAAGATCCAGCAGATCAACATCGTGGGTAACCACGCGTTCAGCACCGACGAACTGATCTCCAACTTCCAGCTGCGGGACGAAGTGCCGTGGTGGAACGTGGTGGGCGATCGTAAATACCAGAAACAGAAGCTGGCGGGCGACCTTGAAACCCTGCGCAGCTACTATCTGGATCGCGGTTACGCCCGCTTCAATATCGATTCAACTCAGGTGAGTCTGACGCCGGACAAAAAAGGTATCTATATTACCGTTAACATCACAGAAGGCGACAAGTACACGCTTTCAGGTGTAGAGGTAAGTGGAAACCTGGCAGGGCATTCGGCTGAAATTGAATCCCTGACCAAAATTCAGCCAGGCGATCTCTATAGCGGCTCCAAAGTCACCAAAATGGAAGACAGCATTAAGAAGCTGCTCGGCCGTTATGGTTATGCTTATCCGCGCGTACAAACGCAGCCGGAAATCAACGACACGGATAAAACCGTTAAGCTTCACGTTAACGTTGATGCGGGCAACCGTTTCTACGTTCGTAAGATCCGCTTCGAAGGCAACGATACCTCCAAAGACTCCGTTCTGCGTCGCGAAATGCGCCAGATGGAAGGGGCATGGCTGGGTAGCGATCTGGTAGACCAGGGTAAAGAGCGTCTGAACCGTCTGGGCTACTTTGAAACGGTCGATACCGATACTCAGCGCGTTCCGGGCCGTCCGGATCAGGTTGATGTCGTTTATAAAGTCAAAGAGCGTAACACCGGTAGCTTCAACTTCGGTGTCGGTTACGGTACTGAAAGCGGCGTGAGCTTCCAGGTCGGTGTCCAGCAGGATAACTGGCTGGGTACAGGTTACTCTGTCGGTATCAACGGGACCAAAAACGACTACCAGACTTACTCTGAGTTCTCCGTAACTAACCCATACTTCACCGTTGACGGTGTTAGCCTGGGCGGTCGTATTTTCTACAACGACTTTAAAGCGGACGACGCGGACCTCTCCACGTATACCAACAAGAGTTACGGTCTGGACGGTACGCTCGGCTTCCCGGTTAACGAATACAACACTCTGCGTGCTGGTTTAGGTTACGTGCATAACGACCTGTCCAACATGCAACCGCAGGTGGCGATGTGGCGTTATCTGGACTCTATCGGTCAGTCGGCAAGTACGTCCAGCGATAACAACGGTTTCGCTGCGGATGACTTCACCTTCAACTACGGTTGGACCTACAACCGCCTTGACCGTGGCTTCTTCCCGACGGAAGGTTCACGCGTCAACCTGAACGGTAAAGTGACCATTCCTGGCTCTGATAACGAGTTCTATAAGGTTACGCTGGATACGGCGTCCTACTTCCCAATTGATGACGACCACAAGTGGGTCGTTCTGGGTCGTACCCGTTGGGGTTACGGTGACGGTATCGGAAGCAAAGAGCTGCCGTTCTATGAGAACTTCTACGCCGGTGGTTCAAGCACCGTGCGCGGCTTCCAGTCTAATAACATCGGTCCGAAAGCGGTGTATTACGGCGGTAATGACGAAGATAACTGCGCAAGCCGTGATTCAAAACAGGTCTGTAGCTCCGATGACGCTGTAGGCGGTAACGCCATGGCCGTGGCGAGCCTCGAGTTCATCACGCCGACGCCGTTTATCAGCGACAAGTACGCGAACTCTGTCCGTACCTCCTTCTTCATGGATGCTGGTACGGTGTGGGACACCAACTGGGAGAACACCGCCCAGATGCGTGCTGCGGGAGTTCCGGACTACAGCGATCCGGGCAATATTCGCATGTCCGCAGGTATCGCATTACAATGGATGTCACCGCTGGGGCCGTTGGTCTTCTCCTACGCCCAGCCGTTCAAGAAATACGATGGAGACAAAGCGGAGCAGTTCCAGTTTAACATTGGTAAAACCTGGTAATAATCCGCTGCAAAGGAATGCGTTGGCAGTGTAGCGCTGACAACCGGCGATCGGTAACACGGTCGCCTTGCCACGCAAAGAACGGCACCCCTCGGGTGCCAATGGGATGGTAAGGAGTTAATTGTGAAAAAGTGGTTATTAGCTGCAGGTCTCGGTTTAGCGATGGCAACTTCCGCTCAGGCAGCGGACAAAATTGCAATCGTCAACATGGGTAATTTGTTCCAGCAGGTTGCACAGAAAACCGGTGTTTCTGCGACGCTGGAAAACGAATTCAAAGGCCGTGCGAGCGAGCTGCAACGTATGGAAGGCGATCTTCAGTCCAAAATGCAGCGTTTACAGCGTGATGGTTCTACCATGAAAGCGAGCGAGCGCAGCAAACTGGAAAAAGACGTCATGTCTCAGCGCCAGACCTTCTCTCAGAAAGCTCAGGCTTTCGAGCAGGATCGTCAGCGTCGTTCTAACGAAGAGCGTGGCAAGCTGGTGACTCGCATTCAGTCTGCCGTTAAAGCAGTAGCAGCCGATCAGAGCATCGATCTGGTTGTTGATGCGAACGCCGTTGCATTCAACAGCAGCGATGTTAAAGACATCACCGCTGATGTTCTGAAACAGGTTAAATAAGTAATGCCTTCAATTCGACTGGCTGATTTAGCTCAGCAGTTGGATGCAGAATTACACGGTGATGGCGATATCGTCATCACCGCTGTTGCGTCCATGCAATCTGCTAAAGCAGGCACTATTACCTTCATGGGAAGCCCTAAGTACCGTGAACACCTGGCCCAGTGCCAGGCGTCTGCCGTTGTTCTGACGCAGGACGATCTTCCGTTTGCCACTAGCGCTGCACTGGTAGTGAAAAATCCCTACCTGACGTATGCGCGCATGGCGCAAATTCTTGATACCACGCCGCAGCCGGCGCAGAACATTGCAGCCAGTGCTGCGATTGATCCGACGGCTCAGCTGGGTAACAACGTGGCGGTCGGTCCAAACGCCGTTATCGAATCCGGTGTGGTGCTGGGCGATAACGTGGTGATTGGACCTGGCTGCTTTGTTGGAAAAAATACAAAAATTGGCGCAGGGACTCGTCTGTGGGCCAATGTGTCTGTCTATCATGAGGTTGAGATTGGCGAGAATTGTCTCGTACAGTCCAGCACGGTGATTGGTTCTGACGGATTTGGTTACGCCAACGATCGGGGTAACTGGGTTAAGATCCCTCAGCTGGGTCGCGTGATTATCGGCGATCGTGTTGAGATCGGGGCTTGCACAACCATTGACCGTGGTGCGCTCGACGACACCATTATTGGTAACGGTGTTATCATAGACAACCAGTGCCAGATTGCACATAACGTTGTGATTGGCGACAATACCGCAGTTGCGGGTGGTGTTATCATGGCAGGCAGCCTGAAAATTGGCCGTTACTGCATGATTGGCGGTGCCAGCGTGATCAATGGCCATATGGAAATATGCGACAAAGTCACGGTGACGGGAATGGGCATGGTGATGCGTCCAATCACTGAACCAGGCGTTTATTCCTCGGGCATTCCGCTGCAACCGAACAAGGTATGGCGTAAAACAGCTGCACTGGTGATGAATATTGATGATATGAGCAAGCGACTCAAAGCGATTGAGCGCAAAATCGATCAACAAGACTAAGCGTTCATCCGTTTAACGCTAAATTTCCCGGCCTGTCGGCTTTGTTTATAAACCGGCAGGCCGTGTTATTATTGCTACTTAGTACATTTGACAGGAAGAGTATTTTGACTACTGACACTCATACTCTGCATATTGAAGAGATTTTAGAACTTCTGCCGCACCGCTACCCGTTTTTGCTGGTAGACCGTGTGCTGGATTTTGAAGAAGGTCGTTTTCTGCGCGCAGTGAAAAATGTCTCCGTTAACGAGCCGTTCTTCCAGGGGCACTTCCCTGGTAAGCCTATCTTCCCGGGTGTATTGATCCTGGAAGCGATGGCACAGGCTACCGGTATTCTGGCGTTTAAAAGCGTTGGAAAACTGGAGCCGGGTGAACTCTATTACTTCGCGGGTATCGATGAAGCGCGCTTCAAGCGTCCGGTCGTGCCTGGTGATCAAATGATCATGGAAGTCACTTTTGAAAAAACGCGTCGCGGCCTGACTCGCTTCAAAGGCGTAGCTATGGTTGACGGCAAAGTTGTTTGCGAAGCAACAATGATGTGTGCGCGTAGCCGGGAGGCCTGATACGTGATTGATAAATCCGCCTTTATTCATCCTACCGCTATTGTGGAAACGGGTGCCATCATTGGTGCTAACGTTCACATTGGCCCGTTTTGTATTGTTGGACCCCATGTCGAAATTGGTGAGGGTACAGTACTGAAATCTCACGTTGTGGTGAATGGTCATACCACCATTGGCTGCAACAATGAGATCTATCAGTTCGCCTCCATCGGCGAAGTTAACCAGGATCTTAAGTATGCTGGCGAACCGACCCGCGTGGAAATCGGCGATCGTAACCGCATTCGCGAAAGCGTCACCATTCATCGTGGCACAACGCAGGGCGGTGGAGTGACGAAGGTGGGCAGCGACAACCTGTTTATGGTTAATGCGCATATTGCGCATGACTGTAACGTCGGTAGCCGCTGTATCCTCGCCAACAACGCAACGCTGGCGGGGCACGTATCGGTCGATGATTTTGCAATTATTGGCGGCATGACCGCGGTCCATCAGTTCTGCATCATTGGTGCGCACGTGATGGTCGGCGGATGCTCCGGTGTGGCGCAGGACGTCCCACCGTTCGTGATTGCGCAGGGCAACCATGCCACGCCGTTTGGCGTGAACATCGAAGGCCTTAAGCGTCGTGGCTTCAGCCGCGAAGCGATTACGGCGATCCGCAACGCGTACAAATTGCTGTACCGTAGCGGTAAAACGCTGGAAGAGGCGAAGCCGGAAATTGCCGAACTGGCGAATAAGCACCCTGAAGTGAATACGTTCATGGAATTCTTTGAACGTTCAACCCGTGGTCTGATTCGTTAATGGTCGACAGTCGTCCGCTTACCATAGCCCTGGTCGCCGGAGAAACCTCCGGCGATATTCTTGGTGCAGGTCTTATCCGCGCGCTTAAAGCCCGTGTACCCAATGCCCGCTTTGTCGGCGTGGCTGGCCCGCTGATGCAGGCCGAAGGCTGTGAAGCCTGGTATGAAATGGAAGAGCTGGCCGTGATGGGCATCGTCGAGGTGCTGGGGCGCCTGCGCCGTTTGCTGCACATTCGTGCCGACCTTACCCGCCGTTTTACCGATCTCAAACCCGATGTGTTTGTCGGTATTGATGCACCTGATTTCAATATCACCCTTGAAGGGAGCCTGAAAAAGCAGGGTATCAAAACTATCCATTACGTCAGTCCGTCCGTCTGGGCGTGGCGACAGAAACGCGTTTTCAAAATCGGACGGTCCACCGATCTGGTGCTGGCTTTTCTGCCTTTCGAAAAAGCGTTTTACGACAGATTCAATGTCCCGTGCCGTTTTATCGGTCATACCATGGCGGATGCGATGCCGCTGGATCCGGATAAAAACGCGGCGCGTGATGCGCTGGGCATTCCGCATGATGTGCACTGTCTGGCGCTGCTGCCGGGAAGCCGTGGTGCTGAAGTTGAAATGCTCAGCGCCGATTTCCTGAAAACGGCACAAATTCTCCGCAGCACTTATCCCGATCTTGAAGTGGTCGTGCCGCTGGTGAATGCCAAACGCCGCGAGCAGTTTGAGCGTATCAAAGCGGACGTTGCCCCGAATCTCCACGTCCGCCTGCTGGACGGGAAAGGACGGGAGGCCATGTTTGCGAGCGATGCCGCACTGCTGGCTTCCGGCACGGCTGCGCTGGAGTGTATGCTGGCAAAATGCCCGATGGTGGTCGGTTATCGCATGAAGCCGTTTACCTTCTGGCTGGCAAAACGTCTGGTGAAAACAGAGTACGTCTCGCTGCCAAACCTGCTTGCGGGTCGCGAGCTGGTGAAAGAACTATTGCAGGATGAGTGCCAGCCGCAGGCGCTGGCTGATGCACTGCTGCCGCTGCTGGCAAACGGCAAGACCAGCCACCAGATGCACGAAACGTTCCGTGAGCTGCATCAACTGATCCGCTGTAATGCTGATGAGCAGGCGGCCGATGCGGTGCTGGAGTTAGCAAAATGATGGAATTTATTTACCCTCATACGCGCCTCGTTGCCGGTGTGGATGAGGTCGGACGCGGCCCGTTAGTGGGAGCCGTGGTGACCGCGGCGGTGATCCTCGATCCAGCGCGTCCGATTAGTTGTCTGAACGACTCGAAAAAACTGAGTGAAAAGCGCCGCCTGGCGCTGTTCGATGAAATTAAAGAGAAGGCGCTGGCCTGGAGTATCGGGCGCGCAGAGCCGAATGAGATTGACGATCTGAATATTCTGCACGCCACCATGCTGGCAATGCAGCGTGCTGTCGCTGGCCTGAAAATTGTGCCTGAGTATGTGCTGATTGACGGTAATCGTTGCCCGGCGCTGCCGATGCCTTCACTGGCCGTCGTTAAAGGCGATAGCCGCGTCGCAGAAATCAGCGCGGCGTCAATCATTGCCAAGGTGACACGCGATGCCGAAATGGCCGCGCTGGATCTCACTTATCCTGCGTATGGTTTTGCCCAGCACAAGGGATATCCAACCGCTTTCCATCTGGAAAAGCTGGCTGAACATGGCGCAACTGAACATCATCGGCGCAGTTTCGGCCCGGTGAAACGTGCGCTGGGACTGGTGTCCTGAATCAAGACGCAAGCAATTAAGTAACGCGGAATCTGAAGATGGCTGAACCACGTTTCGTACACCTGCGGGTGCATAGCGACTACTCCATGATCGATGGGCTGGCAAAGACCGGGCCGCTGGTAAAAAAGGCGGCCTCGCTCGGCATGCCTGCGCTGGCGATCACCGATTTTACCAACCTGTGTGGCCTGGTGAAGTTCTACGGAACGGCGCATGGTGCAGGGTTAAAGCCCATCGTTGGCGCGGACTTTCACGTACAGAGCGAGCTGCTCGGCGATGAGATGACGCAAATTTCCGTGTTAGCCATGAATAACACGGGCTATCAGAACCTCACTCTGCTGATCTCAAAGGCCTACCAGCGCGGCTACGGCGCACTGGGGCCGTGGATTGACCGTGACTGGCTGGCGGAGCTGAACGAAGGGTTGCTGCTGATCTCCGGTGGCCGTATGGGCGATGTCGGCAAATGTCTGCTGCGCGGCAACAGCGCGCTGGTGGATCAGTGCGTGTCGTTCTACGAAGAGTATTTCCCGAATCGCTATTACCTTGAGCTGATCCGCACCGGGCGAGCGGACGAAGAGAGCTACCTGCATGCTGCCGTAGCCCTTGCCGAAGCGCGCGGGCTGCCCGTGGTGGCAACCAACGACGTGCGCTTCCTTGAGTCTGGCGATTTTGACGCCCACGAAATCCGCGTCGCTATCCACGACGGCTTTACCCTTGACGATCCGAAACGCCCGCGCAACTACTCGTCGCAGCAGTACATGCGCAGCGAAGAAGAGATGTGCGAGCTTTTCTCGGACATTCCGGAAGCGCTGGAAAACAGCGTAGAGATAGCCAAGCGCTGTAACGTCACCGTACGTCTCGGCGAATATTTCCTGCCGCAGTTCCCGACAGGTGACATGACCACGGAAGATTTCCTGGTCATGAAATCGAAAGAGGGCCTTGAAGAGCGTCTGGAATTCCTTTTCCCGGATGAAGCGGTCCGTAAAGAGAAGCGTCCTGAGTATGATGAGCGCCTGGATATTGAGCTCCAGGTTATCAACCAGATGGGATTCCCGGGCTACTTCCTGATCGTGATGGAGTTCATCCAGTGGTCGAAGGATAACGGCGTACCGGTTGGTCCGGGGCGTGGTTCCGGTGCCGGCTCGCTGGTGGCGTATGCGCTGAAAATCACCGACCTCGATCCGCTGGAATTCGACCTGCTGTTCGAACGCTTCCTTAACCCGGAGCGTGTCTCCATGCCCGACTTCGACGTCGACTTCTGCATGGAAAAACGCGATCAGGTTATCGAGCACGTGGCCGATATGTACGGCCGTGATGCGGTTTCGCAGATCATTACCTTCGGTACGATGGCGGCGAAAGCGGTTATCCGCGACGTGGGCCGCGTGCTGGGGCACCCGTACGGTTTCGTCGATCGCATCTCTAAGCTGGTACCGCCCGATCCGGGCATGACGCTGGCTAAAGCGTTTGAAGCCGAACCTCAGCTGCCGGAAATATACGACGCCGACGAAGAGGTCAAAGCGCTGATCGACATGGCGCGCAAGCTGGAAGGCGTCACGCGAAATGCCGGCAAGCATGCGGGGGGCGTGGTTATCGCCCCGACCAAAATTACTGACTTTGCGCCGCTGTACTGCGACGAAGCGGGCCAGCATCCGGTTACCCAGTTCGACAAGAACGACGTGGAATACGCCGGGCTGGTGAAGTTCGACTTCCTCGGCCTGCGTACGCTCACCATCATCAACTGGGCGCTGGAGATGATCAACGCCCGCCGCGAGAAGAACGGCGAGCCGCCGCTGGATATCGCGGCTATCCCGCTTGATGACAAGAAAAGTTTCGACATGCTGCAACGCTCGGAGACGACAGCCGTTTTCCAGCTTGAATCCCGCGGCATGAAAGATCTGATTAAACGTCTTCAGCCTGACTGCTTCGAAGATATGATCGCGCTGGTGGCGCTATTCCGTCCCGGCCCGCTGCAGTCGGGAATGGTAGATAACTTTATTGACCGTAAGCACGGGCGCGAAGAGATTTCCTATCCGGACGTGCAGTGGCAGCACGAAAGCCTGAAACCGGTACTGGAGCCGACCTACGGCATCATCCTGTATCAGGAACAGGTTATGCAGATAGCCCAGGTGCTTTCCGGCTATACCCTTGGCGGCGCGGACATGTTGCGTCGTGCGATGGGTAAGAAAAAGCCGGAAGAGATGGCCAAGCAGCGTTCCATCTTTGAGGACGGGGCGAAGAAAAACGGCGTCGACGGCGAACTGGCGATGAAAATCTTCGACCTGGTGGAGAAATTCGCCGGGTACGGATTTAACAAATCCCACTCTGCCGCCTATGCTTTGGTGTCGTATCAAACGCTATGGCTGAAGGCGCACTATCCCGCTGAGTTTATGGCGGCGGTAATGACTGCCGATATGGACAACACCGAAAAGGTCGTTGGCCTGGTGGACGAGTGCTGGCGCATGGGGCTTAAGATCCTGCCGCCGGATATCAACTCCGGGCTGTATCATTTCCACGTTAACGAACACGGGGAAATCGTCTACGGGATCGGCGCGATCAAGGGCGTCGGTGAGGGGCCGATCGAGGCGATCATCGAAGCTCGTAACAACGGCGGTTACTTCCGCGAGCTGTTCGATCTCTGCGCCCGTACCGATACCAAAAAACTGAACCGCCGCGTGCTGGAAAAACTGATCATGTCCGGCGCGTTCGACAGGCTGGGGCCGCACCGCGCCGCGTTGATGAACTCGCTCGGCGATGCGTTGAAGGCGGCCGATCAGCACGCAAAAGCGGAAGCCATTGGCCAGGCGGATATGTTTGGCGTGCTGGCGGAAGAGCCAGAGCAGATCGAGCAGTCCTATGCCAGCTGCCAGCCGTGGCCAGAACAGGTGGTGCTGGATGGTGAGCGTGAAACGTTAGGTTTGTACCTGACGGGGCACCCTATCAACCAGTATCTCAAAGAAATTGTGCGCTATGTCGGCGGCTACAGGCTTAAAGACATGCATCCGACAGAACGTGGTAAAATCACCACGGCTGCGGGGCTCGTGATTGCTGCAAGGGTAATGGTCACCAAGCGCGGCAATCGTATCGGCATCTGTACACTGGATGACCGTTCCGGGCGTCTGGAGGTGATGTTGTTCACCGACGCGTTGGATAAATACCAGCAATTGCTGGAAAAAGACCGCATACTTATCGTCAGCGGACAGGTCAGCTTTGATGACTTCAGCGGGGGGCTTAAAATGACTGCCCGCGAAGTGATGGACATTGACGAAGCCCGGGAAAAATATGCTCGCGGGCTTGCTATCTCGCTGACGGACAGGCAAATTGATGACCAGCTTTTAAACCGACTCCGTCAGTCTCTGGAACCCCACCGCTCGGGGACAATTCCAGTACATCTCTACTATCAGAGGGCGGATGCACGTGCGCGGTTGCGCTTTGGTGCAACGTGGCGTGTCTCTCCGAGCGATCGTTTACTGAACGATCTCCGTGGCCTCATTGGTTCGGAGCAGGTGGAACTGGAGTTTGACTAATACAGGAATACTATGAGTCTGAATTTCCTTGATTTCGAACAGCCGATTGCAGAGCTGGAAGCGAAAATCGATTCTCTGACAGCGGTGAGCCGTCAGGATGAAAAACTGGATATTAACATCGACGAAGAAGTGCATCGTCTGCGTGAAAAAAGCGTAGAACTGACGCGCAAAATCTTTGCCGATCTCGGCGCATGGCAGATCGCCCAGCTGGCGCGTCATCCACAGCGTCCGTACACCCTGGATTATGTCCGCCTGGCGTTTGACGAATTTGACGAACTGGCCGGCGACCGCGCATACGCTGACGATAAAGCTATCGTCGGCGGCATCGCGCGTCTGGATGGACGTCCGGTGATGATCATTGGTCATCAGAAAGGTCGTGAAACCAAAGAGAAAATCCGTCGTAACTTCGGTATGCCGGCACCAGAAGGCTACCGTAAAGCCCTGCGTCTGATGGAGATGGCTGAGCGTTTCAATATGCCAATCATTACCTTCATCGACACGCCTGGCGCTTACCCGGGTGTCGGCGCAGAAGAGCGCGGTCAGTCTGAAGCCATCGCACGCAACCTGCGTGAGATGTCTCGCCTGAAAGTGCCCGTCATCTGTACCGTTATCGGTGAGGGTGGCTCCGGCGGCGCGCTGGCGATTGGCGTGGGCGATAAAGTGAATATGCTGCAGTACAGCACCTATTCCGTTATCTCTCCGGAAGGCTGTGCTTCCATTCTGTGGAAAAGCGCCGACAAAGCGCCTCTGGCTGCCGAAGCGATGGGCATCATTGCCCCACGTCTGAAAGAGCTGAAGCTTATCGACACCGTCATCCCTGAACCGCTGGGTGGCGCGCACCGCAAGCCGGAAGTCATGGCCGCGTCCCTGAAAGCGCAGCTGCTGGCTGACCTGGCGGACCTGGACGTGCTGAGCAAAGAAGATTTGCTCAACCGCCGTTATCAGCGCCTGATGACCTACGGTTACGCATAAGCCTCACAATTATCCTAAAAGCCGCACATTGTTGCGGCTTTTTTTATACCTGCCGTTTACCTTAACTATGCTTATCTGATGTTTTTCAAGGAGGTAAACCATGAACATCATTGCCATCATGGGGCCACACGGCGTCTTTTATAAAGACGAACCCATCAAGGAGCTGGAGCAAGCCCTTACCGCACGCGGATATCAGCTGATCTGGCCGCAAAACAGCGCCGACCTGCTGAAATTCATCGAACACAATCCGCGCATCTGTGGCGTGATATTCGACTGGGACGAATACGACATGGAGCTGTGCAGCGATATCAATAAGCTCAATGAATACCTTCCGCTGTACGCCTTTATCAACACGCATTCGACCATGGACGTCAGCGCTCACGATATGCGCATGGCGCTGTGGTTCTTCGAATACTCTCTCGGCGTTGCCGAGGACATTGCGATCCGCATTCAGCAGTACACCGGCGAATATCTTGATAACATCACCCCGCCGTTTACGCGCGCGCTGTTCACCTATGTTAAGGAAGGAAAGTACACCTTCTGTACGCCGGGCCATATGGCGGGGACGGCCTATCAAAAAAGTCCGGTGGGCTGCCTGTTCTATGATTTCTTTGGCGGCAACACGCTGAAAGCGGACGTGTCGATTTCGGTGACCGAGCTGGGCTCTCTGCTGGATCATACCGGCCCGCATCTGGAAGCCGAGGAGTACATAGCCCGCACCTTTGGTGCCGAGCAAAGCTACATGGTGACCAACGGCACCTCGACGTCGAACAAAATCGTCGGGATGTACGCCGCGCCTGCCGGCAGCACGCTGCTGATTGACCGAAACTGCCACAAGTCGCTGGCGCATCTGCTGATGATGAGTGACGTAGTGCCGCTCTGGCTGTCGCCAACGCGCAACGCGCTCGGCATTCTTGGCGGCATTCCACGCCGCGAGTTCACGCGTGCCGCCATCGAAAAAAAGGTCGCGGCGATACCGGAGGCTGGCTGGCCCGTCCATGCGGTGATCACTAACTCTACCTATGACGGGCTGCTGTACAACACGAACTGGATTAAGCAGACGCTGGACGTGCCGTCGATCCACTTTGATTCCGCCTGGGTGCCTTACACCAATTTCCATCCGATTTATTCGGGTAAAAGCGGAATGAGCGGCGAGCGCGTGCCGGGAAAAGTATTCTTCGAAACGCAGTCGACGCACAAAATGCTGGCCGCGTTTTCCCAGGCGTCCCTTATTCACATCAAGGGCGAGTACGACGAGGACACCTTCAACGAAGCCTTTATGATGCACACGACCACGTCGCCGAGCTACCCGCTGGTGGCCTCCATCGAAACGGCGGCGGCGATGCTGCGCGGCAATCCCGGTAAACGCCTGATTAATCGTTCGGTGGAGCGGGCGCTGCATTTCCGTAAGGAGGTCCAGCGGCTGAAAGATGAAGCGGACGGCTGGTTCTTTGATATCTGGCAGCCGGAAGAGATCGACGAGGCGGAGTGCTGGCCCGTCGCGCCAGGAGAAAGCTGGCACGGCTTCCGGGACGCCGATGCGGATCATATGTTCCTCGATCCGGTTAAGGTGACGATCCTGACGCCGGGCATGGATGAGCAGGGCGTAATGGGTGATGAAGGGATCCCGGCCGCGCTGGTAGCGAAATTCCTCGACGAGCGTGGCGTGGTGGTGGAGAAGACCGGGCCCTACAATTTGCTGTTCCTGTTCAGTATTGGGATCGATAAAACCCGCGCGATGGGTCTGCTGCGCGGGTTGATGGAGTTCAAGCGCGCGTACGATCTGAACCTGCGGGTGAAGAACATGCTGCCCGACCTCTATGCGGAAGATCCTGACTTCTATCGCAATATGCGCATTCAGGATCTGGCTCAGGGGATCCACAGGCTGATCCGCCAGCACGATCTGCCGCGCCTGATGCTCCAGGCGTTTGACGTCCTGCCCGAAATGAAGCTAACGCCGCACAGGGCGTGGCAGCAGCAGGTGAAAGGCGAGGTTGAAACCGTTGAGCTGGAAAATCTGGTCGGCCGGGTATCGGCCAACATGATCCTGCCTTATCCGCCGGGCGTACCGCTGCTGATGCCGGGCGAAATGATCACCGAAAAAAGCCGGGCGGTGCTCGATTTTCTGCTGATGCTCTGTTCGGTAGGGCGCCACTATCCGGGGTTTGAGACGGATATTCACGGTGCGAAACGCGATGATAGCGGCGTGTACTGGGTGCGAGTCCTAAAATAAAGGGGGCTGCTTGCCAGCGGCGGGCTGTCGGTTGTAACGTTCAGGGCATCATAAAAAGGAGAAGCTATGCTGGGTTTAAAACAGGTTCACCATATTGCGATCATCGCCACCGATTACGCGAAAAGTAAGGCATTCTACTGCGACATCCTCGGCTTTACGCTGATGAGCGAGGCTTACCGCGAAGAGCGCGACTCCTGGAAGGGCGATCTGGCGTTAAACGGGCAATATGTCATTGAGCTGTTCTCTTTTCCCTTCCCGCCTGCGCGTCCGTCGCGCCCGGAAGCCTGCGGCCTGCGCCACCTGGCCTTCAGCGTCGATGACCTGGACAGTGCGGTAAAACATCTGGAAGCCCACGGCGTGGCCTGTGAAGCGATTCGTGTCGATCCCTTTACCGACAAACGTTTCACTTTTTTCAACGATCCGGACGGCCTGCCGCTGGAGCTTTATCAGCAGTAATTGCCTTCATGTGTGATAATGCCCGTTCAGTTCGGGCATTTTTTATGTGTAATTTTCTATGACCTTACCCGCTATCGCTCTCGCCGTTTCACCGTACCGCCAGCTTCTGGTGGGATTTAGCGGTGGCCTGGACTCCACCGTTTTGCTGCACCGCCTTAAGTGCTGGCGCGATCGGGAACCGGACGTCGAGCTTCGGGCGATGCACATTCATCACGGCCTAAGCGTCCATGCGGACGACTGGGTAGCGCACTGTGAAGCGGTGTGCTCAGCGTGGGCGATCCCGCTAGTCGTTGAGCGCGTCACGCTTGCGGATGAAGGGTTGGGCACGGAGGCGCAGGCGCGTAAAGCCCGCTACGCCGCGTTTTCCGGCGCATTACAGCCTGGAGAAGCGTTGGTTACCGCGCAGCATCTGGACGATCAGTGTGAAACGTTCTTGCTGGCGCTCAAGCGCGGCAGCGGGCCTGCGGGGTTATCCGCCATGCCGGAACGCGCGGATTTTGCCGGTACGGCGCTGATTCGTCCGCTGCTGGGTGAAACGCGCGCTTCACTGGAAGCCTGGGCGCATCAACACCATCTGCGCTGGATTGAGGACGAAAGCAATCAGGACGACAGCTACGACCGAAACTTCCTGCGCCTGCGCGTGCTGCCGCTTCTGAACGAGCGCTGGGCGCATTTTTCCGAAGCGGCGGCCCGAAGCGCGATGCTTTGTGCTGAACAGGAAAGCTTGCTGGACGAGATGCTGCGCGAGGAGCTGGAGACGCTAATAACCGCAGACGGTGCGCTGGAGCTGGCGCCGCTGGAGGCGATGAGCCCCGCACGTCGGGCTGCCCTGATTCGTCGCTGGCTGGCGTTTCACCGTGCGGCCATGCCGTCCCGGGCGATGCTCAACCGTATCTGGGACGAGGTTGCACAGGCCCGGGAAGATGCCGCGCCGCGTATCTATCTGAATGGTTTTGAGGTCAGGCGCTATAAGGGCCAGCTCTGGTGGGTAAAATCGTTGCCGTCGCTTGCTGACAGGATCCTCGACTGGCCGTCTCCTGAGCAAGCATTAACGTTACCTGTTAATGCAGGCGTGGTTGCGTTAAGCCGTTCGGGTAACGTGCGTTTGCCCGAGCCGGGCGAGAACGTCACCGTACGCTTCAGGGCCAGCGGCATGCTGCACATCGTCGGGCGTAACGGCGGGCGTAAACTGAAGAAGATCTGGCAGGAACAGAACGTTCCGCCCTGGCTGCGTGATACCACGCCGCTTCTGTTTTACGGTGATACGCTCATTGCGGCGGCAGGGGTATTTGTCACTAAAGAGGGGTGGGCTGAAGACGGTGTAACTTTTGAATGGAAAGCGTAACGGGCAGCCTGGCTGCCCGTTGGTTATCAGGATTCGCTCACCACGACGGTGCCGATTTGCGGGTGGCTAAAACTGGCAATTTTGTCGAGGCGCAGCTCACGCGTCGCACCTGCATCTTCAACAACCAGGTATTCCACGTTCTTACGGGAAACCAGATCGCTGGCCTTTGCCTTAAGCACTTCGCCATCTTTTAGCTCCAGCGTCAGTATTAAATGATGCTGGCAGGCGAGTTCGAGGTTGTCATAGTCATCACAATTGATGGGTTGATAGGTATCATTCATCGACATAATCGCTCACCAGTAAATTCGCCGCAGCGTACGCTGCTTTTTCCCTGACCGATTCAGAAAGGCCCTCATCAGAGGCCACTTCATTTAGCACGTTCAATACACAGCCCAACGCATCCGGGATATACCCCAGATCTCCGCTGGCAATTTCCGCATACCGTCTGCGAATCAACTCACAATAATTATTCACATCCCCTCCTGCCAGCGTACTGACTTACTGTGAGATATCATTAAGCCTACGAAGTTAAACTCGGTTTAGCAAGGTGACTATACCATACTCATTTAAGCAATATCAGCGCCTTGATAAGGGGGGGGGACAAGCTCGTAACAGCCTTTTGCTGCGGTTTTCGCTACAATGTACGCCTGAATCGAAAGGAGTTCTCTCATGGCGCTGAAAGCGACAATTTATAAAGCTGTGGTCAATGTGGCGGATCTTGACCGTAACCAGTTTCTCGATGCGTCATTGACGCTGGCGCGCCACCCCTCTGAAACCCAGGAGCGCATGATGCTGCGCCTGCTGGCGTGGATAAAGTATGCCGATGAGCGCCTGCAATTTACCCGGGGCTTAAGTGCGGAAGATGAGCCGGAAGCCTGGCGGCGCAACGACCACCTGGGTATCGATCTGTGGATTGAGCTTGGCCTCCCGGATGAACGCCGGATCAAAAAGGCTTGCACCCAGTCCGCTGAGGTGGCGCTGTTTGCCTACAACCAGCGCGCCGCGGAGATCTGGTGGCAACAGAATAAAAACAAATGTGCGCAGTTCAAAAACCTTACCGTCTGGTATCTGGATGATGAACAGCTGGCGCAGCTGAGCGAGTTCGCCGGCCGAACGATGGCGCTACAGGCTACTATTCAGGACGGCGCCATCTGGCTCTCTGATTCTCAGAATAATCTGGAAATTCATCTCACGGCCTGGCAGCCCGTGCCATGATTGTTTTGTCCCGAAACGTCAGCATTCCTGATAGCGAGCTGGAGATCACCGCAATCCGTGCTCAGGGGGCAGGTGGACAGCACGTCAACAAGGCTTCAACGGCTATCCATTTGCGCTTTGACATTCGGGCCTCCAGCCTGCCAGAGTATTATAAAGAGAGCCTGCTTGCCGCCAGCCATCACCTGATCACCAGCGATGGCGTAATTGTGATCAAGGCGCAGGAATATCGCAGCCAGGAAATGAACCGCGAAGCGGCACTTTCCAGACTGGCGGCGGTCATAAAAGAATTAACAGCAGTGCAAAAAAGCCGTCGGGCAACGCGTCCTACGCGGGCATCGAAAGAACGCAGGTTGTCCTCAAAGGCGCAAAAATCCACCGTAAAATCACTGCGTGGCAAAGTTCGTCATCCGTAGCGTGACGAAAGGGACACCCTTTTCATAAGGAACGTATCGTGAAAAAAGCATTATTATCAGCGCTGGCCGTAACGAGTCTGTTCGCGCTTTTTGGCTGTAACAACCGTTCGGAAACGCAGGCCTTACAGCCAACGCAAAACGAAGAATTAAAGCCGATGCAGCAGAGCTGGCGCGGCGTATTGCCCTGTGCAGATTGTGAAGGTATCGAAACCTCTCTGTTCCTGCAAAAGGATGGCACCTGGGTAATGAACCAGCGTTATCAGGGAGCGAAAGAACCCTCTTCATATGCAACTTACGGAACCTGGGCACGTACGGCTGAGAAGCTGGTATTGACCGATACCGCTGGAGACAAAACCTATTTCCGCGCCAAAGGCGAGGGGATGGAGATGCTCGATCGCGAAGGTAATCCGATTGAATCCCAGTTCAACTACACGCTGGCTCCGGTAAAAGCGGCACTGCCTGCAACGCCAATGGCGATGCGGGGCATGTATTTCTACATGGCGGATGCGGCGATCTTTACGGACTGCGCGACCGGGAAGAAAGTCAGCGTGGCGAACAATGCCCAGCTGGAGCGTGACTATGCCGTTGCGCGCGGTAATGACAGTAAGCCAGTGTTGCTGACGGTTGAAGGGCACTTTACGCTGGAGCCAAACCCGGACAGCGGCGAGCTGGTAAAAACGCTGGTGGCCGATAAGGACGCGACGTTTACTGCCGGCAAAAACTGCGACAGCAAATAATATTTACCCATAAAAAAACCCCGCGCTGGCGGGGTTTTTTGTTTCTTAACCTTTTATGGCTTTCACCAGGTAATCAAGAATGTCGCCCGTCTTGATCATCTGCTTTTCGCCGTTACGACGGTATTTGTATTCAATCTCGTCGCTGTCGAGGTTACGGTCGCCGATGACGATGGTGTGCGGAATACCAATCAGCTCCATATCAGCAAACATCACGCCCGGACGCTCTTTACGGTCATCCATCAGCACGTCGATACCTTTCGCGCTCAGCTCAGCGTAGAGTTTCTCGGCCAGCTCCTGCACGCGGTAAGACTTGTGCATGTTCATCGGCAGAATTGCCACCTGGAATGGTGCAATGTTATCCGGCCAGACGATACCGCGCTCGTCATAGTTCTGCTCGATAGCGGCAGCAACAACACGCGTTACCCCAATACCGTAGCAGCCCATGGTCAGAACCTGGTTACGGCCATCTTCACCCTGAACGGCAGCGTTCATTGCGCGAGAGTATTTATCGCCCAGCTGGAAGATGTGCCCTACTTCGATACCGCGTTTGATCATCAGGGTGCCCTTGCCGTCCGGGCTTGGATCGCCTGCGACCACGTTACGGATGTCAGCCACTTCTGGGGTCGCCACGTCGCGATCCCAGTTGATGCCGAAGTAGTGTTTCCCGTCGATGTTTGCGCCAGCGGCGAAGTCGCTCATCGCCGCAACGGTGCGGTCAACGATCACCGGAACAGGCATATTCACCGGACCCAGAGAGCCTGGGCCTGCGTTCACCACGGCGCGGATTTCTGCTTCTGTAGCGAAAGCGAGCGGGCTGGCAACCTGCGGCAGCTTTTCCGCTTTCACTTCGTTCAGCTCGTGATCGCCACGAACCAGCAGGGCAACCAGCGGGTAAGCGCTGCCTTCAGCAGATTTCACCAGCAGGGTTTTGACCGTTTTCTCAACCGGCAGGTTGAATTGCTCAACCAGCTCGGCAATAGTTTTCGCGTCTGGCGTATCAACCAGCGTCATCTCTTCGGTTGCCGCAGCACGTGGCGCTTTTGGTGCCAGCGCTTCTGCGAACTCGATGTTCGCGGCGTAATCAGAGGAGTCAGAGAAGATCACATCGTCCTCACCGCTCTGCGCCAGAACCTGGAATTCATGCGAGGCGCTACCGCCGATAGAGCCGGTATCAGCCTGTACAGCACGGAAATCCAGGCCCATGCGGGAGAAGATTTTGCTGTAAGCCTCGTACATTTTGTCGTAGGTCTCCTGCAGAGATTCCTGAGACGTATGGAAAGAGTAGGCATCTTTCATCAGAAATTCGCGAGAACGCATGACGCCGAAGCGTGGGCGCACTTCGTCACGGAACTTGGTCTGGATCTGGAAGAAGTTCAGCGGCAGCTGTTTGTAAGAGCTCAGCTCGTTACGGATCAGGTCGGTGATCACTTCTTCATGCGTAGGGCCGAGAACAAAGGGACGATCGCCACGATCGGCAATACGCAGCAGCTCAGGACCGTACTGCTCCCAGCGACCGCTCTCCTGCCACAGTTCAGAGGGCTGAACAACCGGCATTAACACCTCGATAGCACCGGCGTTGTTCATCTCTTCACGCACGATGTTTTCGACTTTTTTCAGGACGCGCACGCCGGTCGGCAGCCAGGTATATAACCCGGAGGCCAGCTTGCGGATCATCCCGGCGCGAAGCATCAGCTGGTGGCTGATCACTTCGGCGTCGGCAGGTGTCTCCTTCAGAGTGGAGAGCAGATATTGGCTAGTACGCATGTTGTTACGGTTCCATTTCGACGATTGGAACAGGCTGAAACACCAGCCTGACACAAAAAAAGTGGTTTAGTTTACCAGTGTGGCAAAGATGCCAAAAGAGAGGAGAACAAAATTACCTGGGTTCCAGGGCAAACACTTCAAAACCCGCCGCAGTCACGCGCCAGCGCACGTTAAAGTCCAGCAGCCAGACCGCATACGTTTTTCCGGTCTCCTCTTCTTTGCGATAGGCGGGACGGGGGTCCTGCGCCAGCACTTCGGTAATGAAGTCACGAAGACGAGGATAGCGTTTTTCCAGCTGGCCGATTTGGGTCGTTATTTCTGGCGTGAAGTGAACCGGCATATCTGCCTGCGGCGCTTCCTGCGCGTAGCTTGCCCTGGCCTCCGGCAGCGCTTCGGCAAAGGGCAGGTAAGGCTTGATATCAATGACCGGCGTGCCATCAACCAGGTCAAGGCTACCTAACTCCAGAATCACCCGATCTTTCTGACAGCGTATGCCTTTCAGTTCGACCAGCGACATTCCAATCGGGTTAGGGCGGAAGGTGGAGCGGGTGGCAAATACACCCATTCTGGCATTACCGCCCAGACGCGGAGGACGCACCGTGGGACGCCAGCCGCCTTCCATGGTCTGGTGAAACACAAAGACCACCCATAAATGACTGAACGCCTCAAGCCCGCGTACCGCATCGGCCTGATTATAGGGCGCGACAAGATGAAGCTCGCCGCCGCCGTTGATGACCAGACCAGGCTGACGCGGCACGGCGAACTTCTCTTTATAAGGGGAGCGGATAACGCCTATCTGCTCAAACTGAAACGAACTCATTTCGCCGTAATATTAAGCGCAGAACCGATACATACCGCCTGACGGTAGCAGCCTGGCGTACCGCTGGTCACTTCGCAGCTGTGCAGCAGCACCGCGTTGGCTTTCATTTTTGACGCGTTAATCTGCATACGCTTGCGGGCTGTTGGGATATTCGGTGGAGAGTCCTGGTTCGTTGCCTGGCAGGATTCGCCACTCACTTCACCCAGCTCACGGAATGGCTTACCGACCAGCTCGTCGGCTTTCGTAATAATACGTACCGGCGCAGCGCGAGGCGCTTTCGGTTTTGCTGGCTCCGCTTTTGGCGGGGTTGCAGTGCTTTGAACGGGTTCAACAGGAGATCTGCTTAGCATAGAACAGCCGCTCAGCATCAGTGCTAAAAGACAGATCGGTAAAGCACGCATAATAATTCCTCAGTGGATAATCAAAACGTCAGATATTGAAGCAGTTGACCGCACAAATGACAAGACGGGCAAATGCCCGTCTTGATGATATTACACTGAGGTGAGATTACCAGCCTTTAACCGCGCCGCCGTTAAACACCTTGTTGGCTTCCTGGTAAACTTCTTCAGACTGATACGCCTGCAGGAATTTCTTCACGTTTTCCGCGTCTTTGTTGTCTTCGCGAGTCACGATCAGGTTGACGTACGGGGAGTCTTTGTCTTCAACGAAGATACCATCCTTCGCCGGCGTCAGGCCGATCTGGCTGGCGTAGGTGGTGTTGATAACGGCCAGCGCGATCTGTGCATCGTCCAGTGAACGTGGCAGCTGAGGGGCTTCCAGTTCAACAATTTTCAGATTTTTCGGGTTTTCGGTCACGTCCAGAACGGTCGGCAGCAGGCCAACACCTTCTTTCAGCTTAATCAGGCCCACTTTCTGCAGCAGCAGCAGCGAGCGGCCAAGGTTGGTTGGGTCGTTAGGGACGGCAACCTGTGAACCCGGCTGAAGTTCATCCAGAGATTTAATTTTCTTGGAGTAACCGGCAATTGGATAAACGAAGGTATTCCCGACAGCAACCAGCTTGTAGCCGCGATCCTTGATCTGCTGATCCAGATACGGTTTGTGCTGGAAGGCGTTGGCGTCAATATCGCCTTTGCTCAGCGCTTCGTTCGGCAGAACGTAATCGTTGAAGGTGACCAGCTCAACGTCCAGGCCATATTTCTCTTTTGCGATTTTCTGCGCGGCTTCTGCGACCTGCTGTTCAGCACCGACGATAACGCCTACTTTGATGTGGTTGGGATCTTTCTCGTCCTGACCGCAACCCACCAGTGCCAGAGAGCCAATCAGTGCGCCTACTGCTGCAAAGGTCTTAAATTTAAACGCCATGTTTTTTCCTTAACTCGTCGAGTTTGTGTTGTTTGTAACGTTATTTATGCGTAACAGCCCGGACGATACGATCGCCAGAGAATTGGATTAAGTAAACCAGCACAACCAGCAATACCAGAACGGTATTCATAACGGTAGCGTTATAGCCAATATAACCGTACTGGTAGCCAATCTGGCCTAAACCGCCTGCACCTACGGCACCACCCATCGCGGAATAACCGACAAGCGTGATAAGCGTAATGGTCGCCGCGTTCACCAGCCCTGGCAGCGCTTCAGGCAGCAGTACTTTGCGCACGATTTGCATCGGCGTCGCACCCATGGCTCGGGAGGCTTCAATCAGACCCGTTGGGATTTCCAGCAGGGCGTTTTCCACCATACGGGCGATAAACGGCGCAGCGCCTACGGTCAATGGAACAATTGCTGCCTGAAGACCTATCGACGTACCGACGATCACGCGGGTAAACGGAATCATCCACACCAGCAGAATAATGAACGGGATAGAACGGAAGATGTTCACCAGCGCAGAGAGCGTGCGATACAGCTTCGCGTTTTCAATAATCTGACCCGGGCGCGTGACGTACAGCAGCACGCCGACCGGTAGCCCAATGACAAAGCCAAAAAAGCCCGATACGAAGGTCATAGCCAGCGTTTCCCAAACGCCGCGAACCAGTAGCCACATCATCGGCTCAGACATAACCCAGTACCTCTACTTTTACGTGATGTTCCTGCAGCCAGGCAATTGCCGCCTGGGTTTCTTCCTGTGTGCCGTGCATTTCCGTCAGCATAATGCCGAACTTCACGCCACCGGCGTAATCCATCTGCGCGCTAATAATGTTGTTATTAACGTTAAAGCGACGCGCGGTTTCGGAAAGCAGCGGTGCGTCAACGGACTGACCCGTAAACTCCATGCGCAGCATTGGAACGCTGTCTGCAACGGCTTCTGTTTTCAGTCGTTCCAGATAATCTTCCGGAATATCCAGATGAAGCGTGGACTGGATGAACTGCTGAGCCAGCGGCGTCTTCGGATGGGAGAACACTTCGCTTACCGTATCCTGCTCAATCAGCTCACCGTTGCTGATGACTGCCACGCAGTCACAAATACGTTTCACCACGTCCATTTCGTGCGTAATAAGGAGGATAGTCAGGCCCAGACGACGGTTAATGTCTTTCAGCAGCTCCAGAATAGAACGCGTGGTAGCCGGATCTAATGCGCTGGTGGCTTCATCGCACAGCAGCACTTTTGGATTGCTTGCCAGCGCGCGAGCTATTGCTACACGCTGCTTTTGCCCGCCGGAGAGATTGGCCGGATAGCTGTCATGCTTATCGCCCAGACCAACCAGGTCCAGCAGTTCGGTGACGCGACGCGTAATTTCTTCCTTCGGCGTGTTGTCCAGCTCCAGCGGTAAAGCAACGTTGCCGAAAACGGTACGTGAGGCCAGCAGGTTAAAGTGCTGGAAAATCATGCCGATCTGACGACGCGCTTTGGTGAGTTCTTTTTCTGAGAGAGCAGTAAGCTCCTGGCCGCCAACTTCAACGCTGCCCTGGGTTGGGCGCTCAAGCAGGTTAACACAACGGATCAGCGTACTTTTACCTGCACCCGATGCGCCAATGACGCCATAAATCTGACCAGCAGGAACATGCAGGCTGACGTTGTTCAGCGCCTGAATGGTTCGGTTCCCCTGCTGGAACACTTTGGTGATATTGGAAAGTTTAATCATTAGATTATTTTTATCGTATGTAAGTTAGCCGTGGCATTTTCTTCTGCCAGATACGGGGAATGACCGTAAACAAAATGGATGTTAAGGCATCCAGACGTCTAAATCAATCCACCTCTGTACGATGAGCACTTTATTGCGCCGTGATTCATGAGATACTAGCTGAACAAGCCTTTTTCAGGAGCAAACCGGTGGCAAAATCTGTACCCGCAATTTTTCTCGATCGTGATGGCACTATTAATGTGGATCACGGCTACGTCCATGAGATTGATGAGTTTGAATTTATCGAGGGCGTAATAGATGCACTGCGCCAGCTGAAAGAGATGGGCTATGCGCTGGTGGTGGTAACCAATCAGTCCGGTATCGCCCGGGGGAAATTCACCGAAGCGCAGTTCGAGACGCTAACGGAATGGATGGACTGGTCTCTGGCCGATCGCGGCGTCGATCTTGATGGTATCTATTATTGTCCGCATCACCCGCAGGGCACCGTCGAAGCATATCGTCAGACCTGTGATTGCCGTAAACCGCATCCGGGCATGCTTATCTCCGCGCAGGAATTTCTGCACATTGATATGGCCGCGTCTTTTATGGTCGGCGATAAGCTGGAAGATATGCAGGCAGCAACGGCGGCGGGCGTGGGAACAAAAGTATTAGTGCGAACCGGTAAACCAGTCACCCCGGAAGCGGAAAATGCAGCCGACTGGGTCATTACAAGCCTGGCAGAGCTGCCAAAAGAGATTAAAAAGCACCAAAAATAGACGTTTTGGTGAAAAGGTGAGCGGTTGAAATAAAAATGCATTTTTCCGCTTGTCATTCCTCGGCGGCTCCCTATAATGCGCCTCCATCGACACGGCGGATGTGAATCACTTCACAAACAACCCGGTCGGTTGAAGAGAAAAAATCCTGAAATAAGGGGTTGACTCTGAAAGAGGAAAGCGTAATATACGCCACCTCGCAACGGTGAGCGAAAGCCGCGTTGCACTGCTCTTTAACAATTTATCAGACAATCTGTGTGGGCACTCAAAGTGACATGGATTCTTAACGTCGCAAGACGA